>JANYKA010000206.1 GCA_025358315.1 Gemmatimonadota bacterium | reverse complement strand
GGATTTAACGGATTTACCAAGCGATTAACACGGATAAGCACTGGGGGAACTACCCTTTCCGGGCGAGTTGCTGTTCCCCCAAAAAAAATCCGAGTTCATCCGTGCTGTTATCCGGGTAATCCGTGGCAAAGCTGTTCTTCTCCAAACGCCGCATGGAGTCGGACTAAAATCGAGAGCCACCGCAGGCGTCGATATTATGCCGGGTCTTCCGGCTTTGTCACGGATTTAACGGATTTACCAAGCGATTAACACGGATAAGCACTGGGGGAACTACCCTTTCCGGGCGAGCTGCTGTTCCCCCCCCCCAAAATCCGAGTTCATCCGTGCTGTTATCCGGGTAATCCGTGGCAAAGCTGTTTCTCTGCAAACGCCGCCTAACGATGGACCAAAATCGAGCGCCATCGCACGCGTCGTTTTGATGGCCAGTAAACCGGCGTTGCCACGGATGTTCATGGATCTACTAGCGGATCAACACGGATAATGACAATTGGAACTTCGCGCACCGGATTGGCGCTCGTGCACGGCGATCTTTCTCGCCAGATTATTGGCGCCTTTTACGACGTTTACAATGATCTCGGATTCGGCTTTCCTGAGGCACTGTACCAACGCGCCATGCCGATCGCGCTGGCCGGACGCGGAGTACCGTGCGAGCGAGAACAAATGCTCGTGGTGAAGTACAAAGGCGAGGTAGTCGGCAGTTACCGGGCTGACCTTATTGTACAAGGCAAAGTAATTGTCGAATGCAAAGTTGCAGTCCGGATCATGCCTGCACATGAAACCCAACTTTTAACCTATTTGAAAGCAGCGGGAATCAACGTTGGAATGGTACTGAATTTTGGCACCCGCCCGACATTCCGCCGCCTTCTTCTTTTGTCACCTAAAGAAGGATCCGCGGTACTACGTTCCTAATCCCCGCGAACCCGTGGCAAGCAGTTTCAACCTCCCACTGCCCGAGCCAGTGCCACGATACGGTCCACTTGCTCCGCTTGGGTCAGGTACGTCGTATCAATGAGAATCGCGTCTGCCGCCTGTTGCGTTTGCGTCGCGTCTTTGGCGTCACGCTTGACAATGTCATCTGTCTCCACTGCAATCTCGTCTTCACTCGGCGAACGCCCCAGGCGCTGCACCAGCCGGCGTCTCGCGCGCTCCCACGGATCGGCGATCAAGAAAATCTTCAACGCCGCATCCGGAAAAACCGCCGTACCCATATCACGGCCGTCAACCACAATCGACGAGCCCAGCGCGCATTCGCGGATCCGCTCGTTCACCCAGGCACGCACGCTCGGCATCTTGGCGACGAGACTCACCTGATCCGTCACGCCCGCGCCGCGGAGCTCTTCGTCGGCCGCCGTACCATCAAGTCGCACCTCAAAACTGGTTTTTCCGGGCACAAAGGTCACGGCAGCGGCCGCGGCGAGCACAGACTGCTCCGTCCAAACGTCCGGGGCGCCCTCAGCGCGCAACCGCGCCGCCGTTGCCGCACGGTACAGCGCCCCTGAATCAGCGTGGTGTACGCCCAGTCGCTCCGCCACCCACTTCGACGTCGACGACTTTCCCGACGCCGCAGGACCGTCGATTGCGATAACCACAGGACGCTTAGCGCGTAACTCGGACAAGATCGCTCCAGAAACCGGGGTACGAAACATTCACGCAATCGCGATCATCCACATCTATCGCATTGCCCGGAACTGCGCCAAGAATTCCAAATGCCATCGCAATCCGATGATCACCCTGTGTCACGATGCGACCACTGAGCGGCTTCTCACTCCCCCGCACCACGAATCCATCCGGAAGCTCCTCCGCGTCAACGCCGATCGCTTGCAAATTATTTACCGTCGTCGCGATGCGATCACTCTCCTTCACCCGCAACTCTGCCGCACCCGTGACCCGGGTTTCTCCAACAGCGCGCGCCGCCACGCAGGCGAGTATCGGTAGCTCATCTATCAATGACGGAATCTCGTGCGGTTCGATTGCTGTGCCAATTAATGCATTCGGTGAAACGATAACATCGGCCACCGGCTCACCGCCGTCGTCCCGAACATTTTCGTATCGGAGTGTCACGCCCATTCGCACGAGCACCTGAAACGCGCCCGCCCGTGATGGATTGATGCAGACGTGCTGAATCTCGATCGTTCCGCCCGTCGCCAGCCCGGCAAGCGCCGCGAAAAACGCAGCCGACGAGGGATCGCCGGGTACCGTGACGTCCGCCGCGTCGAGACGTCCCGCCGGCAGGAGCGAGATGGTGTTCCCCTCACTGCGCACATCCACGCCACGCCCACGCAACATGCGTTCAGTGTGATCGCGCGTCGCTGCCGGCTCATGCACTTCAACCGGAACGTCGGCGACGACACCCGCGAGCAGAATCGCACTTTTCACCTGTGCACTCGCCGTTTCGCTAAACCAGGTGAGCCCACGCAATTTTCCACCGCGGATCGTCATTGGCAGGCCATCCCCGTGGGCGAAGTCGAACGCCGCACCCATCGCCTGCAGCGGTTTGGCCACGCGCTGCATTGGGCGCTTGCTCAGACTCCCGTCACCCGTCACCAACGAACTGAATGGACACGCAGCAAGCACACCCGCCATCAAGCGGGTTGTCGTACCACTGTTGCCGCAGTCCAACTCCGCCGCCGGTGCGCGCAACCCGCCGCGGCCGACGCCACGAATGATGACCTCATCCATCGTCACGTCAGGCAATGGTACGCCGAGCGCCCGCAACACCGTGGCCGTAGACCGGACATCGGCCGACGCCAACAGCCCGCGCACCCGCGACTCGCCGTCGGCCAGTGCGCTCAGCATCAATGCCCGATGCGAAATGGATTTGTCGCCCGGCACACGCAACGAGCCGCAGACGTGCATCACCGCAGCCAGGATTCGAGCGCCGTGGCGAGATCTGTTTTCTCGTCGCGGTATTTTACGATCATCGGCGTTTGCACTGAAAGCCCTTGTTCCGCCGCCCAACCACTTTTCACGGCGCGCGCACCGGGCACTACCACGGCACCGAATGGAATTTCCAGCGCCGTATCGGCCGTTGCCCGATACACCTGCTCGCGCACCAGATCATAGACCGGCGTTCCACGCGTCAGTACCACCCCTGCAGCGAGTACGGCCTTGGAGCGTACGACTGTCCCTTCGTACACACCGGTATTGCCGCCAACAATCACATCGTCCTCAATAATCACCGGACTCGCGTTCACCGGCTCAAGCACCCCGCCGATTTGCGCCGCAGCGCTCACGTGGCAGCGTTCACCAATCTGCGCACACGATCCAACGAGCGCATGCGAATCGATCATCGTGCCGGCGCCAACATAGGCACCAACATTAACGAACATCGGCGGCATGCACACGACACCCGGCGCCACGAATGCGCCGCGGCGGATCGTCGATCCGCCCGGCACGATGCGCACGTTGCGGTCTAGTGTAAATCGCCGCGGCGGGATCGTGTCCTTGTCAATGAACGAAAACGGACCCGCACCGCCTGAAAGATCGGTCAGTGTGCCAAACCGGAACGCGACAAGAATCCCCCGCTTCACCCACGGTACCGCGTGCCACACCCCATGTTCGTCACGAATGGCCGACCGCACGGGTCCCTGCTCCAGCGATTCCAGCAAGTGCTCGATCACCGCCGCGGTCTCCACGGGAGCGCGCGTGCCGGCCGGCAGCGCAAACAATCGCTCCACACCCGCAGCGAGCGTCGCCAGATTCACATTACTCACGAGACCAGTGCCCCGGCTTCCACGAGACTCGCCCGCAACTTCGCCTCGTACTTGCTGTCGAGCGGTACCAACGGCAGCCGCAACATATTTTCTATTCGTCCCATCATCGCCAGTGCGGCCTTGATGGGGATCGGATTCGATTCGCAAAACGCCGTCGCCATGAGCGACGTGAGTTTGTTGTGAAGTCCGCGGGCCACTTCCACCTGACCGTCCGCCATCGCCGTGCAAAGCAGCGACATCGCGCGCGGCACGGCATTCGACACCACCGATACCAATCCGTGACCGCCCGCCGCCATCACGCCGATCGTCAGTCCATCATCACCCGATAACACACTGAACCCTTGCGGCGCGTGCCGGATAATCTCGGAGATTTGCGCCAGATTACCTGAGGCCTCCTTCACCGCGACAATGTTCGGATGCTCGGCCAACGCCAGCGTCGTTTCCGCTTCGATATTACTCGCCGTGCGGCCCGGAACATTGTACACAACAACCGGAAGCGGCGACGCATCGGCAACCGCTCGATAATGTGCAAGAATGCCGCGCTGAGGCGGTTTGCTGTACGCAGGCGAGACGTGGAGTACATGCGTGGCGCCCGTGGCGCTCATCGCCTTGCCAGTCGAGATCGCCACCGCCGTATCATTGCCGCCCGCTCCCGCGATGACCGGTACACGGCCTGCCGTACGTTCAACCGTGATGCTGGCGACGAGCAAGCGTTCCTGGAGTGACATCGTTGCCGCTTCGCCCGTCGAACCACACGGCACCAATCCGTGAATCCCTTCGGCGATCTGCCAATCCACGAGCGCCGCGAGCGCTACTTCGTCAATCGTCCCGTTCGGATGAAAGGGCGTGATGAGGGCCGTCGAACAACCCGTGAGCATCGGAACACTCATTCTGCAGTCCCTAAAAGGTGATCGAGCGTGAAGACCCCCTGTTTGCCAATCAGCCATCGTGCCGCCGTCAGCGCGCCGGCAGCGAATACCCGACGATCGCGGGCGACGTGCTCGAGACGAATCTGTTCGAACGGCGCATCAAACACGATCTCGTGCGTGCCCGGCACACTGCCCGTCCGCACGCTCGTCGTTGGAATCTCGCGACCAAATCCTTTTGCGGCACGTTCGGCGAGCAGACGCGCCGTACCGGATGGCGCGTCGAGTTTCGCCTTGTGATGCGTTTCGATTTGGTGGACATCAAATCCGGCATTCGCCTGCGCGATGACCCGCGACGCCTGCTCAACGATTCGCGCGAACACATGCACACCAATCGAAAAGTTCGGAGCCCAGAGAAGCGCGCCATTCCCGGCGCGCACTTCGGCTTCGACAGCCACGCGCTCACCATCCCACCCTGTTGTGCCCGATACCACAGGACAACCGGCAGCGAGGCAACCGCGCACATTCGCCGCGGCGGACGTTGGCACCGTGAATTCAATTGCGACCTGAGCACTGCGGAGCGCCGCCGCCGTTAGGCCATCGCGCTCAACATCCGCCTCGCCGAGGAATGCGACAACCTCAAAACCGTGTTCGGCCGCGAGGCCGGCCACGGCGCGCCCCATTTTTCCGTCGCCGATAACGGCCAGCCGCAGCGTCGCGCTCATACAGGTGCTCCGCCAAAAAACTGCGCGTGCAGACGCTGCATCACCGGCTTCACCTGATCGCCATCGACAATCAATGTCAGATTAATTCCCGTGGCGCTGAGCGAAAGCATATGCAACCGCACATCGCCAATTGCGGTGAGCGCTGCGGCCATCGTTGGACTGCTCTCACCAAGCCCGGCACCCACGAGCGCGACAATGCCGCGGCCGCGCTCAACGCTCACATCGCCGAACGCCCGCAACTGCGCGACGACGGCGTCGAGATGCAGATCATCGTCCACGGTCAGCGAGACGGACACCTCTGACGTCGCCACGACATCCACCGAGGTGCGATTCCGCTCAAACACCTCGAAAATCGCCCGTAACGCGCCCGGCGCCGCCAACATCCGCGGACTGCGCACTTTCACCACAACCACATTGTTCTTGCCAGCAATCGCCCGCACCGGCAGCCGCGGCGCGTCGAATGTAATGCGCGTACCCGCACCCTCTGGCCGCAACGAATTAAAAATAAAAACCGGAATCCCCCGCTTCACTGCCGGCGAAATGGTATTCGGGTGCAACACCTTTGCCCCAAAGCTCGCCAGCTCGGCTGCCTCGTCAAAGCGAATATGTTCGATGAGCCGAACACCCTGCACCACACGCGGATCGGCGCTCAACAGACCATCGACGTCCGTCCAAATCTCGATCGCTTCAGCTTCCATCGCCGCACCAATGAGTGATGCCGTATAGTCTGAGCCGCCCCGCCCGAGTGTGGTCGTGACGCCATCTATCGTCGCGCCAATGTAGCCACCGAGCACTGGCACCTTCCCGGCGCGGATCAGTGGCGCGAGATGTTCGCGCGTTGCCGCAGCGATCAGATCAGGGAGCGGTTCGGCACGGCCATAACTGTCGTCAGTGATCATCACGTCGCGGCCGTCTACCAGCTCAGCGTCAATCCCGGCGCGCCGGAATGCCGCCGCGACGATCGGCGCCGAGAGCTGTTCACCGAGCGACGAAATCATGTCGAGCGAACGGGGCGTGAGATAGCCGAGCACGGAGAGCGCCTCTGCCAAATGCGCGAGCTCATCGAACAGCATGCTTTCTTCGGCGGCGATATCCCGAGCTTCGTCGCCGTCGCCCAGCAGCTCGGTCACAACACCGAGATGCCGGTCGCGCATCGCTTCGACCTGCGCGATCGCGGTCACGAGATGACCGGTGGCAGCCTGTTCGGCCGCGGCAATCAGTGCGTTCGTTGTGCCAGCGAGCGCTGACACGACCACCACCGGATGCCGATCCACGCAACTGCGAATGATGTTCACGGTGCGCGTGATTGCTGCAGCGTCAGCGACGGAAGTGCCGCCGAACTTGGCGATGATCACGGTCGCGCGCCCCGCGCGATGACGCCCGCCTTCACTAATAGTTCCGCATTCAGCACCGATCCGCCGGCGGCGCCGCGAATGGTGTTGTGCCCCATCGCGACAAGCCGGAGATGGAAAATAGGATCTTCGCGCACGCGGCCCACCGACACCGTCATTCCGCGCCCCTCGTTCACGTCGCGGCGCGGCTGCGGGCGGTCGGGTTCGTCGCGGTATCGCAGTGGGACGTCGGGCGCCGACGGCAATCCGCGCACTTCGTCCACTCCGCGCCATTCCCGCAGCGCGGCAATCGCTTCGTCCACCGTTGGTTTCTTTTCAAAACCAAGCGAGAGACAGATCGTATGACCGTGCTCGACCGGGACACGGTTCGCGTGGGCACTGACCACAAATGGCGCCGGGACAACGGAACCATCAGTAAATGCGCCGAGCATTTTCTGCATTTCCCGCTCGATTTTTGCTTCTTCATCGCCGATGTACGGAATGACGTTGCCCAGGATATCGAGCGACGGCACCCCGGGATAACCGGCGCCGGAGACGGCCTGCATCGTCGATGCAAAAACGGTACGGATGCCGAACCGTTCATGCAGCGGTGCCATCGTGACCGCGGCCACCGTCGCCGCGCAATTGGGATTTGTGATAATCGCACCGCTCCAGCCGCGCACTTTTCGCTGTGTCGGCAAGAGCCCGATGTGCGACGCATTGACTTCCGGGATCATCAGCGGAACGTCGGCGTCCATGCGGAAGTTCTTGGCATTCGTCAGGACAATGCGCCCGGCGCGAGCAAATGCCGGCTCGAGATCACCGGCGGCTGCGGCGTCGAGCGCCGAGAATACCACGGGCGACGTGATCGTCGCCGGTTCGCACAGCGTGACGGTAAGCGCGGCGACATTCGCCGGCATTTCCCCTTCGATCCACCGCGTGGCATCACGATAGCTCTTCCCTGCCGACCGCTCGGACGCCGCAACCTCGGCGACGCGGAACCACGGATGGTTCGCGAGCAGCCGAATGAATGTTTGGCCAACCGCACCGGTGGCGCCAAGGATCGCGACGGGAATTCGGGAATCAGGCATGTTGCACTTTCGAAATCAGGCGGGGAGTAACGAGCGAATGAGTCGCTCGTAGTGATCGACG
>JANYKA010000177.1 GCA_025358315.1 Gemmatimonadota bacterium | reverse complement strand
CCCTATTACCGGCGACATGAACGGCCCCGAAGTGTACGCCGTGATTTTTTCTATCGGACCTTCGAAGCGCGATGTGAATGTCATCTGGACGGGTTCCGATGACGGACTCGTGCACGTGACCAAAGACGGTGGCAAGACGTGGGCGAACGTCACGCCCAAGGACATGCCCGACTTCGGACGGGTCAGTCAAATCGATGCGTCCGCGTTCAACACCGGTGGCGCATACATCGCCGTGAAGCGGCCGCTGATGGGCGATAATGCACCGTACATCTACAAGACTACCGACTACGGCAAAAGCTGGACAAAAATCATAAACGGCATCCGATCCGACGACTATGCACACGCGGTGCGCGAAGATCCCACGCGCAAAGGACTGCTCTACGCCGCCACTCAGCATGGCGTGTATTACTCATACGATGACGGCGCAAACTGGCAGTCGCTCTCGCTGAATCTTCCGGATCTACCCGTGTCCGACTTGATCGTACAAGGCAGTGACTTGGCGATCTCTACGCAAGGCCGAGGCTTTTACATTCTCGATAACATCAGCCCGATCAGGCAGTGGAGCGATGCGATCGCGTCCGCGCCGGACGCGTGGCTTTTTGCACCGTCACCGGCGATTCGCTCGACCACTGGTGCGTCGGTCACCTATTGGTTGAAGCATCCGGCGAAAAGCGTAACGATGGAATTCCTTGACAGTGCCGGCGCGGTGATCCGAAAGTATGCCCCCGATAGCGCTGGGGCACCTGCTGCAGACACCGCCACTGGTGGCGGTCGCGGCCGGGGCCGATTCAACGCGCCGCCGCCGGTGACCGCTGGGGTGAACCACGTGAATTGGGATTTGCGCTACACCCCGGCGGTTTCCTTTCCGGGAATGATTCTATGGGGTGGCGGCACGAATGGCCCGTCCGCCGTGCCGGGCGCTTACAAGGTCCGCCTAACGGTTGATGGCAAATCACAAACCCAACCGCTTGTCGTGAAGCGCAATCCGACGTTCGATGATGTGAGCGACGCCGATCTCAAGGCGCAATTTTCTTTGGCCATTAAACTGCGCGACAAGGTGAGCGAGGCAAATCAGGCGATCATCGACATTCGCAATGTGCGGCTTCAGGTCGTCGATCGGCTGACCAAGTCACAAGACGGAAAACTCAAAGCGGCAGCGGACCGTGTCACGACGCACTCCAAGGCCGTCGAAGAAGACGTCTATCAAGTGCGGAATGAGAGTGGACAGGATCCGCTGAACTTCCCGATCAAGCTCAACAATCGTTTGGCATCGCTGTTAAGCGTCGTCGCCAATGGCGACGGCCGCCCGATTGGCAATGCGGTGCCAATTTTTAACGATCTGTCAGCGGAATTGAAAATTCAAACGGACGCGCTGGCCCAGGTTTGGAAGATCGACCTCGTCGCGCTCAATGCCGAACTCACACGTTTGGGTCTCACCGTGGTGAGTCCAAAATGTGCCGGTGCCCCGGGGTGCACGTTTATCCCGTAATCCACTCCAGGCATTCGCCGCTGGCTGACGGCCGATCTTCCGCCTATTCTCTATCTTGCAGGCAACCTACGAAATTCCTGGTCAAAGGCGAGCACATATGTCAGTCACACTCAAGATCAACGGCAAATCCACCACCGTCGACGTCCCATCGGACATGCCGCTCCTCTGGGTTCTGCGAGACGTACTCAATCTCAAAGGGACAAAATTCGGCTGCGGCATTGCCCAGTGTGGTGCCTGTACGGTGCACCTGAAGGGCGTGCCCGTGCGGTCGTGCTCACTGCCGATTTCGTCAGTAGCGGGTCAGGAGATCACGACGATCGAGGGCCTGTCCAAAGACGGCACGCATCCGGTGCAGCGCGCTTGGGAAGAGATTGACGTGCCGCAATGCGGCTACTGTCAGGCGGGCCAGCTTATGGTCGCGGCCGCGCTGCTCGCCAATAAAAAGAAACCGACGGACACCGATATCGACGCGTCGATGGTCAACATCTGCCGCTGTGGCACCTACAATAGAATCCGCGCCGCCGTGCATCGCGCTGCAACATTGTCCGCGGGGGCTGCCAAATGACGATCGCCACCCAGATCAGCCGCCGCTCTTTTCTCCGCGTTTCGGCCCTCGCGGGCGGCGGGCTACTCATCGGATCATACGTCCGTTCCGCAGATGCGGCGGTCGCGGAATACACGGCGGGGTTTGCCCCGCCGGAAGAGTTCGTGCCCAATGCATTTATCAAAATCTTTGCCAATGGCAACATCACGATCATTGCCAAAAACCCTGAAGTCGGCCAAGGCGTTAAGCAATCGCTGCCGATGATCATTTGCGAAGAGCTCGATGCCGACTGGTCGCACGTCACGGTCGAGCAAGGGCTCGTCGACCGCTCCAAGTACGGCGTCCAGTTCACTGGAGGCAGTCTCTCCACGCCAATGAACTGGGACGATCTTCGTCATGTTGGCGCCGCCGGCCGCGCCCTACTGGTTGCCGCCGCGGCGAAAACATGGAACGTGCCGGCGTCGGAATGCACAACGCGCAATAGTCGCGTGACCCATGCAAAAACCGGTCGCACACTAGGCTATGGAGCACTTGCTGCGACCGCGGCCACGCTTACACCACCGGATCTCAAAACCATTCCCGTCAAGGATCCCAAGGACTACCACCTGCTCGGCCAGCGGATTCATGGCGTCGACAACAAGGCGATTTTTACCGGCAAGCCACTTTATGGCATTGATGTCGTCGTGCCGGGAATGCTGTATGCCGTGTTCGAGAAGTGCCCGGTATTCGGCGGAAAGGTAATGAGCGCGAACATCGACAAAATCAAGAAGATGCCCGGCGTGACGCACGTGTTTGTCGTTGAACAGATTGGCAACGCACTTGACGGGCTGATGAGTGGCGTCGCGATCGTTGCCGATTCGTGGTGGTACGCGAAAACGGCCCGCCAATCACTTCAGGTGAGTTGGGACTTGGGAACGACGGCGGCGCAGAGTACAGAATGGTTTGCCACCCGAGCCGCCGAACTCTCCAAGCTTCCGGCGCAGCGCACGATTCGGAAAGACGGCGACGTGGACGCTGCGTTCTCCGGTGCGGCGAAAGTGGTGGAAGCGTCGTACTTCTATCCATTCATCCATCATGCCACCCTTGAGCCACAGAATTGCACGGCGTCCGTGAAAAACGGCAAGGCCGAGATCTGGGCGCCGTCGCAAACACCGCAATCGGGGCTCACGCTCGTCTCAAAAGCGATTGGCATCGCCGAGTCGGACATCACGATTCATGTTACTCGTATCGGTGGCGGGTTTGGTCGCCGATTGAAGAACGATTATATGGTCGAGGCCGCGTGGATCGCGAAGGTGGCTGGCGTGCCGGTGAAGTTGCTATGGACACGAGAGGACGATATGCGGCACGGTCACTACCGGCAGGCCGGATTTTTTAACCTGAAGGGCGGCGTGGATGCGAATGGGAAATTGGTCGCATGGCGGAACCATGCGATTCTTGACAACCTGAATGCCGGCGAATTTCCGGCACGCTATGTGCCGAACTACCTGGCCGAAGCATCGGCCATACCGCACGGGATCCCCACCGGGGCACTCCGTGCGCCAGGCAGCAACGGGATGGCGTTCGTGATTCAGTCGTTCATTGACGAGCTGGCGAATGCAGCTGGCAAGGATCCGATTGATTTCCGAATAGATCTGTTGAGTCAGGTTGGCCCAGCGACGCAGGCAGACCGCTTTGATGCCGAACGGGCGCGTGGCGTCCTCGAGCTTGTTCGTGAGAAATCAGGATGGGGCAAACGTAAACTCCCAAAGGGCACGGGAATGGGCGTCGCTTTCCATTTCAGTCATCAGGGATATTTCGCGGAAGTGGTTCAAGCGACCGTAAGTGCGAAGGGTGCACTCAAGGTGAACAAAGTTTGGGTCGCCGGCGATTGCGGCAGCGTACTTACGAACTTGAGTGGCGCCGAGCAACAGATGCAGGGTGCGGCGATTGACGGCATCTCGCACGCGCTTGGACAGGAGATGACATTTGAGAACGGCCGGGCCATGCAGAGCAATTTTGACACGTATCCGTTGATTCGGATGGTGCAGGCTCCACCGGTAGAGTTCACCTTTCGTACAACGGCACACCCGCCAACGGGGTTGGGCGAGCCGGCGTTGCCGCCAGTGATCCCGGCGCTGTGCAACGCAATTTTTCAGGCGACCGGCAAACGCATTCGTTCGTTGCCGATCGGGAATCAATTGGCGTAGCGGGATATATTCGTGTCGATACGTCCTGTTAAACGCATCATTGAAGCCGTCCCCACAATGGAAGGCGCCGGCGTCAAACTCCGTCGCGCCTTTGGGTTCGGCGATACCGCCGAAACCGATCCGTTTCTGTTATTCGATGATTTCCGAAACGAGCGCCCGGCCGATTACATCGCCGGCTTCCCGTGGCATCCGCACCGCGGCATCGAGACGATTACCTACATCCTCGCCGGCACTGTCGAACACGGCGACAGTCTTGGCAATCATGGCACGTTAGCCGCTGGCGATGTACAGTGGATGACCGCAGGGAGCGGCATTCTCCATCAGGAAATGCCGAAGGGCGATCCGCGCGGCATTATGCATGGATTCCAATTGTGGGCGAACTTGCCACGCGCGCAGAAAATGACGCCGCCGCGCTATCAGGATGTAGTGAGCAGCGAGATTCCGGAAATCACGGATGATGATGGGACGAAGGTGCGAATCATCATTGGCGATTTTTGGGGCAAACACGGCCCCGTGGAAGGGATCGCCGCCGATCCGAGCTATTTGGATATCTCGGTCCCTCCGGGCGTGAAAAAAACCATTCCCGTCGACGCCTACCGGCACGCCTTCGCGTACGTGTTCGCGGGAAGCGGCAGTTTCAAAGACGCCAGCTCTCCAATTGGAATTCTCACGGAGAAGGAAACGGACGTACTGATACGCGAATCTACGGGCAACCGGTCGCTTGTGGTCTTTGACACCGGCGACGAAATCACCGTGCAAGCCGGCGAGGAAGGAATCCGATTTTTGCTGGTGTCTGGCAAACCGATAGAAGAGCCGGTCGCGTGGTATGGCCCGATCGTGATGAATACCCAGAACGAATTGCAGCAAGCATTGAGTGAGCTTCGCGCCGGTACATTTATTCGCTAGCTTCTAAGCGAAAAGCACAAAACTCACGGCACACACACACGATCAGTGCGCCAGTTTTCGACTCGCCCGTTCTACTGCGGTCACCAGCGCGGTGACATCCGCTTCGGAGTTGTATAAGTAGAACGATGCCCGCGTTGTCGCCGGCACTCCGGACGCTCTCATTAATGGCTGAGCGCAATGATGGCCCGCCCGTACTGCGATACTGTCCGCGTCGAGCAGTTGCGACAAGTCGTGGGGATGCACGCCATCCACCACAAAAGACACGACCCCGCTCCGCCTCTCACTCGGCGGCCCCAGCACCCGAACGCCGGGAAGTTCGCCTAACATTCTCATTGCCATGCCGACGAGCGCCGTCTCGTGTGCGTGGATCCGCTCCAGTCCCGTATTCGACAAATACTCCACGGCGGCGGCGAGCCCAACCGCCCCTTCGACATTCGGCGTTCCGGCCTCATACTTGTGTGGCAGCACATTCCATGTTGTCTGTGCATCGCCCACCATCGCAATCATGTCGCCGCCCATTTGATATGGCGGCATGGTCTCGAGAAGTGCGCGAGAAGAAATCAGTCCGCCGATTCCCATTGGGCCCAGCATTTTATGTCCGCTGAACGCGTAGAAATCGACGCCGAGCGAATCGTAAGTCACGGCAATGTGTGGGACGGCTTGGGCACCGTCGCACACGGCAACCGCACCTACCGCGTGAGCCAATTGTGCAATCGCCGCAATGTCGTTGATGGTCCCCAAGGCATTTGATACGTGTCCGAACGCAACGACCTTTGTATTTGGTGTAATGAGCGCGGCGAGTGCTGGCATATCGACTTCACCGAGGGGCGTCAGTTCGGCGATCCGAAAGTCTGCCCCTGCGGCAAGGCACAGTTGCTGCCACGGCACAAAATTCGCGTGATGCTCCATGCGCGTGACGACGACGCGATCACCGGCGCGCACATTGGTGCGGCCCCACGTAGCTGCGACGAGATTCAAACTCTCTGTTGTCCCACGGGTGAAAATTAGCGTGTCCGTGTCGGCC
>JANYKA010000119.1 GCA_025358315.1 Gemmatimonadota bacterium | reverse complement strand
GCGGCCGGAAGCAGTCCGAGGGCGGCCATCAGTGCGGTCATCATCACCGGTCTCAGACGGTCGAGTGTGCCGCGCCGCACTGCTTCACCGATGGGCATCCCGGCCTCGCGCAGGCGGTTGAACTCCGTTACGAGGATGACTCCGTTTTGCACGGAGATGCCGAAGAGGGCGATAAAGCCGACCGCCGCAGACACACTGAGATTGATGTCGCGGAGCCAGAGAGCAGCGACGCCGCCGATCAATGCGAAGGGAAGGTTTGCCAAAATAAGCGCCGCATACTTCACCGACTGGAATGCGCCGAATAGCAGCACGAAGATCAGGACGATGCTGGCTGGTACAATGAGGGCCAGTCGGGTGGTCGCGCGCCGCTGGTTTTCAAACTGTCCGCCCCAGGTAACCCGGTAGCCCGCCGGCAGCGTGACAGATCGCGCAACACGCTGTTGCGCTTCGGCCACAAAGCCGCCTTCGTCGCGTCCGCGGACCGAACATTTGATCGCAATACGCCGCTCATTCGCCTCGCGTGAGATGCGCGACGCACCTTCGCTTGTGACGACTCGCGCCACACTGGCAATTGGTATCCCGTGACCGTCGGCGCCATACACGACGAGGTGTGACAACGCCTGTTCGTTATTGCGAAACGCCGACGCGTACCGGATCCGCACGTCGAAGACGCGATCTCCTTCCAGAAATTGCGTCACCGCCCGACCGCCAACGGCGGTTTCGATCGCATCCTGGACGTCTGCCACGCTCAGTCCCGCAGTAGCAAGCGCCGCCCGATCCAATTCAAATCGCAACTGTGGCTGGCCGAATTGCTGCTCCGTCCCGAGGTCGGCAACTCCGCGAACCTGTGACAACACCCGCGCAATCTCCGCTGCCTTTCGTTGCAGCACTTCGAGATCCGGGCCAAAGACTTTCACGACGAGTTCACCCTTCACACCGGACAAGGCTTCGTCCACATTGTCCTTGATATACTGAGAGAAGTTTGTCTCGATCCCCGGAATTGCGTTGAGGCGCTTGGACATCAGCCCAATCAATGCCTCCTTGTTGGGGGCGCTCTTCCATTCGTTTCGTGGCCGCAGATCGGCATACAGTTCGAGGTTATTCGTGCCCTTCGGATCTGTGCCATCGTCCGGACGCCCCAACTGCGTGATCACCTGCGTCACTTCGGGGTAGTCGCGGATCACACTGCGAACGTGCCGCTCAATGTCCTTGGCCTGTTCGACCGAGATGCCCACCGGCATTGTGACCGTCAGCCAGATGTTCCCCTCATCGAGCGCCGGAAGAAATTCCGTTCCCAATCGCAGTCCGACGCCGACGCTCAACGCTAGTGCAATGAGGGCGAATGCCAACGTTTGCCGCGGACGCGCCAGCACCCAATCGAGCAACGGAGCGAACTGCCGTTGAATCCAACGGGCCACGAGCGGTTCGCCCTGGCCCGGTTTCACTTTCATCCACAGACTGCCAACGGCGGGGACAAAGGTCAGTGATAAGAGCAACGCTCCGGCCAATGCAAACGACAACGTGAACGCCATCGGCGAAAAAATGCGCTTTTCTACCCGCTGAAAAGTAAAGATTGGAAGAAAGGCAATTATCACGATCGCCTTCGCGAAGAGAATCGGTCGCCCCATTCCTTCGGCAACACGCGCGAAGAGTTCTCTCCGCCCGACATCGGCGCGCATCGCAAAATCCGTGTGAGCGATCTGGTTGACCGTCGCGTGCTCGCCGGTGAGTTCAACATGCACGGCATCGGCAGCCGCCTCGTGCGACGGTTCCAGCGCCGACAGTTCGGCATGACGCCGACGCAGATCATCTTCGCCCGGAGGCGGGGCCAAGGCCAGACGAACGAGAAATGCCTCGACCATAACCACAGCGGCGTCCACGATGATCCCGAAGTCCACTGCGCCCAACGAGATCAGGTTCGCGGAAACGTGGCCAAGGTCCATCAGAATGAACGCCCCTAAGAGGGCGAGCGGGATCACCAGACCGACAATGACCGCACTGCGCCAATCCCCGAGAAACACGACGAGAATCACCAGCACCAGCATCGCACCGATGGCCAGATTCTCTTCCACGGTGCGCACCGTGTGGTGCACGAGTGTCGCCCGATCGTAAAATGGCACAAGACTCACATCGTGCGGCAGGATCGTCCCGTTCAACTCGGCTGCCTTCGCCCGCACGCCGGCGAGTACTGCAAGCGCGTTTTCGCCTTTGCGCATCATCACGATCCCTTCTACCACATCGTCTGCGGAGTCCTTCGCCACGCTGCCTTCGCGCGGAGCGCCGCCAATCGCGACGGTGCCGACATCGCGTACGGTAACGATAGCGCCATTCTTCGTGGCGAGCGACACACGGGCAATGTCGTCGACGGAACGGAAGAGTCCCACGCCGCGAATCACCTGCTTTTCGTACCCATGTTCGATGTACCCGCCGCCGGCGTTGGCATTCGCGCCGGCAACGGCCTGTTCTACCTGCTGGAGCGACAGTCCATAGCCCTGCAATTTGGTCGGGTCCAAATCCACTTGATACTGCTTGACCACACCGCCGAACGACACGACGTCTGCAACGCCCGGCACGGTGCGAAATGCCGGCTCAACGACCCAATCCTCGAGCGCCTTCATTTCGGTGAGTGGCTTGCCACCCGTCACTGTATATCGGAAAATCTCACCGGTGGAATTTGAGAGGGAACCAAGACTCGGTTGCACGCCAGTCGGAACCGACACACCCTGTAACCGCTCGAGCGCCTGTTGGCGGGCGAAGTAATCGGTCGTGCCATCCTCGAACGTCATCGTGACGACGGACAGTCCAAACAGTGAGGTGGATCGGAGCGTTGTCAGGCCGGGAAGACCATTCATCTGACGCTCAACCGGCAACGTTACGAGTTTCTCGACTTCCTCCGCTGCATGCCCCTTCCACGTGGTGATGACTTGGACGTGAACGTCCTCGACGTCAGGAAACGCTTCCACCGGCAACTGTACGAACGCGCGCACGCCGGCGAGGGCGAGCATGAGCGTGGACGCGATCACCAGCGGCCGTTGACGAAGCGCGAATCGAATGAGACCACGAAGCATCGGCTGCGGTACCGGCTATGGAAGGCGCTCGGCTTCCGCGCCGAGGAGGATGCTTCCGCGCGTGACGACGCGCTCACCCGGCTCCAAACCCGCGCGGATGGTCACGGTCTTGCCGTCGTCTTCGCCCACCACCACGACGCGCCGCTCAAAATGCCCGCGGGCTTTCTCGACAAATACGACGGTTTCATCTCCGTGCGTGACCAGGGCGCGCGTGGCAATCGTGATATGAGCCGAGCTATCCGGGGCAAACAGACGTCCCACGCCTACGACCATAGCACGCAAGGCGTGATCGTGATTGTCGAGTGTGGCACGGACGACTGCGGTTCGCGTATTCGGATCGAGCTGGTCACTGACATAGCTCACACGCGCATCGAACACTCTTCCTGGCGCGGCGTCGGTGGTAAAGGCGAGATGGGCGCCCCGTCGCAGCATAGAGAGATCCCGTTGTGGTGCTTGGGCAACGAGCCACAACGTCTCAAGCGACGAGATGGTGAATAGCGGGGCCGTGGCGTCGGGTCGTACCTCGGCGCCGGCGTTGGCGAGTCGCTCGAGGACGGCCCCTCCGATCGGCGCCCTGAGCACGTACTCACCCTGAACTCCGTCGCCGCCGCCGAGTAGACTGACGCGTTGCTTCGCGCGTTCCTCCTCGGCGCGGGCCTGCAGCGCATCGTTCCGTGCCTGCTCAAGATCCCGCAAGGCAATGACATGATGCACGAATAGATCTTCGGCGCGCGTGCGCGAAGCCGATGCCTGCGCACTCGCCGATTGTGCTTTTACAAGATCGCTTGTCGCCTGCGCGAAATCAGCGGAGACGATTCGGGCCAGTGGCGCACCCTTGGCGACCACATCGCCTGGCCGTACGAGCAACGCGCGAATCCGACCGGAAACTGGAGAGTACACTCGTACGGTATGATCCTCATCGAGCACGACCTGAGCCGGCATCATGGCGATCGTGCGCTCATTGGAAACACTGACTGTCTCAACGTCCACATACGCGAACTTCGGCGATGCTGTCTCGAAGACGACGTCGCCGCTCGTGTTCGAAGCGGCCGGGACGTCGGCGGTTGCCGCTCGCCCGCAGGCGGTGGAAATTACTAGCGTTGCGTACGCGCCGAGGGGCGCGGCAATCCTGAGCAAGTTCTTCATTGTTGTACAATCTCCCGGTCAAGCGCACGGGCAACGGCATATGCGCTCACCCAATAGTCATGACCGGCAGTCGCTGCATCGACGCGGATTTGGCCATATGTTCGTACTGCATCGAGCAGGTCCACATAAGAAATCGCACCAGCACGGTACGCGTACCGCGTCGTTTCGAGTGCACCGTGCGCTTTCACTAGTAATCCGGCATTGAGCTGGCGCGCCAATTGCGCTGCGGCATGGAACTGGTCGAGGGCAATGGCGATTTCCGTCCTCGCCAGCACCCGCGTCCGCTGCTCAGCAACTCGCGATTGTTCGAGTACAGCGCCTGCCCGCGCCCGTTCGCCCGCAAACCAATTTCCCACCGGTAGTTGCGCACCGACTCCGAGTGCATAGTGCTGACCATTCGGAAATGGCTCCATTCGCTGTTGCACGAGCGTCACGCTTGGTATCGGGAAGAACTGCGCCCTTGACAGTGACTTCGCATTCGTGCTGGCAATAGTCCGAAGATGTGCGGCCTGCACGTCGGCCCGCCGCTCAACTATGGAGTCGTCAGCGCTCGCTTCCAGCTGGGCAAGCGGGACGGCGGCAAGTGAGCCCGTGACACGAAAGCCCGTGTCGGGCCGTGTCGATCCCATCAAAAACTGCAACGACAAGCGGCCGGCACGGACAGAGGCATTCGCGTGCGTGACAGCTGCCTCCGCCTTGGCGAGTTCGAGTTCACTCGCTATCAAATTGCGCTCCGGCACGGTTCCACTGCGCATACGAGCCGAGTCGGCGGCAAGGAGGTCGCGGAAAATATCACGCGCGTCAACAGTGACGGCGCGTACGGAGTCGGCGAGCAGGAGGTCGAAAAACGCGGATCGCACGGCAAAGCGAATTAACCGTTCAACGTCTCGCACGTCGGAGACCGCTGCAGACGATCCATCTTCCCCGGCGCGCACCCTGTACACGCGCTGCGGCCCTATATCGAGGGGAACGGATACGGAATACTGATATGGATTCTGAGGTGCGACCAGAACAACGGGATTAGGAATCGCGCGGGCGATGCGTACTTCCGCACGCGCCGAGTCGGCACGGAGTTGCGAAGCGCGAAGATCCAGGTTTGCGCGCATCGCTTGTTTTAGCACATCGTCAAGCGTCAGCGGCTGCTGGGCGGCGAGCGTGGTCGTACAAGAGAGCAGGCACGCCAGATGCAAAGCTTTCCGGCGCGCGGACCGGCGGAGCCGGAGCAGTCGGAAGAACCGAAGGGCGGAGACAATGATGGGAGTAACAAGTTGCCACATGGGCGGCATGTTACTCCAAATAACAATTCAGAATCCACCAAGAAGCATCAGTGGATCACTAAGATTGCACTAAGAATCTCCCGTCACTGCCTCGTCAACATCTGCGGCCGGGAGGCGCAACTCGAACACGCTTCCTCCTTCCGAACGGTCGTGGTATGTCAACGACCCGTGCTGCGCTTCGGCGAGCGTTCGCGCGATGGCGAGGCCGAGGCCGGCACGTCCTCGGTCGGCAATCGCTCCCTCGGGTCGATAAAAGGCCGCAAAGACACGTTCTTGTTCTGGTGTGCGAATCCCCGGGCCCCGGTCGGAGACGGTCATCACCAATTGAGAACCATCGCGCGAAATACTGAGTTCGACTTCACCGGTCGGAGTCGTATACCGCAAGGCATTCTCGATCAGGTTCGCCAGCACCCGCAGCGTCTGCACAAAGTCGAAAGTACCGTAGAGTGCTGGTGCCGACTCATCAAGTGACGCCGTGATGCGGCGACCATCGGCGAGCCCCGAACACTGCCGGATGGCCGCACCGACCACGTCCTCGGCGGCATTCAGTTCCGGCCGCACCGTAAACGTCCCGGCCCGCAGGCGGGATAGATCAAGCAAGTCAGCCACCATGCGGGTGAGTCGGTCCACTTCTTCTTCGATTTCGCTGGCCCGACTTGTACCTGTCCGCAACTCTTCCTGCGCGAGCGCCTTGATCGTCGTTAGCGGTGTTCGCAGGTCATGGGAAACGGAAGCCAACACAAAATCCTTCATCCGATCGGCTTCGCGAAGCGCCGCAATCTTCTCCGCTTCAGTGGCCAGGCGCGCCCGCTCAAGGGCGAGTGCCGCGTAGTACGACAGTGCGTCGAGGAATGTTTGCTGCCCTGGTCTGAGCGCGATCTGCGCGCTTTGGCGGAGCATCAGAGTGCCAGCTTGCCGATTGTGTACGAACAGCGGACGCACGAGGATTCGCGGGTCGGCCGGTGCGCCGGTGCCGGTCTCCGGATCATATGGCGTCAGGGTGCATTCGTCAGCGCCGAACTCAGCGCAGATCATTGCCTCCACGGCGGCAATAGCATCTGCCGCGCGGGCAGCGCTGAGTGATTCCGAGCCGAGGCGTGAGAGTGCCGTGACTTCATCGGCCCGGCGCACGGCTTCATCGCGATCGCGTCGGGCCCGATCAAGAAGCTCAGACGCGACGCCTGCTGTGACCAGGAATGCCGCCAGCGAGACGAAGTCACCGGTCTTGCCGAACGACAGTTCATCGTAGGGCACCTGCAGGAAATAATCGATGATGAGAAAACTTGCGCAGGCAAGCACGAATCCCAGTTTGCGGCCGCCGCTCGCGCTTCCGCCCAGCACTACCAGCAGGAAGGTAACTGGGATATACGTCTCTTCATTCACCTCCCGTGTCCAGGCGAACGCCACTGATACGAGTACCAAGATGCCGACCCAGAGGAGCCAGCGCTGCATCCCGTCGCGCTTCACGTTGTCAACTCAAATCGATAACCAACGCCAGGTTCCGTAATCACAAAGCGGGGCGCGGCCGGCTGAGCTTCAATCTTCCGCCGCAGGTTCGTGATATGGACGCGTAGGTACTGTTGTGGGTCGCCGAATTGACGGCCCCACACGGCTTCGAACAGCTGGCGGTGGGTAAGCGTTCGACCGGCGGCGAGAACCAGCGCCCGTAGAATGTTCCATTCAATCGGTGTCAGACGTACGGCGTTGCCGTCCCGGAGCAGCACGCGTCGCGCAATGTTGATTGAGAGATCTCCGGCCGCGATGGGTCCGTCCGGCGACGATGCCTGCGCATTCGCCCGCCGCAATTGCGCTTTGACGCGGGCGAGAAGCTCTTTGGTACTAAACGGCTTGGTGACGTAATCATCGGCGCCGAGACTAAGGAGTTCGACTTTATCCTGCTCGTCGTGACGGGCGGAAAGGACAACGATGGGCATTGTTGCAAAGCGGCGAATTTCGCGGCACACTGCCGCGCCCGAAAGGTCGGGAAGCCCCAAATCCAAAATGATCAGTTCGGGGTGCTCAGTCGCTGCAATGTCGATGGCCGC
>JANYKA010000075.1 GCA_025358315.1 Gemmatimonadota bacterium | reverse complement strand
GACGGCGTCAAATCCGATATAGGCAAAGAACACCACACCGGCCGCGCCAAGGATGCCCATGACGCCGCCGTATGCGTGCGTGACACCCAGTGCAGTGGTGTACGTCGTCGGTGCCGGGATGTACGGGACATGGTTGGCCGGATTCATGAAACCCCAGCCGATCGCGATCACCAAAATCACGATGGCGACCTTGGCAATCACAATAATACCGTTGACGATCGCCGACTCCTGTGTGCCGCGCACGAGAACGAGCGAGAGCAACAGCAGGATCACAATGGCCGGAATATTCATAATGCCATGTATGCCCGTTCCCGCCATCGTCTCGAGCGGCGAGTGGCTCCATTGGTACGGGACGGGACTCACCCCAAGGACATTCAACAGGTTATTCAGGTATTGACTCCACGCGATGGCCACCGTCGCGGCGCCAACGGCATACTCGAGCACCAAGTCCCACCCGATGATCCACGCCACGAGTTCACCCATCGTGGTATAGGAGTAGGTATACGCGCTTCCGGCGATCGGGATCATCGATGCAAACTCAGCGTAGCACAGGCCGGCGAACGCACAGCCGACGCCAGCGACGATGAATGCAATTGTTACTGACGGACCAGCCCGTTCGGCGATCGCTGCCGCCGTGCGGACAAAAAGGCCAGCGCCAATAATCGCGCCGATCCCGAGGCCGATCAGTGACCACGCACCCAGAGTGCGCTTGAGGCTCGTCTCACCGGTTTGTGCGCTGTCAATTAAAAGGCGGTCGATCGACTTGGTCCGAAACAGTGCGTTGGCCAAAATGTCCCCCTAGGGTTTCCTGAAATCACTGCAACGGCCATGAACATGTCAGTCGGGGTACGACCCCGTCAAGAACTACACGCTGTAGTTCGGCGCTTCCCGTGTGATCGTCACGTCGTGAGGGTGCGACTCACGCAACCCCGCTGCAGTGATACGCACGAACTGCGCTTCCGTTCGGAGTGCCTCGATCGTCGCGCAGCCCGTATACCCCATACCACTTCGCAGACCGCCGACCATCTGATACAGCACATCGGCGACGGGGCCCTTGTAGGGCACGCGCCCTTCGATACCCTCGGGCACGAATTTCCGGGTGCTCATCTCGCCCTCTTGGAAATACCGGTCGGCACTGCCGTCTTGCATGGCGCTCAGCGAACCCATGCCGCGAATCATTTTAAAACGGCGGCCTTCCATCAACAGGGACTCGCCGGGACTCTCTTCCGTGCCGGCGAGCATGGATCCCATCATCACCGTGCAGGCGCCAGCCGCAATTGCTTTCACGATGTCGCCCGAGTACTTGATGCCGCCATCGGCAATCACCGGCACGTCGCCGGCCCCTTCGACCGCATCCATCACCGCGGTCAACTGTGGCACGCCAACGCCGGTCACGATGCGGGTGGTGCAGATCGACCCCGGGCCGACACCGACTTTCACCGCATCGACGCCGCGCTCCACCAATGCTGCTGCCGCTTCGCGTGAGGCGATGTTCCCCACAATCAACTGCACATCGGGAAACGCATCGCGCACCGCAGCCGTGGCGTCGAGCACCCCCTGACTGTGACCATGCGCCGTGTCAATCACCAGCGCGTCCACACCTGCATCAACCAGCGCGCGGGCGCGGTCAAGAAAGGTGCCGGCCGCGCCAATCGCGGCGGCAACCAACAGCCGCCCGTGCGAATCCTTCGCCGCCAACGGGAACTGACGCCGCTTCAGAATATCCTTGACGGTGATCAGGCCAATGAGCTGCCGGTTCTTGTCCACCACCGGCAGCTTCTCAATGCGGTGCTTGGCCATGATTTGCTCCGCTTCATCAAGCGTCGTGCCCTGAGGCGCGGTGATGAGCCCGTCGCCGGTCATCGCGGCACTGACGGGGCGGTCCAAACTGCGTTCGAATTGCAGGTCGCGATTGGTGATGATTCCTACCAGCCGCTCCTGCCCATTCACGATCGGTACGCCGGAGATGCGGAACTTCGCCATCAGTGCCGCCGCTTCACGCATCGTCGCCGTTTCCGGAAGCGTGTACGGTTTCAGGATCATGCCGCTTTCGGAACGCTTCACCCGGTCGACTTCGGCAGCCTGCCGGTCTATCGACATGTTTTTGTGCAGCACGCCGATCCCGCCATGCCGGGCCATCGCGATCGCCATCTCGCTCTCAGTCACTGTATCCATCGCCGCAGCGACCAACGGGACATTCAGCGTGAGCCCGCGCGAAAAGCGCGTGACGGTGCTGACGTCTTTGGGATGCATCAGCGAGTGGAGCGGCACGAGCAGCACATCATCAAATGTGAGTGCGGCATCAGTACGGATGCGCGAGGCGCCGGACTGCGGCACGGCGCCGTTAATGCGCGACGGCCCGCTTCCGGTGCTTGCCGGTGCGGGCCGTTTTTCTTTCGGGTTGTGACGAGTTGTGGGTCCCATAGCGGAATGTAACTCCACTATGGGGTCGAGTTCAACTCCTTGTTGGCTGGCCCGGGCGGTGGGACCTCCTCCACGGGCTTGGAAGCACCGCTGGAACTGGCCCGTGCCACCGCTCCGGTCGCCGCCCCCGCGATCTCTGAGGCAACAGACCTCCCGGCCGCCGTCACGCCATTCAACACGCCCATCGCCTTGCTGAGCAACCCCATCGTCTCAGAGACTGCGCTCGCTGAGATCTTTCCGGCACGCATGGTGTCTTCGACCCCCTCGGCGAAGCGCTGAAACACGTTCGGCGGCGCCGGCTTGTGGTCCGCGTATTTCGACTCCAGAAACTCGATATAGTCGAGCACCTGATACAACCGTTCATCGGAGAGTGTTTCCAGCCGGCGATTCAGCCGGTCCTTCAAAAAGTTGTTCATCAGTTCACCCCTTCCATCGTTTGCGAGTACCGCGGACATCGATATGTACGTACGCAGCCGTCCCGGAGTTACCATACAGCCCCAATCCGCCCGTGAGCTCCGGATAGTTCCGCTCGACCCGCTCGACGGCGCGGGCCACGGCCAAAACATCCAAGTACGTCACTTTGCCGTCTTGGTCGACGTCGATCGCCAGGTCTGCGGCATCGCCGTACTGGTGTCGACTGTCGCTCGCCGCACGCGGCACCCGCTGATTGTGCAACGGCGTGCGGTACCCAGAGTTGAGGTTGATCGCCATATCATGATCGGCCGACCCCAAATAGCGCAGCACGAGCTCGACCTTATCGAGAATTCGCGCATCGAGCGCCACATATCGCGGCCACCGCTGCTGACCATCGTGGGTGAGAAAATCGCCAACGCGAAAATGTTTGCTTACCGGAAGTTCGGTGTACTCCGCACGCACCTCAAGAAATCCAATCGGCGGGGGAGTGGCATCGCCGCGCAGTCGTTCCCACGAATAGGTGCCGATCTTATACCCGTTCAGCGTCGCGCCGCTCTTCGCCGAAAACGGCACCATCACGCCGACGAGGATTGAGTCGATAATGCTCTGGTGCGTAGAGTCGGCAACCATCAGGTGGTAGAAACCGGGCCGCTCGGGTGCGATGACCGTCATCCCGACGAGCGGACGCGCCGGATCGAAAACCGCCGAGTCGCTCGCGCGCAACCACTGATAGTGCGAACCGGTTCGTTTTTCGCCGAAGTCCACCGGAAACTCAAACGGTTCCCCGGGCAGCCGAATCTGTAATCGCACATCACCACTTAATCCGAACGCGCCCGGGAACGTGGTGACGGCTGGTGCCCGTGCTTCACCGGCAAACGGCGCCGAGAGCATCATCTGCGGCGGGTGCGTCACAAACAGCACAAGAACAACCAGCGCGAGTAAGCCGGCGCCGAGTATAGTGGCAGGTGACCAGCGACTGTCTGGACGATTCTGCTGATTCACCGCTCAGTAGATGTAGACGGGAGTTCCGACCGGGACGATGCGAAAGAGCAGCTCGGCGTCTTCGTTGCGCACTCGCACGCAGCCGTGGCTGGCATCGCGGCCAATGGAGTTCGGTTCATCCGTACCGTGAATCCCATACCCATCACCTAGATACAACCGGTTACTGCCTAAGGTGCCAAAGTACTTACGCTGGTTCGTGCCAAAGGGCGGAATGACCAGCCGGCGGCCGATCGTCAGTTCTTTCCCTTCGCGCACCTCCAGCGGTACGGAGCGGCCGTCTGAATAGCGCGTGACGACTTCGTTGCCGTCAACCGTAACAACGGCACCGCTGGCGACAGGAATGGTCTGGCCGCGCTCGAGCGGGGTCGCATGCAATCCTTTCCGTTTTGCCACTTCGATGAAATGCCAGTCGGGCGGCACCCAGGGTGGGTCGATGTCCTTGCGTTCGACCACGAGCCGGCCGCGCGGCGTTTCGAATTTCCAGTGCTGGCCGCCGGCCTGCTCGAGATTCTTTCCCGTACCCGTAGCGACCCGCGTGGTAAACAGCACCTCCTGCCCCCGCTTGAACCAGAGCCGGTGTTCGGCAATGCTCACGACGATGTAGGGACGATCGCCCGCCGAATCGGGAGCCAACGCCAGCACCTGTTGAAGCGTGTCGAGACTCGCGCCGACCGTTTTCTTCACATCGTCGAGCAACTCCAGATTGTCATTGAACGCCATCCGCGTGACGTCGCGATGATAGCGGATACCGGCAACGTACGCGGCAAGCCAAAATGTGCCCGCCACAAGGAACGGCAACACGAGAATGGTTGCCCATACCCACGCGCGTGACCCGCCTGCATTTGGTGGGCGATTTTCGTCGGCCATCTGTCGTCTGCCCCGGCGTTCCGGCTAGTAGAAGTACACGTGTTGACCCGCTTTCAAACTCGGTCCCAGAATCTTGAGATCTTTCGCGTCCACCCGCACGCTCCCCGATCGCGTCACGCTGCTATCGCCGGGCGCGCGCGCATAGATCACCGCACCACCGCTGAGTACGATGACCGTGTCGCCAAGCAATTGCTCGATCGTGCGCGCACCGCGAGGTGCTGTGAGGCGCAGGGAATCGCGCTTGCCCGTGTGTACCCAGACGTCCGGGCCGATGTCGGCGTGTACGGCACGCAGTGTGGCGCCGTCCTGCTCCAGAGAGAGTACGCCGCTGTCGAGCGCCACGGAGAGGTGCAGGCCATTGTCTATTCGCGCCTGACGGCGGGCGAGCTCGATCATCACTTGCAGCCGATTGGAGTCCGACACCAGCGCGGCATCAAGCCTGGAGCGCTCCACCGTCGACAATCCGGTGCGGAGTCGGGCGGATTCGCCGGCGTAGATGATCCCTTTCCCCGCAAGGAATACATCGCCGGCCACGATCAGCAACGCGGCGCCCCAAACCAGTCGCACCGTCCACGGGTAGCGATCGGCGAGTGTCCGGAGCCCGCTCGGCAGATACATGCTCAGCGCCTGACGATCGACTTGAGGTCGAGAATCGGTGTACCGGCCGGCTCGCTGCGTCCGGTCCGCACACGCGCCGTGATGATCAAGGACGTCAGCGGCGGAATTGTTTTTGCTTCGGCCAGCAGCGATGGAGGCACGGCCAAGTACAGGATCGCGTTCTCACTTCCCGGGCCACGGGCGAGGAAGTATGGCTCGTCCTTTGCGAGTTCGCGGCGCAACGGGTCGGCTGTTTGCAGCGATAGAATTTGCACTTCCCAGCGGACGATTTTCCCCTTGGAACCCTCGGGGTCCGTGCGCAAGTCAGCGGCGGTAATGGCGGAACCAAACGAACTGTCTGCCGGGTTGAGATCCTTTTCGTTCACCCAGCCTTCCAGTCGAACCTTCACCCACCCTCGATCGCGCGCGAGTGGTTCGACAATCGCGCCCGACACCAGATCGCCCGTCTGTTTTCCACCCGGGGCGACGAACAGCTTGGCTCCGCGAGGCGCGGACATCGAGCCCGTCGGTCCGGCGATCACGGGTGTTTCGGGCGCCATGGCCTGCGTTTTTGCTACTGATTTCTCCAGCAACTTTGGCGGCGCAGGCACTGGCTTCGCAACCGCCGGGGACTTCTGGGCCGGCTTTCCGATCGCTGGCAACGCTTTCGAAGCAATCCAGAGACTGCGTCGCATATGCGTCCACGTGCCTTGTTTCCCAATCGTTGTCAAACCAACACCGGGACGCAGTTCAGCGAGGATAGTGCCCTTGAGTGAAGGCGTTGCCCGGACATGCAATGGGATTTTCCCGCCGACCGAGGCTGGAAATGAATCCCGCTTGCCGCCGACTCGCGAAGCGTCGACCCATCCCTCAATCACGATGCGTGCTTCACCGCCTTTCACTTCGCGGCTGGTGACCTTGGCGCCGGCACTGACGGTGCCGATAACGGTCCCGCCTGGGGTGGCGTGAGCCGGCGCACGTTGCGTCAGCGCCACCTGTGCGGCGAGCGGCGCTGACGCGCAACACCAGAGAATCGCGAGAGTGGAACGAACGAGGCGCATCGCTGGTAGGGGGGCGTGATGGGGACTACATTTGTCGTGAGGCGTGCCGAATGCACGCGGCGGACAAACGGGAGAATTCCCCTTCCTTCGAAGTTACCACCTCACACTCCACTGAGCCAAGATGGCGAGTGCAGTCAGCCGTCCCGTTGTGCTCGTTGTGCTCGACGGATGGGGCTACCGCGAGGCACGCGAGGGAAATGCCGTGCGTCTCGCCCAAGTCCCGACGTGGGACCGGCTCTGGTCACGCGCGCCCCACACCTTGCTCCATGCCTCGGGGCTGGCCGTTGGCCTTCCCGAAGGCCAAATGGGAAACAGTGAAGTGGGTCACTTGAACCTCGGGGCCGGTCGCGTCGTCATGCAAGACCTTGGCCGTATTCACAATGCGGTCAAAGACGGCAATTTTTCGCGCAACAACATACTCCGGGCCGCCTGCACTCACGCGAAGAAATCCGGCGGAACACTGCATCTCGTCGGCCTCATCGGCGACGGCGGAGTACACGCGCATCAAGAGCATCTGCTTGCATTGGTGGCACTGGCCGAGCACGAGGACATGCCGAGAGTAGCGATTCACGCGATGCTCGACGGACGGGACACGATGCCCGTCTCGGGCCTCGGCTTCCTGCAGAAGCTCGTGAGTGCCGTGCGCGGCCGCGCCGTGATCGCCAGCATCGGCGGGCGCTATTACGGAATGGACCGCGATCAGCGCTGGCCACGCACCGAACTCTGGTACCGCGCCGCAGTGGATGGCACGGGCCCCTCGGCCACCGACGCGGTGGCATGCATTGAGGAGGCCTACAGCCGTGGCGAAACAGACGAGTTTATCAAACCGGTGGTGATCGTACGCGATGGTTCGCCGGTGGCGCCGATGCGTGACGGTGACGCGGTGATCTGTTGGAATTTCCGATCGGATCGGATGCGGCAAATCGTCCGGTCGCTGACGGCAACGGGCTTCGACGGCTTCGACATCAGCCGCCGCCCAAAACTGTTCGTTACCACCATGACCCAATACGATGCGACCTTCGAGGTTCCGGTGGCGTTCGCGCCGTTCTCGATGGCGAAGATCGTCGCCGAGGTGTTGTGCGATGCCGGTAAAACGACGCTGCGCACCGCGGAAACGGAGAAGTACCCGCACGTGACCTATTTTTTCAATGGCGGGGTAGAGATTCCCTACCGTGGCGAGGAACGGATTCTCGTGCCGAGCCAAAAAGTCGCGACATACGATCTGATGCCGGAAATGAGCGCGCCGGGTATCACCGACGTCCTCTGCAACAGCATTGAATCCGGCAACCACGATTTTACGTTATGCAACTATGCCAACGGCGATATGGTTGGGCACAGTGGCAACCTCGCGGCAACCATCAAAGCGTGCGAAGTCGTCGATGCATGTTTGACGCGCATTGTGGCCAGTGCAGAAAAAAGTGGCGCTCGGTTGCTCATCACCGCCGACCACGGCAATTGCGAAATGATGATCGACCCGGCGACCGGTGGACCCCATACGGCGCACACCACGAACCCGGTACCGTTTTTGATCGTGGACCCAAATAACCACGCGCCGTTGCGCACCGGCGGCGCACTCTGTGATGTTGGACCGACCATCCTCCGTATGCTCGGCGAGGATTGCCCCGCCGAGATGACCGGACGAGATCTTCGACTTGCTG
Source organism: Gemmatimonadota bacterium (assembly GCA_025358315.1). Taxonomy (GTDB): domain Bacteria; phylum Gemmatimonadota; class Gemmatimonadetes; order Gemmatimonadales; family Gemmatimonadaceae; genus Fen-1231. The sequence continues at coordinate 6,027 of JANYKA010000075.1, read as the reverse complement.
GAGTAACCGCGTGATTAATCGATATTCCGTTTTCGCGACTGTCGCCGCTTGCCTGCTTGCCGCGCCCCTCGCCGCGCAAATCGGCTCGCTCCCTGAGAACAGCCCATACCGCGACCTTGACGACCATTCGCGGTTCGGCGTGGTGGCCGGCTATCTCTTCACCGGGAAAGATCCGGCTGGCGTTGGTCCGAAATCGGCGCCGATGTTCGGCGTGCGCTACGATCTGCATTTGAGTTCTGCGGCCTATCTCAACGTCACGCTGTTCACGGCGAGCACCAGTCGGCCTGTACTCGATTACACGAAGTCGGCGGCGACCCGCAACGTGGGTAGCCGGAACGTGATGCTCACAGGAGCGACGGCCTCGCTCGCTGTGTCGCTCACCGGCGAACGCAGTTGGCACAATTGGCAGCCGATTATCGATCTTGGCGGCGGGTTGGTCTCGGCGATCGGCGATATCAATGGCGATCGGTCGGCATACAAGTTCGAGACGAAGCTGCTGATCGACTATGGATTCGGAGCGCGGTACCTCATCAACAACAACTCCGAGATCCGCTTTGACGTCAACTGGTTCGCCTGGCAGATGAAATATCCCGACACCTATAAGTCGACGGCCGCCGATCCGGTTCCTATTGCTCCGAATGGCAAGCTCTCGCCATGGACGCAGAACAAAGCGGTGACGGTATCGTACACCCGCGCCATTTTCCGGTGATCTTATGGGCATCGCGTCCATAACCCGCCGCGTCCATTTTGCCGCCGCGCATCGTTATCGCCGGCCGGAGTGGAGTGACGCAAAAAACGAAGAAATGTTTGGGCTGTGCGCACGTCCGGAGTACCACGGCCACACCTACACGTGTGATGTGACGGTGAGCGGGCCGATTGACGAAGCAACCGGGATGGTCCTCGACCTCCGCCTGCTCGACCTGGTACTCTCGGCAGAGGTCGTCGAACGATTCGACCATCGCAATCTGAATACCGATGTCTCCGAGTTTGCCGAAGGAAAACAGATTCCGACTTGCGAGAACGTGGCGCGCCTGATTGCCGGGCGAGTGCAGTTCGTGCTGGGCACGCGCGCCCGAGTCACCGAAGTCATGGTGGCCGAAAGCCCGACGCTGTGCGCTACTTGGCGCAGCACCGGATGACGATAGCGCCGCGCTGCACCGGCGTCCTTCTCGCCGGCGGCCGCGCGCAGCGGTTCGGCGGGCTGGCCAAAGGTCTCGAACGCGTGGGTGGCATCAGGATCATTGACCGTGCTACGACGGCGCTTCGCGAAGCGGCAAACGACTTGATGATCGTTGCCAACAATCCATTGGCGCGCGAATGGATGCCCGGCGTGCAAACCGTAGCCGATGTAAAGACCGGCGCCGGCGCGCTGGGCGGGTTGCACGCGGCTCTCGCGGCGTCTGGCACCGACGTGCTCGTACTCGCGTGGGACTCGCCCTTTGTACCGGGTTCGCTACTGCGGGCACTGCGCGATGCGGGTGAGTTGAACGAGGCCGATGCCGCGGTGCCGTTAAGCAGATCGCCGTATGGATTCGAGCCACTATGCGCTTGGTACTCGGCTCGCTGCCTTCTTACCATTGAGGAGCGGATCGCAACAGGCGATCTTCGCGCAGGCGCGTGGCAGCCAGCCGCGCGCACCGTGCACCTGGATGTGTCGGCATGGGGAGATACAAATGAATTGTTTTTCAACGTGAATACGCCGGACGATTTGAAGCGGGCAAATGTGCTGGCCGAGGCAGCGTGCTGATGCAGCGTACGGTGATCATCGCCACGTTGGTGGCGAGCGCACTGACCAGCGGCGCCTGTGCCGGACATATGCAGCCAGGCCCCTCACCGAGCCCGCGAGCGGCATTTCGCGTGACGGTGGATTCGCTGGTCGACGATCGCATCTTCCGCAGCGCGCAATGGGGATTGCTCGTTGTCGATCCGATAACACACGACACCCTCCTGTCGCACAATGCGGGCAAACTTTTTGTGCCCGCCTCGAACCAGAAGATTCTCACGAGCGCCACGGCCATCGCGCTGCTCGGCCCCGAGTTCCGATTTGTCACCCGCTTCGCGACAAACGGCACAGTGCATGACGCGACACTCGACGGCGACCTGATCGTCATCGGCCACGGCGATCCGACATTTAGTGATGCAATGCGCGGCGACTTCCGGAATGCATTCCGCGAGATGGCCGACTCGCTCGCGAGACTGGGCATCACGCGGATTCGCGGATCGCTGCGGCGGGCCGGTGACGCATTTCCCGATGATCAATACGGATACGGCTGGGAGTTCGACGATCAGGACGAACCCTATGGTGCCGGCATCGACGAGCTATTCGTCAACGAAGGATTCGTTCGGGCGTTGCGGCCCAGCGCTGGCCGCGAGCCAGTGATGCGTGCCGTCGCGATCCGCGATCATGCCGCAGCATTCTTGGGCGCATTGCGCGATGCCCTGGCCGAACGCACGATAACGCTCGTCGGCGACATTCAAAGCGACACTCCCGTGAGCGACTCGGGGCTGACCCCGTTGTTCGCGTTGTCCTCGGTGACACTGCGACAGATTCTTCCGCACCTGATGAAGCCGTCGCAAAACCAGATCGCCGAGATTCTCTACAAGACGCTGGCGCTGGAGAAAACCGGGGTCGGGTCGGCCGACAGCGCGCGTCGCATCATTGAGCGCCAGCTCACCGCATGGGGCGCCGAGCCTGACGGGTTCGTGGTGCGGGATGGCAGCGGACTGTCCCGTCACGATTTCGTGACGCCGGAAACCATCGTCCGAGTGCTCGATGCGATGCGCCTGCATCGGGATTTCGCGGCCTTCTACGAGGCGCTCCCGATCGCCGGAGTCGACGGCACACTCGGCAACCGGATGAAAGGTACGGCCGCCGATCATAACGTGCGCGCCAAGACAGGAACGGTCGACAAAGCACGGTCACTGTCCGGCTACGTCACGACGGCCGACGGCCGCCATCTGTTGTTCAGTTTCCTCTGCAATAATTTTACAGTGCCGAACCACGACGTCGAACGCGTGCAAGATGCCATCCTCGTATGGCTGGCTTCGCGTCCCTTCCCGGCGCGCTGACTGATGTCCAACGACACGTTGCTCGAAGTACCGGACGCCGTCGCGCGCATTCTCGCGGACGTGCGGCCACTCAGCACGGCCCGTGTCCCACTGCTCGAAGCGTATGGGCTGGTACTCGCCCGCGACGCGGTCGCCTCGGTCACCCTCCCCCCTTGGAACAACTCGGCGATGGATGGCTACGCCGTGCATAGTTCCGACCTTGCCGCATTGCCAACCGTGCTGCGTGTTACCGAGACCGTACCGGCCGGCGGTTTTCCTACCCACGCCGTCGAGCGGGGTACTGCCACGCGGATTATGACCGGTGCTCCCGTACCCGAGGGAGCGGATACGGTTGTCCGAGTCGAAGACACCGACGGCGGTACAAGCCAAGTGGAGATCCGCAGCGACCGCGACGCCGGTAAAAATATTCGTCCGCGCGGCGAGGACATCGTCGAAGGCCGGACAGCGATTCCGGTTGGCACCGCGCTCGGCGCCGCACAAATTGGCGTGCTCGCGTCTCTTGGGTTTGCCGATGTTGAAGTGCATCGCCGTCCTCGTGTCGCGATTCTCACGTCGGGCGATGAGCTCGTCGAGATCGCCCATTTTGATCAGGTGCGGTCCGGCAAGAAAATTGTGTCGTCGAACAGCTACACGCTGCAGGCGCTCGTGCGAGCGGCAGGAGGCGAGCCGACGTATCTGGGAATCGCCGCCGACACACCAGACTCCTTGCGTGAACATATTGTGCGGGCGAGCACTTTTGATCTCATCATCACTTCGGCAGGCATTTCGGTTGGCGAACACGACTACGTGCGTGACGTCCTCACTGGGCTCGGCGCGGAAATGAAATTCTGGCGCGTGCGAATGCGGCCCGGCGCACCAATCGGGTTCGGGCTGCTCAGTGGCGTCCCCTGGATTGGACTTCCCGGGAATCCGGTCTCGACGATGGTGACATTTGAGTTGTTCTGCCGGCCGGCAATACGAAAACTCCTTGGCCATGCGGCGCTGTTCCGGCGGCCGTTCGACGTCACAATGGAGGAGCCGGTCACGATCAATGCCGCGTTGATGCATTTTCTGCGGGCAGTGGTGACGACATCCGGTACTCAACGCTCGGCGCGACTGACCGGCCCACAGAGTTCCGGAATTCTCACCAGCATGTCCATGGCAAATGCGTTGCTGGTCATTCCAGCCGACCGCCCGCGGATCGAAGCCGGCGAGACCGTTCACGCGCTTCCACTGAGCGACGACACGCAATTGGCGGCCGATTTTGCCCTCTAAGTCGTTAGAAGAAATTAACGACGTTGCGGCACTCGACCGCCGGTTCGTGCTGACAACCGCCGAGGTCGCGCTTCCGGGCGGCGCCGTGACGCTCACGAAGCCACGCAACGCCGATGACCTGCTGAGCGAGGCGGACTTCGAGCGCGATGAACGGCTGCCATACTGGGCCGACATCTGGCCGTCGTCGACCGCACTCGCCGGTGTCGTCACTGCACTCGATGGTCGCGGCAAACGCTGCATCGAACTGGGCTGCGGGCTCGGGCTCGTGACGATCGGCGCGATGCGGGCTGGCTATGACGTGCTCGCCACGGATTATTACGACGATGCCCTGCTATTCGCGCGCCGTAACGCCCGTGCAGCCACCGGGCGCGAACCCGCTACGCGAATGGTCGATTGGCGCGCCTTCCCTTCAGATCTCGGACGGTTTGATCTGGTATTGGCGTCGGATGTGTTGTATGAACGTCAGTATGCCGATCTGGTGGCACAGGCTATTGTAGCATCACTCAAGCCGGGCGGCGTAGCGCTCGTTGCCGACCCGGGACGCATCGCGCTGCTCGCCTTTATTTCTGCATGCGAGGATCGCGGGTGCACGACCGCCATTCGGGTTCGGGTACCGTGGGAAGAAGGAACAGTAAAACAGACGATCACTATTCACGAAATACGCTTAGCAGGCGACGCGTGAACGAACTGCTCAGTGGCGCGCAATCAAAATTTCTTAGCCTCGCGGTTGCGATGTTGATTGTCGCCGTCGCGTCCATTCGAGTAATAACGGTTTCGATCAAACAGCGGCTGGGTCCGGGGTCGCGAGTGGGCGGGAGATCGTTCGCGCCGCAGCATGCCGAGTCGGTGCCGCCGGACCTGCTGAAAGAAGCGCTTGGTCGCGGACTCGTAACACCGTCGCAGTTGGCGAACATGTCAGACGAGGAACGGCAATTCGTATTTGTGTCGCTCCGCAAGACACTTCGCGATGAAGGTCGTCGTTGACAGGACGTTTAGTTGCGACGCATCACGTAGCCGGTCGGTCCGCGAACACAGCCAATTTTTTCAAAGAAGAGCCGGCTCTCGGGCTGTGCGCCAAGGAACAGCGTGTTGCCCGGCGCTGCGGCAAGGGCGCGCTTCATGAGCTCGGCACCAATGCCGCGACGCTGATACGCCGGGTCGACAAGAATTTCCGGTACGGTGGAAAAGAGGTACCCATCAGTCAGCACGCGCACGGAACCGACCAGTGTCGGTCCATCCCAGGCGCCGATGTTGATTGTTTTCTCTAACGCGCCGGCGATCGCCACGGAATCGTAGCTCCGCGGCCATACGCGTTGGGCGAGCGCAAGAAACGATTCGGCCGTCATGCCGGTGGTATCGAAGCGAATCGCAGCAAGCGCTCGAGCACGGGCCGCCGCTTGCGCGGGATCAACTGCAGTAGGTGCGTTTGCGCGCGCGGGCGCCGCTATTGAATCCGCCGCATCGTCCGTCCTTCGCGCGCGGTGCACAGTTTCCCAAATGCGACCGGCGATCCAGCCCATCCCCATGCCGATCACACCACCAACGGCGGATCCGATGAGAATTGCGGCCATGAAATACACGAGGCCGCTTGTGAAATCGCTGCGGTCGAATCGCATGGCGAGACTCGACCACGCCATAGGCGCAGGGGCGAACAAGCCAAGGATGGCACCGATGAGGGCGCCGGAATCGGCGATGGATTTCCGG
>JANYKA010000030.1 GCA_025358315.1 Gemmatimonadota bacterium | reverse complement strand
ACGTAAAGATATATCGTCAATGGGGTCATTATGCACAGAAAAGGCGGCGCGGGGTTTTCCGCGCCGCCTTTGTCGCTTCTGCTGCACTCCTTATTCGTATCGCAACGCCGTGATGGGATCGAGCCCCGACGCACGGCGTGCCGGGTAGACACCGAAGACTACGCCAACGATCGCCGAAAAACCGAACGCCAGAAAGATGGACGACAGTCCCACTTCGGTGTTCCAGCCGAGGAACTTCGTGAACAAAATCGCACCGCCGGCACCTACACCGACCCCTAATGCACCGCCAAGCAGGCAAAGTACGACTGCTTCGATCAGGAACTGAAACAGAATATTCAGTTTGGTCGCACCGAGCGCTTTGCGAATACCGATCTCGCGCGTTCTCTCGGTCACCGAGACCAGCATGATGTTCATGATCCCAATACCGCCGACAAGCAACGATACCGCGGCAATGCCGGCCAACAACATGCCGAAGACTTGGGTTGTCTCGCCAAGGGTATTCAAAAAGTCAGCCTGGTTTCGGATTTGAAAATCGTCGTCCTTGCCTTGGCGCAACCGGTGTTGGCGACGAAGAATCTTCTGAATCTCCGCCATCGTTTCGGGAATCTGCGCTTCATTTGGCGCGAGCACACTGATTGAGCGCAGTCGGTTCGTGCCCATCACGCGGAAGCGCGCCGTATTGATTGGAATGATGACCTGATCGTCAGGATTATTAAATGCGTTCGCCTGGCCCTTCGACTTGAAGACACCAACAACTGTGAACTGAATTCCGCGAATTCGAATGAGTTCGTTCAGAATCGCATCTGGCGACTGCAGTCCGAGGTTTTCCACGACGGCCGGTCCAACGATGGCGACGCGTTGTTGCGTCGCATCTTCCGCCGTTGTGAAGAAGCGACCGAAGGCGACTTCATAGTTTCGCACGAGCGGGTAATTGGCCGTCGCTCCGACGACTGACGTATTGGTGTTCTTGTTGGCGTACTGCACTTGCAGGTTGCTGGACATTTCTGGCTGCACCGCCAGCAAGACCTGCCCCATTTCCCTGAGCTTATCGGCGTCTTCAATCAGCAGTCGAGCGCCGCCACCGCCGGTGCGCACGCCACCGGTCTGCGCTTGCCCCGGATTGACGGTGAGCAACGTTGTTCCCAGCGCCGAAATGCGGTCGTTGACCGCCTTTTGCGCACCGCGCCCAAGCGCGACCACCGCGATCACCGCGGCCACGCCAATCACGATGCCAAGCATTGTCAGCAGCGAGCGGAGTTTATTGGCCCGCAGTGCGCCGAGTGCAACGCGAATCGTTTCGCCGATCAGCATTCGATCAGCCTCCCGGACCGCGGCCGCCACCACCGGCACCGCGAGCGGGGGTGCTGCCGCCCAGTGGACTTGTCGCCGATTTCATTTTGTCGTTCTGCTCTTGGCGCTTGGCCTGCAGGGCCGCGGCGCTGAGCATCGCGACCTTGTCGCCTTCTCTCACGCCGTCGAGCACTTCAGTGTAATCGTAGTTCGCAACGCCAATGCGGATCAACTTCGGAATCCACGTCGCACCGGACTGCACAAATACCAAGCCCGTCCGCGGACGGATTGAGCGGCCGGTGCCACTCTGGGCAAGCGCTTGTGCACCGCTGACAACGGCCGGAGCCCGGCCGCTTCGTCCGGCTCCGCCGGATTGCGCACCCGCACGGTCGGCGTTCCCGCCATCAGCACGTCGACGGCAGGCACCGGAAACCATCATGTCCACGCCGAGTTTGGCGTAGAGCGGCGTCATCTGTTCGCGGATCGTTGCAAACTGTGACCGGTCCGCTTGCATCTTGGCGCGCAGATCATCGAGTTGCTTGACGACCGCCGGGTTCTTTTTCATGGCGGCATCAACTTTTTTGCAATCGGCGTCGGTCACCGTTGGCATTTGCCCGCGGCCCATGCCACCCTGGCCGCCACCTTGTTGACCGCCACCTTGCAACGGCAGATCGAGCAGGCCACGGCCGACTTGCACTTGCACCGGCTGACCACCCGGCGCTCCACCACCTTGGCCACGACCGCCGCCCATGCCGCCGCCACCCGGGCCACGCAGCGCCGCACGCACGCTGTCAGGATTCAGGTTGAGCAGAGCCGCAGCTTGGGCCGCTTCTTTCGGCGATCGAATGGCGTCGTTCGGAACCGCGATCACGTTCTCCCGATAGTCGGTGCTGATCTTCACTTCACCATTCATGCCCGGCTTTAGCAGTCCATCGGGGTTCTTCAAGTTCACCAACACCGGGAACATGGTCACGTTCTGCTGTACGACCGCTTGCGGCTCGATCTTTTCGACAATGCCGGTGAATGGATTATTCGGAAAAGCATCGACCGTGACGGTCACCTGCTGTCCAATCGCCACACTTCCAATGTCCGTTTCGTTCACGAGTGCGCGCGAGCGCACTTTGCCGAGATTGGCCATAGTGGCGATCACGGTGCCGCCGCTGACCGATGTGGCGCCTGCTTGAACGACCTGCCCCAATGATACCGGCGCCGTAATCAGCGTGCCCTCGACCGAAGCGACGACTTTGGCGTCGATCTTACTCTGCACGGAGAGATCGAGACTTGCCTGATTGCGCGTGAGCTGTGCTCGTGCCGTAGAGAACTGTGTCTGGGCTGCTTCGAGATCGGTCTTTGTAATGATGTGTTGATCGTAGAGGTCGGTCTGGCGCTTGAGTTGCGCTTGGGCGACGTCGAAGTTGGATTGTGACGCGCCGAGGTCGGCTGACGCCTGTACCCACGTCGTGTGCAGGTTGGTCGTGTCGATCTGAACGATCAGATCACCGGGCCTGACGTTGGAGCCGATTTGCACCGGCATGAACGTCACCTGTCCCGAGGCCGTTTTCGACTTGATTTCGATCACGTTGATTGGCTCGATGACGCCGGTGGCCGTGACATCCACCTCGATGTTGCGTCGCATAACGGTCGCGGTCTGAATTACCACGGCCTTGGTGTCTTTCTTCGCGCAACCGCCAACGGCGGTTACCAGCATAACGAGCAGCAACTTGCGATTCACAGCGAACTCCGGATCGAGACGAAAAGTCGGCAAGGGAAATTGTTTGGACGGGCTACTGCAGGTCGCGGCCAATCAGTGCTTCAATCTGTGCCTTGGCTGTGCGCGCGTTGAGGCGCGCCTGAATCAGTGCTGCACGCGCATTGTCGAGTGACGCCTCGGCTTGCAACACGTCGAGCAGTGCGGCGGCGCCAAGGTTGTAGCGTTGCTGCACGACGCGCTGGGCTTCAATCGCTTGCTGAATAGTGAGCAGTTGAAGCTGAATCGTTTCCTGCGCCGTGCGGAGATTGCTGATTTGCGTGGTCAGGTTCTGCAGCACGAAGAACTTCGCGTCGCGGAGGTTGGCGTCGGCGTTGTCGGCGTTGACGCGTGCCACCACCAGTGCCTGTTCGCGCGTAAAGTTGTTGAAAATATTGTAGCTGAGACTGAGCCGGAAATTGGTGTTGGCGCTCGTCTGGCCGCTGCCAAAGTTGAAGCTCTGTGACGGCTCCGGACTTTGGCTGTAGGAGTAGGAGGTGGACAGGGTTGGGTAATACGGCGTGGTGGCAGCTTTGTGCTGGGCGTTAGCTGCGATGAGCGCCGCGGCCGCCTGCCGCACTGTCGGTCCGTCGCTGACGAGTTGCGTCAGTGCCGCTTCGTCAATCGTCACCATTCCCGTTTCCGACGTGTCGGACGGGAGGGCGGTAACCATGGTGGTGGACGCGACCAATCGCGTCAGCGCGGCATTGGCGTTCCGCATGTTGGTGCGGGCATTCAGGATCTGCAATCTCGCGTTGCCGACGGCGATCGCCGACGTCAGGGAGTCGGCGCGAGTTGCAGCGCCGGCAATCATCTTTGCCACCGAGACCTTGAGTTGTTGCTGCGTTTGCTCGAGTGTGCGTTGCGCTGCCGCGTCGGATTCGCGCGCCGCAAGAATGGCGTAGTACTGTTGTTTCACGCTGAGTGCGACGCCATACCGCTGGTTGACTTCTGTCGCAACGAATGCGTCGAGGTTGGATTCCGACGCTTTGTAGTTGTAGTAACGCTGACCACCATCGAACAGGGTGAGGTTGGTGGTCAGTCCGCGGCTGTAACTCCACGGGAGTCCGGTGTACGGCACCAATCTCCCCTGAAAGAACGTCGAGCCGCCCTGCTCGGCGCCGGTATACGAGAAGCTCAAGTTCGGCAGGAATTGATACAGACTTGCCCGCACAGAGGCGTCACCGGTGCGCAGCGCGTTGCGCGCTGCCACTGTTGACGGCTGGTTCTGCACGGCCAGCTTGATGGCGTCCGGCAGCGAGATCGGACGCCCGTCCACATCCTGCGCCGCGGCCAACGCCGGGGCGAATGTGATCAGCACCAGCATCGTACGAAAAGAACGACGTCCCATCATTTTTTCTCCGTGTGCGGCGCCCGAGCTTTTTCTCGCTCACGCTGCATCTGGTCATAGATCGTCTGCTGCTCGGGAGTGAGCAGTCGCGAGATGCGCTGGCGCGCCTCAACGCTCGCGGAATCGAGCGACGGACGCAGGGGAGCGATCAGCAGATCCTGCTTCTTGTCGCGCTCGTCGTAGATGCGACTGACGGTATCGCGCTGAGACGGCGTCAATTTTAACCGGTCGAACGTGCGTTTCCGCATTTCCGCCTGATCCCACCACCGGAGCGGCGCGCGCACGACAAGCCGGTCGATCGACACACCGATGGCAGCTCCAGCCAGAGCGGCGCCGAAATAGAACGCGAGGGCAAGGTTCTTGGTTTTGGTCATAGTCGGCGCGCCGCTAGTGGCCGGTCAGAATGCGAACGGTCGCCTGTTCGGCAAGCCGTTCGCGTGCGGCCAGCACCGGCGCATCAATCGTCGAGGGGTCGATCACCGTCTCGTACTCGGCGCGCGCCATTTGTGTTTGTGTACGCAACAGCAGGCTGCCAGCAACGATGACGGCGAAGCCGGCGGCGATCATGCCGACGCGCAGCCAGACCTCCGGCACGGACCACCATTCGTCAGCATCGGCAGATTCCAGTTTCGCTGTGATGCGGTGCTCGAGCATGTCCCAATAGCCGGCGCCAGTGGGTGCGGCATATATCGCCCGCAACTCACGCGTCAGTTCGTCGTCATGCAACAACTCGGGGCCGCGAAATTCGTCCGTCATAGTTCACTCCTCACTGAGCCAAGTACTCCGCGCAAAAACGATCGCGCATAGTGCAGATCTGATCGAGCTGTGCCTTCAGGTATGCCGAGCAGGGTCCCGATTTCCGCGTGCTTGAATCCTTCCACATCGTGCATCACAATCACCGCGCGTTGCCGCGCCGGCAGCTTTTCCAGCGCATCCTGCAACCGCTGTCGCAACTCATTCGCCTCTGCCGGATCGCGAAACGGACTTGCGACCGTCTCCGGCAACTCATCCGCATCGCGCACTTTGCGCCGGCGCGTAATGTCCAGCGCCGCGTTGGCGACGATCCGATGCAACCACGCACCGAATGCCTGATCAGGCAGAAACCGGTGCAGGGCACGGTACGCATGCAGGAATGCTTCCTGCACTGCATCTTCCGCATCCTCGTGATTCACGACAATCGCCCGCGCCACCGCATACGCCCGCCGCTCATGCGTCCGCACGAGTTCGGAAAACGCTTCGCGCTCGCCGCGCTGCGCCGCGAGCACGAGCGTGCGCTCGTTGCGCGATGCGTCAATCACCGGCAACGCCTGTAGACGCGTGCCGCGTTGCGCCCCCACCGGCCGCACGGCGGCAGTCAAACAAATGCCTCAAGAATCACACTCCAAGTACGCGGAATGGTGCTCGAGCGTTGGATGCCGATTGCCCGTGTTGGTCACGGGCCGGTGGTGCCGGACAGCCCGAGTAGCTGTGCCCGGTCGCGGAGCGATTGAATAACAAAGGTGATGTGCGCGTCCATCTCGACGCCCAGTGCCGCTGCGCCCTGCACGACATCGTCGCGATTCACGCCGCGGGCGAACGCCTTGTCCTTCATCTTCTTCTTGACACTCGACGCCTCAAGATCGTTCACGCTTCGCGAGGGCCGTACCAGCGCGCAGGCCGTGATCATCCCGCAGAGCTCGTCGACCGCGAACAGTGCCTTGGCCATGGTCGTTTCCCGCGCTACTCCGGTGTAATCGGCGTGGCCAAGAATGGCCTGCAGCACATCTTCCGGATATCCGAGTTCCCGCAACACGCGCACACCCGCCGAGGGATGCTCGGCGTCCGCCGCCCGATCGGCGTTCGGATAGCGCTCATAGTCGAAATCGTGCATCAACCCCGCGAGCCCCCAACGCTCCGAATCGGCTCCAAAATGCGTGGCATACGCGCGCATCGCGCCTTCGACGGCGAGCATATGCTTGCGGAGCGAATCGCTCGGTGTCCATTGCTCCATGAGCGCCAACGCATCGGCGCGGGAGGGCAACTGATCGGGCATCTTGAATCCGGGGTCAGAAGGCAGTCGCGCGCTCCGGAGTCTCCGGAGCGCGCGATAGGAAAGCTAGCGAGGTTGGTGCACTGGTGCGCGGCAACATTCCTAGTGCGCTGACTGCACCGTGCCACGCCCTTTACCGTGACGCCAAAACAGCATTAACGGCACGGAGCAGAATAGGGCGATGCCACTGATGATGTAAATCTTTGAGAACGCCAGCACGCTGGCCTGCGCCCCTATCGTGCGATCCAGCACGATCAGGGCTTGCTGGTGCGCGATGGCCGGACTCATGCCGCGTCCGATCATCGCGCGCGTGATCGCATCCACTCGACCAAGTGCGTCTGATCCTATCGTCGTGACATGCTCGGTGAGCAGCGCCTTCGACTGCGTGGTGAACCGCGCCAGCAGCGTTGCGACGATGGCGATGCCAAGCGATCCGCCGAGCTGGCGCATCAAATTGAACATCCCGGTGCCCTGCGCAATTTCTGACGGCTTCAGCTCAGCCATAGAGGCGCTGGTGAGTGGAATAAAAATCAGGCCGAGCGATACGCCACGCGCGATCAGCGGCCAGAACAAATCGTCCGCACCGCTGGCGAGCGTCAAGTTGGAGAGCTTCCACATGCACCAAAGAAAGCCAACACACCCCAGTACGATCAGCGGCCGTGCGTCGAATCGTGAAGCGAACCG
>JANYKA010000199.1 GCA_025358315.1 Gemmatimonadota bacterium | reverse complement strand
GAACTCGCGATACCCTTGCGGGTACGCCGGTTTTCGAGACCGGTGCCTTCAACCACTCGGCCACCTGTCCGGGATTGTTTCGTTTAAACTCCCAGCCCGTTGAAATTATCGGCCCGCAGAGCCGGAGTCAACGCGCAGAGTGCAGCCGAAACGGCTATGTTGGGGGATGATTTCCGTGCGTTTGTCATTTGTGGCCGTCATGACCATGGCAATCGCCGGCTGCGCGGCCGGTGATCACACGGGCCCAGTTGCCGCGAAGCCTGCGACCGTGAACGCGCTAATCATTGCGAATCTTACCGGCACCGCTGGTGTCGCCCTTCCTTCCGCTCCGACGTTTACGGTTGCGGACGCGGCGGGCAATTCACTCAGCGGCATCGCGGTCACCGTCACAGTCACCGCCGGCGGCGGCGCACTCGCCGGTTCACCGACCACATCGGCCAAAGGTGCAACACCAGTTGGCACGTGGACGCTTGGCAAGACCGCGGGACTCAACACCATCACCGTTACGGTCGCGGGACTCACCCCGGTTGACATTATGGCGACGGGCACCGCCGGCGCTCCCGCGGCGCTCACGGTCAGCAGCGGCAATAACCAGTCGGCGTTTGCCGGAACTTCCCTGGCGCTGCCGGCGGTTCTGAAAGTCGCCGATCAGTTTGGCAACGCCGTTGCCACCAGCAGCGTCGTGTTCACCGTCAGCGCCGGCGGCGGCTCGCTGAGCGGGTCGCGGACTGTCGTCGCCGATGCGAATGGAAGCGTAACAGCGCCCCTGTGGAAGCTGGGCAATCTCGCCATTCCGCAGGCACTCTCCGCGGCGTCCGGCGTTTTGTCCGTTTCCGTGCTCGCCGCCGTCGCGACGAGCTTCTATCCGTCTCTCCGATTTTTTGGTCCGCCCGTGGACCCGTCGATTCAGGATTCGTTCACCCGCGCCGTCCAGCGCGCGCAGGGAATGATCACCGGCGCGCTCGAACTCATTGACGTGCGCAACCTCGATGTCGCCGCCAATTGTGGCGTCACCGGAATAGCGCCGCTCACCGAGACCGTGTCCGACGTAATCATCTTCGCCACAGTAAAACCGATCGATGGTGTTGGGAAGATTCTCGGCAGCTCTGGTCCCTGCTACATTCGCAATCCGTCAAATCTTCCGGTGGTGGGCGTAATGACATTCGATGTTGCGGATTTTCAGGGTCTCGTCAACGATGGCCGGCTCGACGAGGTGGTGCTACACGAGATGCAACACGTGTTCGGCTTCGGCACTCTCTGGAGCAGATTCGGACTCATCGTCAACGCCGCCACGCCGTTGACCGCCTACACGGGGATGCAGGGAATACTCGGGTGTCAGGCGTCGGGAGGAGGTGCAGGAATTTGCCTTCCAGCCATTCCACTGGAAAATCTTGGAGGTTCGGGAACGCGGGACGGACATTGGCGCCGAGCGATCTTTGGCAATGAACTAATGACTGGCTTCGTTGGACCAGTGGGATTCCAAATGCCGTTGAGCGCGATGACTATCGGCGCACTTGGCGACATGGGCTATATCGTGAACACGAGTGTGAACGACAGTTTTACCACCGGGAGTGCCCTTGCGCTTTCATTGCAGCAGTTGCGTTCCGCGCAGGGGCTTGACCCGTCAGAGATGAGCGATTTGCCGTTGCCACCCGTCGCCACGATCTCTCGCAGCGGAAAAATTACACGGATTCAGAAACAGTAATTTGTCGCTGTCGCATCCGCGGTCGCGGCGCTACGATCGCTTCGCCTGAAAGAACGTCGTGAGTAGCGCACTACATTCGTCGGCGCAGACTCCGCCCTGTACCTCTGGCCGATGGTTGAGTTGTTGATGACGCAGCAGGTCGCCTACCGAGCCGGCCATCCCTGCTTTATTGTCCCACGCACCAAACACCACGCGGTCAACGCGCGCGAGGACCATAGCACCAGCGCACATCGCGCAGGGTTCCAGCGTGACATACAATGTGCAACCTGTCAAACGGGTATCGCCGGTGATGACGGCCGCAGCTTTAATCACCATCAGCTCGGCATGCGCAGTCGGGTCAACAGCGGCGATCATCGCATTGCCGGCACGGGCCATCACCTCTCCGTCGCGCACGATAATCGCGCCGACTGGCACTTCCCCGGCGACCGCAGCTTCTGCGGCCTCGTCGAGAGCAATGCGCATCCACGCCTCGTCCCTGCCCTGTCTAGATGCCGTCACGGTTTTTTTGTGTGACCCCGGTCGCAATTAATTCGGTGACATCGCGTAATCGTGGAACAACTTACTGCACTGGTCGCTAAGACACGATGGCGTGATCTCGTGCACCACGCGAGCTTTCCTGAGAATGCTGAGTCAATTACTTCACGCAAGAGTGATGATGCGCCGATTTCCTTGCCTCGTGCTTCTTGTTACCGCTTGCTCGGCGGGTACCAAAGATGGCGGGACGGGCCCTCAGGGAACGCCCGTCGCGCAGGTGGTGGTTACCTCCACCAGTTCCAGCATTTTGGTAGGCCAGAGTACGTCTGCCACCGCAACGACGCTGAGCGCCACGGGCGCGGTGCTCACCGGACGTACCATCTCTTGGAACAGTGGCGCACCAACTGTGGCGACAGTGACATCCGCCGGAACGGTTACGGCAGTCGGCGCCGGCCAGGCCATCATTACCGCATCCTCAGAATCCAAAAGCGGTCAGGTTACTATCACTGTCACTGCCGTTGCGTCGACCTGTGCCGGCCTGAGCGCACTGACCCTGCAGGTTGGTGATGTGCACGTCCTCACGTCAGCCGAGCGCGCACAACTTTGCGTTGCCGGCGGCATCAGCGGCAGCGAATACGTACTCATTCCATTCAATAGCGATACCACGGCGGCGACGCAGTCAGTATCGCTGAGCGCAACCAACACCGTGGCGATTCAGGCACCGCTCGCCGCCCAGGTCGTGGCCAACCACAGTGGCGCACTCTTCCACCAGAACCGAGTCCCGGACGAAGGGCTCGCGGTCCGGCGTATGACCCAGTCGCGGGCCCTTCTCGGTCCGTCACTTCGCAATCGGGGACGCAGTGGCGCACTGTTCGCCTCTCAACTTGCACCAAGCGGGCGGCGCGGGATCAACGGACTCGCCCCATCGCCGACCGTGGGCACCTTGGCGCAAATAAACGCCAATGGGAATGATGCCTGCACGGTGCCGTTGATGCGCACAGGGCGTGTCACCGCCGTAACGGCGCACGCGATCGTGCTCGCCGATACGTTGGCACCGGCCGGCGGCTATACAACCGCCGACT
Organism: Gemmatimonadota bacterium; assembly: GCA_025358315.1. Lineage (GTDB taxonomy): Bacteria > Gemmatimonadota > Gemmatimonadetes > Gemmatimonadales > Gemmatimonadaceae > Fen-1231. The sequence continues at coordinate 26,328 of JANYKA010000199.1, read as the reverse complement.
ATCAGAATCTCGCGGCAACATTTGACACGCTGGTCTTTCCGCTCGACACAACCAACTTCGGCGCGCCGTCCGATATCGATAACAATGGCCGCGTGGTGCTGTTCTTCACCACCGCCGTCAACCAACTCACTCCAGCCGGTAGTGCGACATTCGCAGGCGGATTTTTCTACAATCGTGACCTGTTCCCGTCGACCCCGACACCGGGATTCTTTCAGTGCTCGACGAGCAATGTCGGAGAGATCTTCTATCTTCCGGTCGTGGACGCGGCACGGACGATCAACGAGTTTTTTGACGATAAACCGTCGATGATTAAAGAGACGGTCGCGACGCTTGCCCATGAGTTCCAACATCTGATCAGCGCATCACGTCGACTCTACGTGAACAACTCAGACGATTTCGAGACCATTTGGCTTGATGAAGGGATGAGTCATATTGCCGAAGAGTTGCTCTACCTGCGCATTGCCGGATTCACCACAAAGAGCGATCTCACCTACTCCACGATCTCGGCAAATCAGACTTTGTTGGATGCCGTTAATTTTTATCAGATTCAGAACCTGATCCGTTTCCAGCGGTTTATTTCCAAACCGGAAACCAACTCCGCAATTTCGGCCAATGACAGCATTGCTACACGCGGCGCGACATGGAATATGCTCCGCTATTTACTCGACCAATCAACTGGCGCACCAAGCACCTACACGAAAGCAATTGACAACGCGATCGGCACCGGAATCCCGAATCTGAATGCCGTATTTGCCAGTACGGCGCCGAGCCTCACCGCCGCGATGCGTCAAATTGCCGTGGCATTGTTCACGGATAATGCCGGATTTACCGCGACGAGCCAGTACACCTTCCCGAGCTGGAATTTCCGCAGCGTCATGCTCGGCGTTCCGTCGTCGTTCAGTTATTCACTCCTGACACGTCCATTGCTGCCGGGAGCGAACCAAACGTTCACACTGCGCGGCGGGGCGAGTAGCTACCTGCGGTTCCGCATTGCAGCTGGCGTGGCGGCGCTGTTGGGACCACCGCAAGGCGGGGCCGCTCTGGCGACAGCGGTAGACCTGATCCTCGTGCGGACGCAGTGACGCGCCGGTCGCCCGTCTAGCGTTTCGTAAATACCAGTCGGTCGCCTTCGGCGCGGGCGACAATGGTATCGCCTTCGCTGTATTCACCGCCGAGCAGCGCCAGCGACAACGGATTCTGGATGAGCCGTTGGATGGACCGCTTGAGCGGTCGTGCCCCGAACGCCGGGGCATAGCCATCACGCGCCAGCAACGCTTTGGCGTCGGGTGTCACTTCGAGCGTGAGCTTTCGCTCCGCTAACTGTGGATCCATGCGTGCCAACTGCACATCCACAATGCGCTCAATCTGCTCCAGCCCCAGCGGCCGGAAGATGATTACGTCGTCGACGCGATTCAGAAACTCCGGCTTGAAATGACCGCGGAGTGCCGCATGCACATGCTGCTCCACGAGCGTCCAGTTGTCAGTGCCCCGTTCGAGAATCCATTGACTGCCGAGGTTCGACGTCATGATAATCACACTATTGCGGAAGTCGACGGTGCGCCCCTGCGAATCGGTGAGACGGCCGTCGTCGAGAATCTGCAGGAGAATATTTAAGACATCCGAATGCGCTTTTTCGATCTCGTCAAAAAGAATGACGCAATACGGACGGCGGCGTACGGCTTCAGTGAGCTGCCCACCTTCTTCGAACCCGACATAACCCGGCGGCGCACCGATCAACCGCGCGACCGCGTGCTTCTCCATGTACTCCGACATGTCAATGCGGACCATCGCCGACTCGTCGTCGAACAAAAACTCGGCAAGGGCGCGCGCCGTTTCCGTTTTCCCAACGCCGGTGGGCCCGAGAAAAATAAATGAACCAATCGGACGGTTCGGATCCTGCAGTCCGGCCCGTGACCGGCGCACGGCATCCGCCACAGCGCGTACGGCCTCGGGTTGCCCAATCACCCGTTTCGCGAGTTCGAGATCGAGTTTCGTGAGGCGCTCTTTCTCGCTCTCCATCATCCGCGTGACCGGAATGCCTGTCCACTTGGCGACGATCTCGGCAATGTCGTCAGCGGTAACTTCTTCTTTCAGAAAGCGCGCGCCGCCGGCTTGCTGCGAGGCCAGCCGGGCTTCGCATTCCTTGAGCTTGCCGTCGAGTTGCGGAATGGTGCCGTATTGGATTTCGGCGGCGCGGCCAAGATCGCCGGCGCGGGTCGCGCGCTCGGCGTCGGTGCGCGCTTCTTCGATTTGCGCCTTGAGTTTGCCGACTTCAACCAACGCACTCTTCTCGAGTTGCCACTGTGCCTTCATCGCATCGGTCGACTCGCGCAGTTCGGCAAGCTGTTTCTCCAGCGCCGATCGTCGTTCCTTCGACGCCGCATCCTTCTCTTTGGCCAGCGCCTGGCGCTCAATTTCAAATTGGACAATGCGCCGTTCCACGACGTCGATTTCTTGCGGTAGTGAATCGATCTCAATGCGCAGGCGGCTCGCGGCTTCGTCGACGAGATCGATCGCCTTGTCGGGCAGAAAGCGGTCGCCGATATACCGATTGGACAGCGTCGCCGCCGCGACGATCGCGCCGTCGGTAATGCGCACGCCATGATGCGTTTCGTACCGCTCCTTCAGACCGCGCAAAATGGCGATCGTATTCTCGACCGTCGGTTCACCGACATATACCGGCTGGAAGCGCCGTTCGAGCGCCGGATCTTTTTCGATATGCTTCCGATATTCATCAAGTGTCGTCGCCCCAACCACCCGCAGTTCGCCGCGGGCCAGCAATGGTTTGAGCATGTTGCCGGCATCCATCGATCCTTCAGCTTTGCCGGCGCCGACCAACGTGTGCATTTCATCAATGAAAACCACGAACTCACCGGCGCTCGATGTGATCTCCTTGAGCACCGCCTTAAGCCGCTCTTCGAACTCACCACGGAACTTTGCACCGGCGATCAGCGCGCCCAGGTCGAGGGAGACCAGTTTGTCATTCTTCAATGACTCCGGTACGTCGCCATTCACAATTCGCTGGGCCAGGCCCTCGGCGATTGCCGTCTTCCCCACACCCGGCTCACCGATGAGCACCGGATTGTTCTTCGTGCGCCGGGAGAGCACTTGTATTACGCGCCGAATTTCTTCGTCGCGACCAATGACCGGATCAAGTTTTCCAGCGCGAGCGTCGGCGGTGAGATCGCGCGTAAATCGCTGGAGCGCCTGATACTGGTTCTCCGGCGTCTGGTCGGTCACCTTGTGAGCGCCGCGCACCGCTTTGAGCGCCGCCGTCAACTCTTTCACAGTAACACCGGCCTTCTTCAGCAGCGCCGCACTCTCGGCACCCTTTGTGCCGGCCAGTGCCAGCAACAGATGTTCTGTCGAGACGTATTCGTCGCCCATGCCCTTCGCCTGTGACTCAGCGGCGTCCAGCACCGCGGTCAACTCACGGGCAAGCGTCGGATTGGCATCCGTCTGTTTGGGATAGCGCGCGATTTCGGCGTCGAGCGCCGTCCGCAACGCGGTGAGATCGACGTTGCTGTGCTTCAGGATCGGCACGACGATGCCTTCGTCCTGATCCAGCAGGACGCGCAAAAGATGCGCGTCGTAGACCAGCGGATTGCCATCGCGGCGCGCGAGGGCCAGCGCGCCGGTCAGGGCTTCGGAGGATTTGACGGTCAGGCGATCAGCGTTCATGAAACGAAAACTGTATGAGTGTGAGGTGGTAACACAAACGCCCGGACAATTGCCCAGGCGTTTGTGCTCAGTGGCTCACTTCACCGAAAGTCCTTTTTTAACCAGTCTCACGCCGTCAACCTCAAGCACGTACACATACACGCCCGAAGCGACTTCCTGCGACGTGTTGAGGTAATTCCCGTCCCAGTACGCGATGTACTGGCCACAGGGCAACAACACATTCTGCAGCGGCTGACCCCCTGCCACGTTTCCTGCGCCACCCTGAATGACCGGTACCTTGACGAGTTGCGAAAGAATATTCAAAATTCGCAAGTTCACCCTGTACTGCCGGCCGCTCGCCGAACACGTAGGGAAATCCCCCACGGTGAACGGAATCCAAGTTTCTGGATTGAATGGATTCGGGTAGTTCTGACCCAGTGAAGATGATGAACTCTTCTGCGCCGACGATGTTCCCGACTGCGCAGATCCAGCTCGTGGCATGAGACCGAGGGCCAGCACGAACAACAGTGCCGACCAGCGAAACCTCATGTTTTCTCCGTCTGACTAGATAGGGGCTATGACCAAAGCTCCAGTTGAGGTGGACCTAAGTACTCACAGGGTAACGTATTGACGCTATTCAGCACTGTCAAGCAACAGCTGTTACAAGATTGACGCTTCCGGGCGGCTCCACGGGCTTCAGATCAGGCATTCCAATGGAAAGTCCGAAGATCGCCCGTCCGCACGCTAATTCGTTGACGGTCGCAGTACTCCAGAAACGGAATGAGATATTTCCTCGTAACCCCAAGTATATCACGGAGTTGCGATGCGGTTGCCGGAACTCCGTCTGGCACGCCTTCCCGCAATGCACTCAAGAGCTCCCGCACGGCTGCCGGGCTAAAGAATCGGTCGACCGCCACCGCAACGGCCTTCTTCTGCTTTTCTAGCATCCGGAGCAGTCGGAGGGTGTCGGGACCATAGATCTTGGCAAGCTCTTCCACCGACTCGGGCCGAGTTCCGGCCCTTCCCAACGCCAAAGCAAGCTGCTCCAACCGATCCGCATCACCTTCATTCGTGGCGGCAGCGAATCCGGCGCGCGCCAGAATGTTGGCGCGCACCACGATCTTTTTCTTGGCTTGCAACTCGGCCATGACCTGATCGATAAGCTCTGAGCGCTGGCCAAAAAGTTGGCGCGCACGATCGAGAGGCAGTCCAGCCTCCATCGGGTTTGCCGCGTGATGCGTTGCAACGATGGCGAGCAGTCGGGCGCTCAACTGATCTTTCAGGCTGGCATCGAATGCGCGCAGGCCTGCAATAACAACACTCTTGCTTCGCGCGACAAAACCGGCGACGTCAGCAGGGGCAATACCGATACGAACCGGGAGTTCGGAGAGCGGCACTCCGGTTGTCCCACTTTCGGACACGATCCAGCCGAGTCGTGTGGGCGCATCGGCACACGGTGCCGGCCAAACTTTGGCGCGCCGGACGGGCGGATGGGCGTCGGTGATCACGCCGCCGCCAATCGTGGCAGTCGGCGTGGTAGCGCGAATAACAAAGCGGTCGCCGGATCGTGCGACGACCGGTGCATCGAGCACAACCCGGACGGGCACTGGCTTCCCTGCCTCGACCTTACCGACGGCGGCCACGATGCGCGCACCGATTTCCGCTGTACCTAAATGAAAACGCACCCGTGTGCGTATGCCCAGCGACTTGGCGCCGTGAACGAGTGTCACGTCGGCTCGCAGTACGCGAGACTCGAACCAAGAATCGCCAGCGCGGACGAGCGTGCTGCCACTGGAAATATCTGATCGGTTAATGCCGGCAAGTGCGACTGCCGTTCGGCTGCCCGGCTCCGCATGATTGACTGCTGTGGCGTGCGATTCGATCGATCGGACACGCATCGTGCGTGATGCACTGCCGTCGGGAACAATCCGCACTTCATCATCTACGGCGAACGATCCGCTCCTGAGGGTGCCTGTTACAACTGTGCCGGTGCCCTTTACCGTGAAGACGCGGTCAATCGGCAAGCGGGCGAAATCTGCGGGACTACGATCGGGAGTCAGGCTGGCGGCGGCGGTTAGCGCTGCGCGCAGTACATCGAGACCGGCTCCCGTTACGGCCGAACACGCGACAATCGGCGCGTCGGCTAACGGAGTCCCGCGCAACAGTTTTTTCACATCTTCGGCGATCAATTCGATCCAGTCCGCGTCGACGAGATCCGATTTCGTAATCGCGACCACCCCAGTGCAGACACCGAGCAAGCTCAGAATCATCAGATGTTCGCGTGTTTGGGGCATCACGCCCTCGTCGGCGGCGATGACCAGCATCGCGAGATCAACTCCAGTCGCGCCTGCCAACATCGTGCGCACAAAAGCGTCGTGCCCAGGGACGTCAACGACTCCTATCGTTCCGACACCATCAAGCAGCAGCGGCGCAAATCCCAGCTCGATGGTAATACCACGGCGCTTTTCCTCAGGCAGCCGGTCGGTGTCGACGCCGGTGAGTGCTTTGATTAGTGCGGTCTTCCCGTGATCGATATGACCGGCGGTGCCGAGAATCACACGGGCTCCACGACGGTCGCGCTGGGTGAACGCTGCTCTTCCCACGCGATGAAGGCGCGCAGTGGACGGCCGTCGCCGAGGTGTTCTTCGAGAAACTCGCGCAGGAGCCGCTGGTGAGCGCGGGCGGCGGCGGCGTTCTCCAGCGGCGAGCCCGCGCCGGCCAGCCACGCTATCAACGTGTGCCGTGCGGCGGGCGGCAACTGCCGACCGCCGTGCGACGTGCGTGCGCATTTCTCGCAGAGCGCGCCTCCGGCGCGATGCTGAAACATCACAGATGCATCAGCCGGTAACTCGGCGTGACAGAGGGCACACTGCTCGAGCGACGGTGAAAAGCCAAGTCCGGCAATCACGCGCCACCCTCCGGCGAGGCAAACGCCAGCAACCGCTGCATCATCGGATGCGGCTATGGCATCGAAAGCGGCGGTCGCCGCTTCGAACACCACACCACTGTCGTCGTCATTCCCAAAACGCAGGCACAGTTCCGACAATACCGACGCGGCGCGAAAGCGTGCGAGCGATGTGCCGAGGGATGAACGCTGCACGGTGGCGTCGAAGCCCGTCAGTCCATGCAGGTCCCGCTGCGGATTCACGCTGAGGTGTGCCACTCCGCTGGTGAACAAATCCAGGGCCGAGCCGAACTTGCTCTTCGGCCGGCGTGCACCACGCGCGATCGCCGAAATAACCCCAAGCTCGCGCGTGGCCAGCCGGACGATCCGCGACGTTTCGCGATAGTCAAAGCTGTGCAGAAGAACGGAGTCGGTCGCGGTAATGCGCACACGTCACAATACCCTATTGCCGCTCGATGCGAATCCCGAGGAACGTCTGGCGGCCGGGCGCTCCGAACCGGGCGATCTCCTGATATTTCGAATCGAACAGATTGTCGACACGCCCGACGAGCGCCACCAGACTCCTGCCGACCGACCGTAGCGGTACAACGGCAGAGACATCGACCTTAGTAAATGCCGGTAGCGTGATCGGCGCCGCCGGATAGACCGCGAAATCGCGGTCATCACGCTCGCCGATACGCGCGGCGACTAATGTTAGCGCCCCACCCCTGCCGAACGTGCGTGCGGCGGCAACTGACAGGGTGTTGGGTGGGCGACGAATGAGCTTTTGGCCGACGACGTACGACGCCCCGCTGCCTGTGTCGAAACCTGCCGCCGTGACCTTCGTGTCGGAAAGTGCAAAGTTCAAACTGAGCGTCGTCCGATCGAAACCGCGATACGCCGCTTCCAGTTCCACGCCATTCGCGTCGGCGGCAGCGACATTATAGTAGTTGGGTGCTCCGGGAGCGGCCGGCGTGTCCGTGTATTGAATCACATCGTGAAACCGTTGCACATATCCGGTTGCCTTTAACACAAGGTCGCCGCCCGCCAAGTACGACTCAACGCCAAGCTCGGCGCTGCGCGATTGTTCTGGCAGCAGGTCAGGGTTCCCGACCGTATATCCGGCTGCAAAGTTTTCGAAGAAGCTCGGCGCATTGAAGGCACTGCCAGCGGATGCCCGCAACCGGAGCTTCGAAGACACGATATACGCAATGCCGGCGCGCAATGTCTTGAAGGCGCCGAACGCGCTATTCTGCTCCACGCGCCCGCCGACTTGATACGACCAGCGGCTCGTGGCATCACCGAGTATCTGTATGTACATGGCACTGTTGTGACGGGACGCCTCGAACGTGCCTGCAGACGGTCCGTACTGACTCAGCGACAGCGAGGTGCTGGTCTCGTGATCCTCGACGAGCTCCGTCCCGACGGTGAGTACGCCGTGGGTGTCATACTGGAGATTTACCCGGGCGTCCGCGGTCCGATGCGTGCGCGTCGCGCGGGCAAAATACCCGTAGAAGCCCACCGTGTCGCCGGGACTGTCGGGGCCATCGTTTGAGCGAGGGAGAAACTCGTTTGATGTGAGGGAGAGCTGAACCGCGACGCGATCACTCAAGCGGCGTGAGCCGTCAGCGCTGAGCACGAGCCGATGATCGGTCTGCTCGGCGTTATGATCGGCGACCGTACCATCGGACTTCGTGGGATAATGGTAGACCGCACTCGACCACCGTGCGGCGAGATGAAGATCCGTGCGCGCGTCCGGTTTGAAACGCAGCGCGCCACTGAGTACGTCGTCAGTGAACTTATTGTTGAACGCGAGGATGCCGTTGGTTGACTGATGACCACCGAAAAGCGAATAGCCAACGCGGGCGTCGCCGCCCTGCGTTCCCAACTCGGTACGGACCGTGCCGTACGAGCCGCCGCCCACGAGGGCATTCACACTCGCCGGTCCGCGGCCATCGCGCGTGAAGATCTGCACCACACCGGTCACTGCGTCGGCTCCATACAACACACTTGCCGGCCCACGCACCACTTCGATGCGATCAATATTGCCGACCGTGAGGGTCGAGAAGTCAAAGGCCCCGCCGGCATCATTGATCGCGACACCATCTACGAGTACGCGCACATAATTGCTGTTGCCGCCGCGGAGGAACAGCGAAGTCTGCGACCCGAGCGGACCGCTCCCCATCAGCACGGCACCGGGCACTAGGCGCAGCGCGTCGGCGACGCGCGTGATGCCCTGGGCGCGAAGCTCATCGCCTGACAATACGGTCGTGGTGGCGGTCGGCGCGACGGTCGCCACCGATACGAGCGTGGCGGTTATCACTACCGGCGAGAGCGTGTCGCGAGCGACCGTCGGTATGTGCTGTCCGAAGGCGGGTGCAGCGAACAGAGTGCAGCAAAGTACGACGGTTGAATGACGAAACATTAGAAGGACTCCGAAGAATTTGAAAAATGGCGCGATTGCGGCGCGCGCCCTCGCAACGGCACGAGCATCGGCGCCCCGACGGCGGGGTCGCGCGAGACAACAAGTGGCCAGTCGTACACACGTTCGAGCAAATCACCGCGCATGACGTCTTCCGGCGGCCCAAAGGCAATCAGTGCGCCGCGATGCAGTAACGCGATCCGCGAAGCAAACCGGGCCACCAAATTGAGCTGATGGCTCACCAGGAGGACGGCGCGACCGTCGCGTGCCAATGTGTCCAGCAGCTCAAACACCGCCATCTCGTGCGCGATATCGAGAAAGGCGGTCGGTTCGTCGAGCACAAGTGCGTCGCCTCCCTGCGCAAGCGCACGGGCTATTCGCACGCGCTGCCATTCCCCGCCGGACAGCTCGTCGGTGCGCCGGTTGAGAAACTCGGTCGCCCCTGCCCGTTCAGTCGCAGCGGCAACCGCGGACCGATCGACTGCACTCTCGACGCCCCACATGGTGCCATGCGCATACCGTCCGAGCGCAACAAAGTCGCGAACCTGTAGCGGGAATGCCGGCTCTTCGCGCTGAGGAACGAACGCGAGCTGACGGGCAACATCGCGCCGTGCGAGGGCGCCGATGTTCACTCCATCCAGCGTCACCGCACCACGCTCCGGATGCAACCGGCCGAGCAATGCGCGGACCAACGTACTCTTGCCGCTGCCATTGGGCCCGACAATCGCTGTGACCACACCACGCGGCGCCGAGAGCGACACGCCGTGCACCGCTGGCCGAGTTGCGCGCGGATAGCGAAGGACCACGTCATCGAACCGAATCATTTGAGCCTCCGCAGACGCATCAGAAAAAACGGAACGCCAATCAGCGCGGTCACGGCACCCAACGGTAACTCGGCGGGCGCACGCGCGGTTCGAGCTACGACGTCGGCGGCGACAAGCAACGCTGCGCCGGCGAGCGCAGCGCCAACGATCACACTCCGTGCACTGCGGGCGCCGAGTCCGCGGACCATCGCGGGTACCACGAGTCCGACGAATCCAATCAACCCGGCACCGGCAACGGTCACGGCAGCGAGCAGGGAGGCCAGGAGGTAGACGCGACGCGTGGAGCGTGCGACATCGACACCAAGCGCGGCGGCGGGGTCTTCGCCAAGCGCGAGCAGTTCAATCTCCGGGCCGAACGCCAACAGCGCGGCACCTCCGATGGCAACGTAGAGCCCGATCCAGCGGACCGAGTTCCAGCTCGCGTCATTGAGCGAGCCCATCATCCACCAGAGCGCGCCGCGCACATCTTCTGCCGGTGCGTTGGCCAAGACAACCATGATCGCCGCGTTGGCGAATGCCCCGACGACGACACCTGCCATGACCAATACGCGCGGATCGTTTTGCGCACCGGCAGCGCGGGCGACACCAAGGACGATCGCCACAGCGAGTGCCGCGCCAGCAAACGCCGCGATCGGCAACAGAGCCGGCGCGGCAATCCGCAGCGCGATCGCTGCCACCGCACCGACGGCAGCACCACCGGAGACGCCAAGCAAATACGGTTCGGCCAGCGGATTGCGTAGCGTAGCCTGCATCGCCGCGCCGCTCATTCCAAGGCCGGAGCCGACGGCGAGCCCGAGCGCAACGCGTGGCAGGCGCAGCGATTGTACGATGGAGACAACGCTCGGATCACCGGCGCCATTGAGTGCGCGCCACACGTCGCCAATCGGCAATGATACGGCACCAATTGCGAGCCCGGCGGCGATGGCGACCATCACAGCAAGCAGGAGCAGGATCCAAGTGCGCAGCGGCACGATTCGGCGGTCGCTTAGTGAATGGTGTCGTGCAGAATCAGCGCGCGCAAATGGCGCGCGGCTTCGCCGATGCGGGGGCCGGGGCGTCCCACGAGCGTCGTGTCAACAATCAGCACATGTCCGGCCCGCACGGCTGGCACAGCCTGCCAGACAGGACTCGACAAAATACTTTTGGCATTCACCGGGCCGGCGAGTATATAGTCCGGATTGCGGCGGACGATTTCTTCCATCGTGATTTGTGGTGACGGCCCGTCGAGGTCGCCGAAAATATTCACGGCGCCGGCATCATTGACGAGTTCGTTCATGTAACTGCCGCGACCAATCGTCAGGAGCGGCTTGTCCCAAATGTGCCAGAAGACTGTGGGCGGCTTCGCCGGTCGCGGGCGTGCTTGTACGGCTGCGAGTGTCCGCTCCACAGAGTCGGCAACGCGGGCACCGCTTGCGCTGTCGCCGATGGCACGCGCCAGCATCACCAGGGTACGCCGGAGATCGGCAACATGGTCCGTGCGTAACGCGATCGTCGGTATGCCGGCGTGACGGAGCTGCCGGGCCGCGGCGCGATTCATTGTACCGGCATAGAGCACCACCAGGTCGGGGTGCACCGCAAGCACGGCTTCAACATTTGGCGGCATTGCACTGCCAAGGTCCGGCACGGTGCGCGCGGCAGCCGGATACAAATCCCAGTGCGTGCGTCCGACAAGCCGGTCGCCGGCTCCAATGGCAAAGAAGATTTCAGTGGTCACGGGATTCAGCGACACGACGCGCCGCGCCGCGCCGGCGCGCACCGTGTCGCCGAAGTCATCAAGCCCGATCGTCCGTACCGGATTGGCGGGCTGTACACTGCACGCTGCCCCGGTGAGTGCGGCGAGGGCGACGGCGATGACCATACGGCGACGGAAAAACAAAACGGGCTCCTTCCGCGAAGAGAGAAGCCCGCAACGCGCGACGCGACGATACCCGGCGAGCCGGCGACGCATCGAACGCCACCAGCCCTCCCCCGAGGATCTGTCTACGTGGCGCGAACGTGGGTCGTCTCCTGGCTCCGGGCTGCTTGGCTCGCCTTCCCGACTCTTCTAAAACCGAAGTCAGTGGCACAGTGAGCATAGCACAGTCTGCCCGTTACAGTGGCGGGGCCGCGCCGGATTTAAACCGGCTTCCGTGTCCCGCGTTCGCAAATCAATTGTTCAGCGAAGCTACAACAGTCCGTCGCGCGCCGCAAGAGAAGTCGTGAGCCGCGCCTTCAGTCTGGCGCGCAACTCGTAGTGGTCGGCGCGTTGGCTCGCCGACGGTTGGGATATTTTTTCAAACGTGTCATCGAGGATCGCGATTTGCCGCGCCAACACCTCGGTATCAACCACAGTGCCGGCGCGCGCGCCGAGCAGCCGCGACCGGCGTACATACCCACGCGAGAGCATGAGCAGGAGGAGCGCACCAACGGCAACGAAAACAATTGCCGTGCGCATGCTCACGACAAATCTGCCGTGTGTTGGTGCGCGGATTTCAATCACGCTATTCGCCGCGACATCCTGCGCCAGAAAGCGGCTGAACCGACGGCCGTCGATTGCCACTGCCGGCATCGCCTTAAGGCCGCCACCAACCGCCGTGCCTGCGATATCTTCGATGAGCACCTCAACAACGGCCGTCGGCACCGGCACGGTGATGTTCAGAAATCGCTGAGCGCCCGGAAGCCGATAACTGAAAGACATCTGCTTGACTCCTGGCGCCAGTGGCGCGAACACCTGGGCCTTTCCATTGCCGAACGCTGCCGACTCAGCGGAGATGTCGCCGTCCCCGACGCGCCCACCCGAGGCACCGTCCGGCAACAGTGTCTCAAAGGTCGGCCGGTTCGCTGCTCCCGGGACGCGAATAACCGACGAATCGTTTGATAACTCGAACACCTCCACGATTGATCGCGTCTTCGTGCTGTCCGGAGCGGTCACGATCACATGGCGCCCACGGACCGTGATCGGCACCGGAGCGCTTGTGGTGTCAAACAGCATGAGCTCGGCCGCGTCGCCGGTGACGATCCGACCCAGCAGCTTGGTCGTGAAGTGGGCGATTCCGGCGTACGTACTGGAGACGAAATAAATCGCCGCGCTGTCGGCGGCCGTCGTGATGTATCGGAACGCATATCGACCGGACGCATCGGTGCGCACCGAATCCAACGGCCCGGCGTGATCGGTTGCGACGCGGTGGAGTGTGACCCACGCGCCGCCGAATGGTTGAGCGTCTTTGGGACCAGCCCGTAACACCCGACCATGTACTTCACGCAGGGTCTGCTGCGCCGAAATCACCAATGGGGCAATGGTGAGTACGAAGCCAACAGCCCCGAAGGTCACCCGGCGCAAAATCGCGGTGCTAGAGTGTGAACTTTCCAAAATCTTCCGGCCGGAGCTGTTCGAGATGACGTTTGAGCTGTTCGGCAGATTCCACGTCGGCGTCGCGGGCGGCGCGCAGAAACTCATTAACCGAAGAGCCCGCAGATTCTTCGCCGTCGCTGTCCGATGTCATATCGTCTGCAGACGTTTCGTATACGGCGAGCAACACCTCGGCGGCAAAAATTTTTGCGCCGCACCGCAACGCGATGGCGATGCTGTCGGAAGGGCGTGCATCCACCACGAGCTCCAAGCCATTGCGGTCGAGATGGAGTTCGGCGAAAAACGTCGTTTCGGCCATGCGCGTGACGTGCACACTCTCGAGCGTCGCGCCAAGCGCGTCGATAATGCCTTTACAGAGATCGTGGGTCATTGGCCGTAGCGGAGCAACACCGTTGAGGTGCGCCGCGATGGCTTCGGCTTCGGCGCGGCCGATCCAGATCGGAACAATCCGCTCCCCAACCTGCTCCTGCAAGATGACGACAAATGAGTTCGAGGCGCCATCGAGCCCAAGTCGGGCGACGAATACTTCGATCACGAGTCCTCCTGCACGACGAATGAAAACCCGGCCGTGCTCATGCCAATGCGCGGACCGCTTTCTTGAGCTCCGTGATCTTGTCGGTCCGCTCCCACGTGAACAGTGTGACCTTCTTTCCAAACCGCTCGGCCCGTTCACTCTTTCGTCCAAAATGACCGTACGACGCCGTATCACTGTAAATGGGTTTCCGCAGATCGAGCGCTTCGATAATGCCTTTCGGTGTGAGGTCGAATACTTGCTCGACGGCCCGCGAAAGTTTCAGCTCATCGATTGTCGCGGTGCCGAACGTATCCACCATCACAGAAACGGGCTTCACAACGCCAATGGCGTAGGCCAACTGCACTTCGCATTTCGAAGCGAGGCCGGCAGCCACGATATTCTTTGCCACCCAGCGGGCCGCATAGCACGCCGACCGGTCGACCTTTGACGGATCCTTACCGCTAAATGCGCCGCCACCGTGACGGCCCATGCCGCCATACGTGTCGACGATAATCTTACGTCCTGTAAGGCCGGCATCGCCCTGTGGACCGCCGATAACAAAGCGACCGGTCGGGTTAATGTGATACTTCACGCCGCGGGGTCGGAGTTCCTTAGGGATCGATGCTTCGATGATTTCATGCATGACCGCATTCTTGATCGTCGAGTTCTTGACCGATTCACTGTGCTGCGTGGAGATCACAACCGTATCCACTGACACGGGCCGCCCCTGCTCGTATACCACGCTCACCTGTGACTTCCCGTCCGGGCGCAGCCACGGCAGCGTGCCATCTTTTCTCCGGTCAGCCAGGGCCCGCGTCAAACGATGCGCGAGCGTGATCGGCAATGGCATCAACTCGTCGGTTTCGTCGCAGGCGTATCCGAACATCATGCCTTGATCACCGGCACCACCTGTGTCGACGCCCATCGCGATATCCGCCGATTGCTGGTCGATGGTCGACATGACCGCGCAGGTATGTGCGTCAAAGCCATACCCGGCTTCGGTGTAACCAATCCGGCGAATCGTATCGCGCACGAGGGCCGGGAGATGGACATAGGCCTTGGTGGTGATCTCACCGAAGATCGTCGCGAGGCCGGTTGTCACCATCGTTTCGCATGCGACGCGTGACGCCGGATCAATGGCGAGGAGCGCGTCGAGGACGGCGTCAGAGATCTGATCGGCAACCTTGTCGGGGTGGCCTTCGGTTACGGACTCGGACGTGAACAGATGGCGATGCAGCACGATAGTGGGAGCGAAGGGTTTTTGAGCGGAGTTTAGAAATATGCTACTTCGATCAACCGCCGAGCAACCCGGGAAGCTCCGCGTCGAGTCCCGCACGAAGCAGCGCCTCAGCGGCATGTGCCGTTCCAGCCTCCAGCGCCGCCATCGCCGCCTCGGCCGCCCGAGTCGTATCAATGCCCCGGACAATGCGTTTCATCAACGGCACCGACATCGCGCTCACGCTGAGCTGGCGAATCCCGAGGCCAATGAGCGCATACGCCATTAACGGCTCCGAAGCCATTTCACCGCACACGCTCACGTCTATGCCTGAAGCCGCACCGACGAGCTGTGCACGGTGGATCAGGCGGAGGACGGCCGGATGCAACGGCGTGAATCGCGAGGCCAGGCTCGCATTGCCGCGATCGACAGCGAGCGTGTATTGAACCAGGTCGTTGGTCCCGATGCTGAAAAACGCCACTTCTGGCGCAAGAGCGTCCGCGGTGATGGCGGCCGCCGGCGTCTCAATCATCACGCCAAGCGGCACGTCCGCACGATGCGGCGCACCGCGGGCCACCAAGTCGCGCGCCGATTCTTCGAGCAGAAAGCGGGCCTGTCGGACTTCATCGACCGTGATGATGAGCGGAAGCATAATCCGCACGTCACCATGCACGGCAGCGCGCAGCAATGCCCGCAACTGTGTCTTGAACAGTTCAGGCTCGTCGAGACACATCCGGATGGCGCGCCAGCCAAGGAACGGATTCGGTTCGTGCGGATAGCCGCCCACCGGAAGTTTGTCGCCGCCAACGTCGAACGTGCGAATAATCACTGGCTTGCCGTCAAACGCCTTAATGACTTTCGAGTAGGCCTCATATTGCTCGTCTTCGCCCGGCATGGTGGCACGGCCAACGACGAGAAATTCGGTGCGCATGAGGCCAACGCCTTCAGCACCGCTGACCGCCGCGAGCGCCACTTCATCAGGCAGGTCCACGTTGGCGCGCAATACAATCCGCACACCATCGGCCGTCACCGACTCTTTGTCCGCCATCAGCGCGAGTTCGTCGCGCGTTTGTCGCTCCCGGTGACTGCGCTGCGCCGCGGCAGCGAGTTCGGCGGCGTTAGGGCGAACCATGAGTGTCCCGGCGGCACCATCGAGGATCACGCGGTCGCCGGATTGAATGCGCGTGGTGGCGCTGAGCAGTCCCACGACGGCCGGCAACCCCAATGACCGCGCCAGAATTGCAACGTGCGATGTGCGTGTTCCGGCATCCGTGGCGATGCCAACAATGCAGTCGCGGTCCAGTTGCACGGTGAGGCTAGGCGTCAGATCATGGGTGATTAAGATCGCATTCGCGCCCTTGGGCAAATCCACCGGGTCGTGATCCGGCAGGCCGAGCAGGATGGAGAGTACACGAATTTGCACGTCGCACAGGTCATCGACCCGCTCGCGCATCATCGCGTGCGGCGACCGGCCGAAGTGATCGCGCAAGTCGAACATTACGAGATCAAATGCCCCCTCGGCAGAAAATCCCCGACGGATAGAGGCCTCGATCCGGGTAGCGAGATCCGCATCCTGGATGATCGAGATCTGCACATCGAATATCGCCGCCTCGGCCGGTCCGGCATGTTCGACCGCCCGCTTGCGCACGTGCTGAAGGCGTTCGATGGAACGGGCGAATGCATCGTGCACCCTCGCAATTTCCGCCGGTACTTCGCGCGAGCCAATGGATCGTTCCGGCACCTCCGGAACTTCCCAGCGCAGCAGATGTGCTGGGCCGACGACAATGCCGGGTGACGCCGGAATACCAACCAAGATGGAGGGCATCGCGGCCTCAGCTCTCGCCGAACTTGCTGGTGATCAGCTCGGCGAGTGCATCGACCGCCTGCTGCTCGTCGGAACCATCGGCGCGCACGATGACTTCGGCACCGCACTCGGCGGCAAGCATCATCACGCCCATAATACTCTTGCCGTTCACGTCGAGGTCATCGCGCGTGAGCGTGATGTTTGAGGTGAAGCGGGCCGCAGTCTTAACGATGCTGGCCGCCGGACGGGCGTGAATTCCGTGGCTGTTCACTACTATGACCCGACATTCGACCATCAGCGCACCACGGAGAAAAGGATGAATGCGGCGAGTCCATACCCGGCGACGCGCCAGCCCTCAACGCGGCCGTGCAGCCGCGCCAACACCACCGCACCTGCTGCGGCGGCCACGATCACGACGGCCAGACTGCCCCGTTCCGGCCCAATGATTGCGCGTACGGCCAATGGCAGCGCGATCCCCGCCAACAACGCTGCGCTTCTCGCCATGTGCGCTGGTCCCTGACGCAGCAGTGGCGCACCAAGTGCCTGTGCTACGCGTAAACCATCGCGATATCCGGCGCGCAATCCCCAAGCACGAAGCCAGATATGGCCAACATTATAAAATCCAAGAAACAGCAACACGACGACGGTCGGCGATGCGCCCAGTCCAAATGCCGCCAGCGCCAGCAGTGAACACGCTGGCAGCCATCCGGCCCACACCAATCGATCACCGACACTGCCGAGCGGGCCGCAGCAGGCGGTTCGAAACCGCTCAATTCGCTCCGGTGTCTCACCCGCGAGCTCCGCTCTCGCCAGCGCGCCCACGGCGACGCCGGCGAAATACGGATGCGCATTGAAGTACCCCACCTGCCGTTTCATTGCGGCACGATAGGCATCTCCGCCACGCCCACCAGGCAGTAGCCGCAACGCCGGCTCGACGGCGAAAGCGATCCCGTTGCCAAGCAACATTTCATAATTCCACGAACCCTGCACGGCGAACAGCCGCATAAAGATCGCGGCCCGCGTGTGGATCGGGAGCGTCGGTGCGGTCTCGGTCATGTCACAATGAGCAATGTGCCGCCAGCGATAAGGCCACCGACGAAATACCACGGTGCGCCTTTCGTCGTGTGTACGACTTTCCATACCGCCCCCGCGCCGACGGCGCCGGCCGCCGCCACGACCAGATCGCGTGCTGTCCCGGCGTTAAAAGTTCCGGTAGCCAGTACGATCTGGGTGAGCGGTACGAAGACTAGCAACGCCGCGAATGTCATCAGTGCACCACGCACGATGTCGGAAGTCAGGCCGCGCAACTGCAAGGTCATTATGGCATCGGCGGAGCCGGCGGCAATCTGTTCCCGCAGATTACCCGCCCAATGCGCGATGAGCTTCCGGTGCCGTACCATCGACCATCCGCCAATAAACGCGGTGAAGAGCGCGGCAAATGCGGACACGGCGAGCCCACCGGCACTTACCTGCGGTTGCATTCCGAACAGGGCGCCCCCGACCACGCTTGCCGATCCCCATTCAGGATACCGGCTCGCGCCAAAGGGGAGTGTCTCCAGCGCAAACAGTTCGAGAATCACTCCAATGATCAATCCCTTTCCGGCATCGCCAACCAGTGCACCGCCGAGTGTCGCCGCGACAATGGGCCGCGA
The DNA here is from genome assembly GCA_025358315.1 of Gemmatimonadota bacterium. Lineage (GTDB taxonomy): Bacteria > Gemmatimonadota > Gemmatimonadetes > Gemmatimonadales > Gemmatimonadaceae > Fen-1231. The sequence goes on along the minus strand of JANYKA010000199.1, from coordinate 8,003 downwards.
GATCATCGCTTGTGGAAAGCTGACCGCGTCGAGCCCAAGCAGCGCACCAAGTAGCGTCAACGGGACGAGTTGCAATGCGAACGTCATAAGCCTGCACCGGCAAGCACGTCAATGAGCGACACCGGGGGCGCGGAGGGGACGTCCTGCGCTGTAACGGCAATGCCACGATTCGCCAGCGTCTGGAGTCGGGCTTCTTCGTCGGCCGTGAGAAAAACGTAACGCAGTTTTGCCGCCCGTCCTTCGCGGTGGTGAATGCCGCCAACATTGACGCGCGCGATACCCGGCGCGCCCTCGGCCAAGCGGCACATCGTCTCGATATCGGCGGTCAGCACAATGCCCCGCTCGGCGCGCAATTGATACGTACTCAGATGCGCAATTGCCGACGTTACTGACTCGAAAAACAATTCCATTTCCGGCGGAGTGCCCATGCGATAGAGATCTTGCTCCCAATCGCTGGCGGCCACGGTGTCATCGACCAATACAATGAAGGCGACATCGAGCGGCTGTCCCCACCCCACCACGACCTGACCGTGAATCAAACGGTCATCAATGCGATACAACTCAATGGGCACGCGCATCCTCCATGCCTTCCACCACAATGATGGCGGCGCGTCCCTTTTCGGCCGCGTGCTCAGCGGCGGCGGCCGCAGCGCCGTTGAGCGCAAAATCGAGGAGCATCGCGAGGTTCGCTCCGGTGACCACAGCGAGGCCGGGCGATGCGCGGGCGACGCGCCGGGCGGCGATGGTGCAGCTGCCTCCCGGAAGGTCGGTAAACACCACCGTGGCGAGACTGTCCGCGACGGCAACGGCGATGGCGCGTTCGAGACTGGCAGCATCGAGGGCGGCGTTGTTCACTCCACGGAATACGCTGCCTGTACCGACAATCTGCTGCACCGCGGATATCACGCCGGCGGCAAAATCACCGTGTCCGGCCACCACGGCGCACGGACTGGCACCGGTACCGGGGGTGCTATTCGTCATCGTCTTGCAGATAGCGGCCGACGTCCGCCGCCTGCCGCATATTCGCCTTCAGGCGCTCGTTGAATACCTCGGCCGAATTCACTCCGCTGTAACGAAGAAGATGATTCATCGCGATCACTTCCGAGATCACCGTAATGTTTTTTCCGGGATTCAATGGCACCGTGATCTTCGGCAGCTCGACATCGAGAATGGTGATCGTTTCACCATCGAGGCCGGTCCGATCCACTTCGCCCATAGCGTCCCACTTCTCAAGCACGACAACGACTTCAATGCGTTTCTGCTGACGGACGGCGTGAATGCCGAAAATCTTCGGAATGTCGATCAACCCGACGCCGCGGATTTCCATGAAGTGTCGCGACAGTTCGTGTCCGCGTCCCATCAGCACGCCAGTGCCCCGCCGGGTTGCCATCACCAGATCGTCGGCGACGAGCCGATGGCCCCGCTCAACCAAATCAAGAACGCATTCGGACTTTCCGATCCCGCTTGCTCCGGTAAAGAGCAGCCCGACGCCGAACACATCGGCCAGCGAGCCGTGCAGGTTGGACGTCGGCGCAAACGCCATTTCAAGAAACGGCGAGATCCGCTTGTAAAAATCGAGCGTCTTAAGCTTAGACCGCAAAATCGCGACACCACCGGCCGTCGCTTCGTCCTCGAACCCCGACGGCAGATCGAGCCCCTTGGTGACCATCACACACGGAATCGGGTATGAAAAAAAAGCACGAAGATTGCGGCGGCGATCGGCATCATTCAATGAAGCCAGATACGACACTTCGGTTTCGCCCAATACCTGTATGCGCTGATGCACGAAGCGCCCCGTATATCCGGCAAGCACCAATCCTGGTCCGGACGCGTCGGCCATCGTGATATGCCGGTCGAGCCCTGCATGATTGCCGAGCAATTCGAGTTGCAGCGTGTCTTTCAGCCGCTCGTAAAACTGGGCGACAGTGAGGGGTGCCATCAGCTGCGCGCAATCTTGGTGCGGGCTGAGCGCGCTTGCGCCTTCGGCGTGCGCTTTTCTTTCGCGGCCTGCGCGCTAAGGCGCGCCACGGCCCGCGACGCCGCCGGGCCAAAGTAAGGTCCCTCGGCAGACGCGACGAGCGACGTATGCTTCGGCGCATGCAGGATGACTTCCACCCGCCGCACCTTGCCATCCTGCTCAAAGCGGACAACCGCATCCACCGCACGGGGCAACTTTGCCGCGGCGATCCGGACCATGCGTTCCACCCGTTTCCGCATCGATTCGGATACGACCGCATGGTGCATATGAATCACGACTTCCATCTAGTGCTCTCCCGTTTGCGTGACCAGTGCCAGGTGCGCCGCCGTTTGCGTCGCCGCCCGTGCCCAGGTAAACGTTTCTGCGAACAATCGTGCCTTCGCGCCCATCGACGCCACCAGTTCGCGTGATCCGGCAAGCCGCGCAAAGGCGTGCGTCATAGCATTCACATCACCGTGCGTCACCAAGAACCCGGTCTCCCCGTCGCGCACCGATTCACGAATGCCCGGTGAATTCGACGCCACCACCGGCGTGGCGCATGCCTCCGCCTCCACATTGGTGAGACCCCATCCTTCCTTTGGAGATGCCAACGCCACTGCCCAGGCGCGGCGCAACAGTGCCAGCTTCTCCGGTTCGCTGATAAATCCAAGAAACCGCACGCGCACGCCGAGGTCAAGCGACTGCGCCAGAGCCTCAAGCGATGGGCGATAATCACCCGCACCGGCGATCTCCAGCGTGGCCGTTGGATCGCGGAGCGCGGCAAATGCCTTGATCACCAGATCGACACCTTTGTACTTCTTGAGGCGACCGACATACGCAAACGTCGGCGCCGTGGCACGCGCCGAGCTGTCGGGGGTGAAATGGTCGAATGACACGCCCGGATAGATAATCTCCACCCTGGCGCGCGCGATACCGCGGGCCACGAGATCGTCAGCCGTGCTCTGACTGATGGCTTGAAATGGAATTCCGCGATACGCATACGGCAACGGCCGCTCGCTCAGCCACACGGCTGCTGCCAGAGGCCACGCGAGCTCTTGAAATGCCGTGCCGCCGAACAGATGTGGCACGCACGCGACGACGGGTTTTTTCGCGCCCCAGAACGGCGTGTAGAGCGGAGCCTTGTTGATGTCTTCAAACAACACGTCAAATGGCTGATCGCGCAATTCGCGGGACCAATAGCCAAACACTTTCAACGCAAATGTTTGTCGGGTGCCCACGCGGTGCACATCGATTCCGCCCAGCGTGGCCCGCGGCGGGCAGCCGGGCCAGCCGCCACACAGCAGGGTAATCTCGTGCCCCATACCCGCCAGCCGCTCAAAGATTTCGTGCAGATGAATCTCGGCGCCACCGGCAAGAGGATTCTCCCGATCCTGCCAGTTGATGACCAGAACCTTCAACTGAGACGGCCCATCCGCCGGGCAAGCGCGTCGAGCACGCCGTTCACGAATCGTGAGCTTTGCGTACTGCCAAAACGCTCAGCGAGTCGCACGAATTCCTGGATCACCACGCGCGGCGGCGTCACACCCTGCATCAGCTCGGCCGCCCCGAGCCGCAGGACGCAACGCTCGATCGCCCCGAGGCGCTCCAGACGCCAATTCGTCGTGACCTCGGCGAGATCGGCGTCCAGCGCCGCGCCATGATCGATGAGAATCTGCAGTAACGCGCGGCCGAACTCCCGTTCGTCCGGCGCGACCTCAAGATCATCCCAGACTGCACCAGAGACGACTGCCAGCGGCTGACCATCGCGCAGATCCCATGCGTACATCGCCTGCAGCGCGCGCGAGCGCCCGCGTGTTTCAACCCGTGCCATCGTCCCCGGAGTCATCGTGAACTGTATCGAGCATGACAAAGAGGTCGGCCATTTCGAGCGCCGCCAATGCCGCATCCCATCCTTTATTTCCGTGCGCGCCGCCGGCGCGCGCTTCGGCTTGCTCTTCTGTATCGGTCGTCAGCAGACCGAATCCGATCGGCACCGCATAATCACGCTGCAAATCCGCGAGCCCACGAGCCGCCTCACCAGCGACAAAATCAAAGTGTGGGGTTTCGCCGCGGATCACCGCGCCGACGGCGACAATCGCCGCATATCGGTCGAGCGTCAGCAACCGACCGACGGCCGGAGGCAGTTCCCATGCGCCAGGCACCCAAATCACATCGACGTCATCGAACGCGGCGCCGTGCTTCACAAGACAGTTGACGGCGCCCTCGACGAGCTTGGTTGTCACGGAGTCGTTGAACCGGCTGCCAACGACGGCAAAATGGCGGCCGGCGCCGACCGGGGTTCCGCTGAACTCGGCCATCAGAGCGCGCGCAGGTGGCCGAGCTTCCGGCGTTTCGTCTCGAGGTATCCGGCATTCTCTGCCGTATCCGGAGCAATGAGCGGTACGCGTGCTTCAATTTTCAGCCCGTAACCTTCGAGGCCAACCAGCTTTTTGGGATTGTTGGTAATGGGGCTGATCGACTGCACACCGAGGTCGAGCAGAATCTGCGCGCCGATGCCGTAGTTTCGCAGATCCGGTGCGAAGCCGAGCCGTTCATTCGCCTCGACCGTGTCGGCGCCTTTGTCTTGCAACTCGTACGCCTTGAGTTTGTTGAGCAGGCCGATCCCTCTCCCTTCCTGATCGAGGTAGACAATCACGCCACGACCGGCGGTTGCGATCATCTGCATCGCCGTGTGCAGCTGCCAGCCACAGTCGCACCGGAGGGAATGGAAGACATCGCCCGTGAGACATTTCGAATGCATACGCACCGGAACTGCATCGCCGTGCACATCGCCATAGACCAGGGCAACGTGTTCGTGCGCATCGACATCGTTGGTGTAACCGACCACACGAAACTCACCCACTTGGGTTGGAAGTCTCGCTTCGGCCACGCGATGCACCAAGCGCTCGGTGCGCAGACGGTGGGCAACGAGTTGCGCCACGGTGATAAAGGTCAGTCCGTGCTGCTGAGCAAAGACGTCGAGTTCGGCACGCTTGGCCGTCGTACCATCGGCGTTCAGAATCTCGCAGATCACGCCCGCAGGCTCCAGGCCGGCGAGGCGCATCAGGTCGACCGCAGCTTCGGTGTGTCCCACCCGCTGCAACACGCCGCCTTCACGGGCCCGCAATGGATGCACGTGTCCGGGCCGCCGAAGATCGTTCGGCGCCGCGTTTGGACTGGCTGCGGCACGAATCGTGGCGGCTTGGTCCGGAGCGCTGATGCCCGTCGTCACGCCAAACCGCGGCGCGGCATCGATGGTAACCGTGAAGGCCGTGCGCATCGCTTCGGTGTTCTCGACGCCCATCAGTGGCAGGTCGAGCTGTTTAATGCGTTCGGGGCTCAGGGCGAGGCAGATCATTCCCTTGGCTTGCATCAAGAAATTCACCATCTCGGGAGTGATGAACTCGGCGGCGCCGATGAGATCGCCTTCGTTTTCGCGGTCTTCATCGTCAGCAACGACGATAAACTTTCCGGCGCGGAGGTCGGCGATGGCTTGGTCTATGGTTCCGAATGACATTGGTCGTGTGATTTTAAACGAGGTGAACCGACATCAACCGCTCGACGTGCTTGGCGATAACATCGGCTTCTACGTTGACGTGATCGCCAGACTTGAGGGCGCCGATCGTCGTGTGGTCGAGGGTGAAAGCAATCACTGAGAGTTGCACGCTTTGATCGTTGAGCAAGGCATTGACGGTGAGACTCACCCCATCGACGGTGACCGAACCATGCAACACCATCAGCGGCATCAGCTCTGCCGGCAGCACGATGTCGATCAATCGCGCATCGTCGCGCTGCATGACAGCGGTCACTTCCGCCACACCATCGACGTGGCCTTGCACGATGTGTCCACCGAGCCGATCGCCAACGCGGAGTGCGCGCTCAAGATTGAGGCGCGTGCCATCGGTCCATTCGGCGACGGTCGTGCGGTCGAGCGTCGTCACTACCGCAGCGACGGTAAACCAGCCGTCGCCGAATTCGCGAACGGTGAGGCACGCACCATTCACTGCGATGGATTCACCGGCGGCAAGGTCGCGGTAGTCGCAGTGAATGCGAAACTCGCGGCCGGCGCCGGTAGAACGCACGCGGTCAATGAAGCCGACGTTTGAGACCAATCCAGTAAACAAATCCCGTTACCTCAGAGCGTATACGCTCATCAGATCCTCGTCGAACGCCTGGCGATCGACGAGCCGGAGCCGCTCAATGCCGGGCGCAGTGCCAAAGGCTGGCAGCGCGCCCGCGCCCAAAAGCACCGGCGCCTGAAAGATAATCAGGCGGTCGGCCAATCCAGCCTCTAAAAATGCACCGGCAAGCCCCGCCCCTCCCTCCACCAGCAGCGACTGAACCCTTTTTCCACGAAGGAGTTGCAGCGCCGCACCCAATCCCAAGACCGTTTCGATCTGTATCCCCGATTTCGACAATGCGGCGGCCCGAGCGCCATCGGGATGTTCAGCGAACACGATGGTTGGGGTACGCCGAGCCGACCGGACAAGCTTGGACGTGATCGGCAGGCGCGCTTCCCGGTCGAACACAACGCGCAGTGGTGCGACGCGAGGCCGCTTTCCCTGGCGCACTGTGAGTTGAGGATTATCGGCAAGCACCGTGCCAATTCCGACCGCGATCGCGTCGTGGGCTGCGCGCAGGCGATGCACTTCACGGCGCGCTTTGTCGCCGGTGAGCCAGCGCTGGGCCCGGCTGGCGTCGGCAATCGCTCCGTCGAGCGAGATGGCGAGTTTAATCGTCACCCACGGTCGCGTGGCGCCCGATGCCGCAAAGGTAAAGGCGGCATTCAGTTCGCGGGCAGCATCACTTTCGACGCCGAACTCCACGGCAATTCCGGCGGCGCGAAGCCGTTCGGCGCCACCCTCGGCAATTGGATTGGGATCCGGCATCGCCGCGACCACGCGACGCACTCCGGCAGCAATCAACGCTTCCGTGCAGGGTGGTGTTTGGCCCTGATGATTACATGGCTCGAGCGTGACGAAGACCGTCGCCCCGCGGGCAGCCTCACCTGCTGCAGCCAATGCGGTGACCTCAGCGTGGGCCTCACCGTAACGGGCGTGGAAGCCTTCACCAACGATTACACCATCGCGTACGACGACGGCGCCGACAAGTGGGTTCGGCGCCGTCTGTCCCCACCCACGACGCGCCAGGACGAGTGCCCGGCGCATCATCGCGCGCTCTGTACGGTCGTGCGGAATGCCCCCCGACGAGCCCAATGAGCGCGGAGAATTCATACGGTCAACGGCCGAATCGGAGCCCGAGCGTGAAGTACGTGCGCGACGACGCGGCGTCTGCTCCAAAATTGTTCAGAATAGCCGGCAAACTGCCGCCGCTAACGGTGCCGAGCTCACCTTCGAGCTTGAACAGAAAGAGATTGACACTCGCACCAACAAAGGCATTGGTACGCGTCATCGAAATACCCGGATTGCTCGTTCCGGACTGCGCACCCGCGATGGTGTTCACGGTAACCAACAGCGAAGACGTGGTGGTGTATTTGTCCTGTCCGACGCCGGCCGAGAGTCCAAAAATAAGAAGATCTTTTGCAGCCGTGATGCGCCACGCTGTGCTCTTGATGGCAAGATCATTCAGTGCAATCGTTCCGTTCGCCGACGTCCCACTCACAGTGCCGGTGGTAGTCGAACTCATGGAGACGGTCGGTAGGTCGCGCTGGAGGTAGGTGAACGACACGCCCGGCGTTACGACGGACTCCTCGAGCAAACCGATGCGAATTCCAAGACCGAATTTCGTGTTGCTACCGTTGACGGTGAGCTTCGCATCGCCATTGCCGTTGCCGCCCACATTCGGGAGATACGTGGCTGTCAACAGCGCATCTATGCCACCGACATGCGTGACGCCAACCGACACACCGCGCCATAGTCCAATCGCGGCATCGGCGCTCAAACCCGGCACAAATTGATTGTTGGCGGTATACGTTGACGCCTGAGCACCGGTGGTGCTGAAACTTTGGTTGCCAATTTTCGGAAGCGATCCATTCACCGCGGAGGCTCGAATGCCTAGGGCAAAATGTCCTAACCCGCCGAGTGCC
>JANYKA010000152.1 GCA_025358315.1 Gemmatimonadota bacterium | reverse complement strand
CATGGACTTCGGCAACTCCACCACGATCGAGAGTGCGTTGAACGGCTTGAGGAAATCGACGCCGGGCGAGCGGAAAGCCGAGGCGGTCGCCGTGGACGGGGTAGAAAGTGCGCCTGTCGAAGGACGGCGGTCGGGCAGAATCGCAAAGAACTGCTCGAGGTCGATCACAAACGGATCGGCGCGAAGGCCGGCGAACACCTGAACCGCCGAGGCTGATCCGGCGGCCGATCCTACATTCCCCGTGATGATCGAGGCAGAACTGACAACGCTCGAGGTCATGCCCGTAAGCGTTGGAGCAATCGGACCACGCACTGTGTACTTCTGATTGGCGCCAGTACCACCGTCAAACGTGACCTGAATCACCAGGTCTTCGACAGCGTCGCCGGTGTTGTCAATCTTGAACTGGTAGAGCACGTTCGGATCGAACGAGGCGTTCTGTCCGGCGATCGGTGACGACGTGGTAAGCACGAGTGCGATGCGGTCCGGAGCGCTGCCCGGAAACGCATACACATCGTTGATGTCCATGCGCGGATTGAGTTCAACCTCCGGCGTGTCCATATGGTCGGAGGCGACCACGCGCCTCGCAACCGTGATCGATGCGATGCCGACGATCGCGATCAGTGCGATCCGCAGCGGACGCCGGGTGAGGAAAGGACGTGTCATGCCGTATCTCCCTGTTGGTTTAAGTGGGTCCGGAGACTATCGGGTTCCCGGGACAACAGGGGTACGAGTCGATCGTGCGGATTGGATGTCTGCGCGGAGCCTTTACCGCATCACCGTATATCCACGTCCTTCGTTTCCTTCACGAACAGCAATCCAACGATCAGCGTCGCCAGCGAAATCACCACCGGATACCAAAGCCCCGAGTAGATATTGCCGGTCGCCGCGACAATCGCGAACGCCGTCGTCGGAAGAAACCCGCCGAACCAGCCGTTGCCAATGTGGTACGGCAGTGACATGGAGGTGTAGCGGATGCGCGTGGGAAATAACTCCACCAGCATCGCCGCAATCGGCGCATAGACGAGTGTGACATACAACACAAGGATCCATAGCAACAGCACCACCATGGGCTTGTTCATCCCGGATGGATCTGCCTTCACGGGATACTCGGCCGCATCGAGTGCCGTCGTCAGCGCGGCGGAGTCATTGTGACCAACAATGGTCGATCCCACGCGCACTTCAGTACCGCTCGCAGCAGAAGCAACTTCATTCGAATACGGAACGCCGCGCTTCACGAGCGCCGCCTTCGCGATATCGCAGGGCGACGTGAATTTGGCAGTCCCCACTGGATTGAACTGCACCGAGCATCCCGCAGGATCGGTCACCACGACCACAGGCGACGCGCTCTGCGCCGCTTCGAGCGCCGGATTTGCGTAGTGCGTAATGGCTCTGAAGATTGGGAAATAGGTCAGCGCCGCGAGCGCCAAGCCAGTCATGATAATCGGCTTGCGGCCGATCCTGTCCGACAACGCACCGAACACAAGAAAGAACGGCGTGCCAAGCACCAACGAAATCGCAATAAGAATATTCGCCAACTGGGCGTCTACTTTAAGCGTCTGCGTCAGAAAGAACAGCGTATAGAACTGGCCGGTGTACCAGACCACAGCCTGTCCGGCGGTAAGTCCGAACAATGCGAGCAGTACGACACGGGCATTCCCCCACTGCGCGAACGATTCTGTGAGCGGCGCCTTCGACATTTTCCCTTCCCGCTTCATCTCCTGAAAAAGCGGCGATTCGTTCAGAGTGAGACGTATCCATACCGACACCGCGAGCAGCGCCGCTGACAGCAGAAATGGAATCCGCCAGCCCCACGCTTCGAATGCCTCAGTCCCGAGGACGATTCGGCATCCAAGAATGACCAACAGCGAGAGCAACAATCCAATTGTCGCCGTCGTTTGAATCCATGACGTGTATGCGCCACGCTTGCCGTGCGGCGCATGTTCGGCGATGTACGTCGCCGCGCCGCCATATTCACCGCCAAGGGCGAGCCCTTGCAACAAGCGCAGCAAAATCAGCACCACGGGCGCCGCAAAACCGATGCGCGCATACGAGGGAAGGATGCCGACAAGCGTTGTTGAAATTCCCATGATCACAATCGTGATCAGAAACGTGTGCTTCCGTCCAACCAGATCACCGAGCCGGCCAAACACCAGTGCGCCAAACGGCCGCACCGCAAATCCCGCCGCGAAGGCAAGAAGGGCAAAGATAAACGCCGCCGTTGGATTGACCGCCGAGAAGAACTGCTTGCTGATGATCGCGGCGAGCGAGCCATACAAATAAAAGTCATACCACTCGAACACCGTACCGAGCGACGAAGCGAAGATCACTCGGCGGACTTCGCGGGGGGTGAGTTCCCGGAGCGCGGGAGGGGCTACGGCATATGCGGACTCGGAGACGCGCATTGAGAAGGACGATGGGTGAAGAAGCGAATGGCGCTCAATTCAAGTGGTCAAAAATGAGTCGCCATCGCGCTTCCCACAATGCCCTACTTTTTCGGTGTCGGCAGCAGCACCGCGTCAATGACGTGCACCCAGCCATTGGACGCGCGTATCGATGCCACGATTTTCGCTCCGCCAATGTAGCTGTCGTTGCCTTTTGTCGTGATCGCTTCCGACGTGCCGTCCACCATTGCCAGTTGGCCGCTGGCTTTAATCGACTCGAGGTCGAGCGCCGAGGTCGTGACGTGATGGTACAGGATATTGACCAAGTTGGCTTTATTGGCCGGCTTGAGCAGATCATCAACGGTGCCCTTGGGCAATTTGTCGAACGCGGCATTCGTTGGTGCGAACACCGTGAAGGGCCCCGCGTTGGCCAGCGAGTTCACGAGATCAGCGGCCGTAAGCGCTGTCACCAGCGTCGTGTGATCCTTCGAGCCAACAGCGACTTTGACGACGTTCGGTTGCGACTCGTCGTCCTTCACGAGCGCTTGTCCGCCAACTGCAGGAACCGTGTTCGCGGCGCCAGCAGAGGCAGAAGCATCGCCGCCCTTGGGTGCGCAACCGGCAACAGTCGCGAGCAACAATGAAAGGGCGATCAGTTTGTTCGGAGTCATCAGAGGGTGCCTCGAAGGAGTGGATGCACGGCGGGGAGCTACGGAATTGTGCAGTGCCGCCCGACCCATATCTGTCAGGTGAATCCTGTCAGTCTCGTCAGGTATCCCCCTGTGAGGGACCGGTACTCCGCCTCCTAAAGGCACCGATGGCTTGCGCTCTCGGCGAGGCACATCGATCTTCCGCGCACGCCCTGCAAGTCGATGTCCCGTCCTGGAGGCTCGATAAAGTGTCGCGCACGACCAATCAGAGAGATCCTTCGCAGCGCGGACTGGTATTCGTCGCTTGCCTGCTACTACTGACCGCATGCGGCGGTAAGGGCTCAGATGCGCCGCCGACCATTATCGGCACTTCCCCGTCGACCTCCTTTCAGCGGCTGCAGGTGCAGGTCCTGGAAAAATCATGCGCATTTTCTGCGTGCCACGCGCCGGGAAATAGCAGCGGATCCGGGCTCGTGCTTTCAGGTGCAAACGTGTACACGCAACTCGTCAACGCGGTACCGACGAACGCGAACGCGCGGGCTGACGGCCTCTTTCTCGTGCGACCTGGCAAGCCGGACTCCAGCCTGCTCTGGCACAAACTGAATGGCTGGACCTCCGGCCATCACGCCCACGACTATGCGTCGCCGATGCCGCTCGCCGGCCAGTCGCTGAGCGTCGAGCAGCTTGACTACATCCGACAATGGATCGAAAAAGGCGCGTCCGCGACCGGCGACGATATCAATCCGCAACTGCTGACGGGCACCACGCGACCGGAAAACGCGCCATATGTGTCACTGCCGCCGCCGGCCGCCGGCTTTCAATTGGTGCTTTCGCCATTCACCGTGCAGTCGTCGTTCGAGCGTGAACTGTTCGTGTATCGCAATGTCGGCAACACCGGCGACGTCTATGTCAATCGCATTCAGACGAAAATGCGGCAGGGGAGTCATCACTTCCTGCTGTACACCTTCGCCGCCAACACACCTTCTATAGTTTTGCCTCCGAAGGACCTGATTCGCGATATCCGTGACCCAAACGGCACGTACAACCTGCTTACGATTGTGCCGATGGAGTACCACGTCTTTTTCGCCGGCACCCAGTCGCAAACGAGTGACTATACGTTTCCACCCGGCGTTGCACTCAAACTCCCCGCCGGCGCGACGATCGACGTGAACTCCCACTATGTGAACAGCGGTACGCAGGAAATCGTCGGACAGGCAGAGGCAAATCTCTTCACAATACCAGCGTCACAAGTCACGACGGTCGCCAATACCCTCAATCTGTCAAATACCGACCTGACGATTCCGCAGGGGCGCGATACCACCATCGTGAAAACATTCCAATTCACGAAGACCACAAACGTGATTGGGCTGACGTCGCACATGCACGCGCGCGGGCAGAAATTTGTCATCCGGATTGCCGGAGGCACGCGTGACGGCGAGGTTGTTTATACCAGCACCACTTGGGATCATCCCCCGATCATCACGTTCGACGTGCCGATCGTCTTCAAGGCCGGAGAAGGCTTGACCTCGGTGGTGTCGTACAAGGCCGACCTCGCGAAAACCGTGCGGTTCGGCCTCACGTCGCAGGACGAAATGGATATCATTTTCGGGTATTGGTACTAAACCCCAGGATCAGGGTGCCTTCACAACCGGTCGCGGATACGCTTTCTCAAGCGCTCCCACATATTCGCTAAAAAGGGCGCGCGTGGATGCGAACTCCTGTTTCACCATCGCCCGATAGTCGGCGCGCGTCGCGAAGTCATACAGCAGCGACGCCATCGCCTGCGCATCGACGACAAAACCTTGGTGCCCCACCGGGCCCAAGGCATCGGCTTCCATTTCGTAAGTGTGAAAGCCGCCATTGGAGGTGTGGGCCGAGAAACCGACGCCGGGAATCACCCTCGAGACACTTCCCGTCTCTTCGTATCCCTGTGGCTTACCAGCTTCATCCTGGACCTTCGTGCCACCGTATTTCTTGAGATACGCGAACGCCACTTCGTCTAACGTCGCAACGGCGATACCGTCGCGCGCCGTACCATATGGTTCAATCTTGACCTGAGTGCCGGTGGCGAGTGCGGCCGCCCGTGCCGCGTTGTCGACCATTTCGCGCACCTGGGTCAGATAGACCTGATCCGGATAACGAATGTAAAAATCGGCGACGGCGCGATCAGGAACGACGTTCGGTGCCTTACCGCCTTCCGTGATAATGCCTTGGATCCGCGTCTCGGGACGCATGTTGCGCCGCATGGCATCAATGTTGTTGAACAGGTGAATTGCGGCGGTAAGCGCATCGCGTCCTTCCCACGGCGTCATCTGGTGTGCCGGTGCGCCTGAAAAAATGTATTTCACCCCGTCGATGTTCAGGCAGCATGAGCCGAATCCGTGCGCGGCCCGCTGCGTACTCGTACTCGAATGCGACCGCACGATCACGTCGGCGTCGTTGAAGATGCCGGCCTCGTGCATTACCGTCTTGGCCGGCGGCGGCATCATTTCCTCACCCGGCGTTCCGTAAAACGTGACAGTGCCTGGTATCTTTGATCGCGTCAGGTACTCAGCGACAGCGATTCCCGCCGCCATGCCGGTGGGCCCCTGTGCGCTGTGCTGGTCGCCGTGAAAATCTCCTTTCGTACCGCGCAGCGCATCGTATTCAAGAATCACGCCGAGGTTGGGGCCCGGCGTTCCTTTGCGATACTTCGCAACGAAAGCGGTGGAGAGTCCCGCGCCACCCATTGTGACATCGAAGTCGTGCGCTTTCAGATAGTCAGTTAATATGCGGACCGATCGCTCTTCCTTGAATCCGATCTCCGGATGATGCGTGATGTCGTCGGCCATCGTGAGCAGTTCGTTGTCCATCAACTCTTTGGCGCGGGCGGCGATTGCATCGCGGACGGGATTCGCACCAGTGAGGCGCGTGACGAGCGACGGTACGTCGAGCGACTTCTGCATCACCGCCATTTTCTTGACGACGTCAGAAGCTGCCGTACGCTCCGTGGGCGTTTCCTGCGCGGCCAATGCGGAGGTAACAACGAACGCCAGAAGGAGTATCGTGTGGGCCGCCGAACGGCACCGGCCAAGAGATGCAGGCATAGAAAGTCGCGGGGCAATGGGAAGAGCAGGAATCCACTATGAACGGGCACGTGGACGGGAACGGCAATCGATGCTAGTGAAGTATGAGACCCTCTGCCGTTGCGGGCAATGCAACAGGACTTCACCAGCGCGGTCACGGCTCAGCCAGCGTCTCTGTCATTTTCAGCTGGCCGGGATCGCAAATCCCATGAGTCACGGGTGGCAACTGCAGCAATTCATCCACGAGTGCGGCCTTGAGATCTCCAATCTCACTGTCGGCCTTTTGCCGCGCATATTGTGTCAGACGCCGGGTAATTCGATGGACGTGTATTCAACACCGCCCGTATACTTGGCGACAACATTATAGACCCAAGCGGCAAGGAAGGTAAAAATAAATCCGAACGCAGCATAGAGAAACGGCATCCCAATCAGGACCATCGGCGAGACAACACTCGCTTGCGGCACCAGCATCATCGAAACCAACGCTATCGCGCAAAACGGCAGTGAAATCACGAAATACAGCAACGCAAACACTCTTGCCATCTGCAGTGGTGCTACGTGCGAAATTTGCCTTCTCATGCTTCCTCCGGATTTGGTGAGAACATTTTGAACCAAGATGCAGATGCGAAGAGATGGCGCACGCGAAGTTGACGTGTCTTATACGTCCCGTCGGGACCGCGATCCCCAATCAATATTTCCCTATAATCGCCCTTTGCCAGCGCCACGAGCTCGATTCCGTACGAATGCAAAAGTGTCATCGCGGTTTTATGTTCGGCCGCTGGCAACAGTCGTGCGACGTCGTCAAAAAAACTCCGCCACTGAGGCGCTAACTACGATGCTTGAAGAACTGAACCGCTCGCTCATGCTTCTCCGCCGCGGCGCGTGTCTTGAACGTGCCGAGATTCCGGCGTTTGCGGGTTTTCGGATTCTTCTTTCGCGAGTATAGCCGATATTCGCCGGAAGGAAGTTTGCGAATCATGGTTTTACAGGCAGCGAACAAGGAGCGGCGGGGTTCCACGCTGCAGCGTGAATGGCCCGAGCGTATCGGGGCCGGCGAACACGCGCAACACCATCCGATCGCCATCCACCTGCCCCACATATCGCGCCGGTACCGAATCAGGAACTTCTCCGATGCGCACCGGACCGCCATGTTCGCGGACATGAACGCCGACGACTGAAAACCCTCCTGCATTGTCGAGCCGGACCGGTCCTGCGAGAGCGCCGTGAGCGCAGTCGTAGCTGATCGTGCCGCTGTCAGCCGTGAGTGCCAGTCCGGCATGGACTCCGCCCCACGCGCCGGTGACAATCGTTCCACTGGTCGATAACGCACCGCCCGTCGTGCACCCACTCAGGGTGAGGAGCCCAATTGCGAGGACACTCGTGATGTTTCGCAACTTCCGGAGGTCCATGAGAAATCCGCCGATAAAAAAGCCAGTGCCAAGTCTACTCCTAATCCTACCACATTCGTGCCAGTTCCGCCTCCGACGCAATAAATCCAAAGGCCGGCCACCCGCCCGACTGGATCGACCGCTTGAACTGCGCCCGGGCGCGCGCGGTATCGCCCTTGACGAGATACCAGTTTCCCAACCCAAAGCTCAGCGTCGCAACGTCGACATCGCTGGTGTCTGATGCGGCGAACAGAGCGTCGGGTCCGATTTCCCCACGATACAGTTTCAGACGTTTGGAGTAGGCAACCGTCGTCGGCAAATTGTCCGGGCGACGGGCCAACATCGCGGTCGCTTCTGCCCCGCGTCCGGCGCGCTCCAAGGACATCCACAGCCAATCCGTCGCGCCGGCGAGCTCGCCGCCATCAGGCGCATGCGGCTGCGCGCGCGCAAAAGCATCGGCCGCTGCATTGAAGTCGCCCCTCACGAAACGCAATACACCGAGGTGGTACAAGATGCCGTAGTTGAGACTGTCGAGGCCATAGCCTTTCGTCAGATCGGCCATCGCGCCATCGAAGTTGCGCACCGAGAGATTCCGGTGCCCCCGCCAGCGATAGAGCATCGGATCATTCGGAGCGATCGCCAGCGCTCGCGTGAAGGTCTGCACGGCCTCACGCATCTGGCGCGGGCTGGACTGTGCGATGCCCAGTTGAATGAAACGCTGGATGTTCTGCGGATCGTCAGCCAGCGCGTGCTTAGCGCGGGCCACCGGGCCAGTGTCAACATGGGCGCGATATACAACGCCCGCTGGCGACCGATACTGCATGGATTGTGCGGCGGCCGGCGCGGAAGCAGCGACAGTGAATGCAATGAGATAGGACAAACGACGCATCAGCAATCTCCTTCTTAAAGTTGGCCATCGACGAAGCGGGATTCCCTAACGGGATACTCGAAACCGCACGTACTCTTCCGCACTCTGCCGTGGCCGCTCAAGCATCGGCAAGTGGCCGACACCCGGCATAATCACGACCTGCGAATTCGGTAACAGTCTATGCAAAACGTCGGCAGTCGCGACGTTGATCGCGCGATCGTTCTCGCCCCACACTATCAATGCTGGCGCGGCCATGCCGCTGATCCGCCCTTCAATAGAATCGGACCGAATTTGTTTAAAAATGCGCTCCTCAAGCGTAAAGTTCCGGATGCGCTCGCGGGCCATCACATTGAGCATTGGCCTTGGGAAAAACGGAGGGTCGCTCATCACGAAAGCGACGACTCCCGCGTACTCGTCTTCGCTCTTCGCCATGAGCGGGTTGCGCCCCGATTCCCTGGCCATCTTCTGTAACTCGCTTTCCGGTGCAGTCCATACGCCGGCGGCATCCAGCAACCACAGACTCCTGACCTCTGTTGGATGCAGGGCGGCATACGTCAACGCGATTTGTCCGCCCATCGAGCTGCCGCCGATATGCACGCTCGTGATCCCCAGCGCCTGTGCCAAAGCGCGCACGCGCTCGCCCTGCGCCTTCGGTGCATAATCCGCGTCTTGTGCGTGCACTGACTCACCGAAGCCAATGAGATCTGGCACAATGACGCGGTAGTGCGGCGTGAGATAGCGGGCCACGCGTGTGAAATTGTCTTTGTCGGCACCAAAGCCGTGCAGCAAAATCAGCGGCTCACCGTGACCACCTTCCAGATATACCCAGTGCACTCCACCGGGCAATTCAATTTCTTTGCGCACCAAACCAGAGCGCTGACGATCGGCACCAACAGCCAATCGCAACGCCGTCTCCGGCGCCAGGTAGACAACGCCAACGACCGCGAGACCAATGAAAACCAGAACCGCGACTACGACTTTGGCGAAACCCATTGCACCTCATGCTCGAGACGGTATTGGTTCATTAGTGCCGCTTCCCGGGCTGGAGCGAAATTAATGCGGCCCGGGTCGCGGCCAACGGCATCCAGCAGGCGCGGATCCATCACCTTAAACCAGAGTGGTGGCAGATACGCGAAAATGTACATACCAAAATATCCGCTCGGCAGTTGCGGTAACTCATCGAAGTGTCGCAATGACTGATATCGGCGCACCGGATGGGCATGGTGATCCGAGTGACGCTGCAGATGGAAAAGCGCCCAATTCGAGAACAGGTGATTGCTGTTCCACGAATGATGTGGCTGGCACAGCTCCGGCCTCCCGTTGGCGAGCACCCGTCGGCGTAGTCCATAGTGCTCGATGTAGTTCGCCGTCGTGAGCTGGAAGTTCGCCCAGAACGACGCCAACAATATCACGGGCAGGATGCCGACGCCCAGCCAAAGGCAAAGCACCGTCCAGTACGTGATGGTAATCAACAGCGGCTGGACGATTTCATTCTCCAGCGACCAGGCTGGCGTGTTCAAACGCGCCAGGCGCTCGCGCTCAAGGCCCCACGCGCGACGTAACGCACCCGGCATCTCACGGACGAGAAACGCGAAGATGTTTTCCCCCATACGCGCCGACGCCGGATCGTCCGGTGTCGCGACGTCGCGATGGTGCCCACGATTGTGTTCTATATAGAAGTGACCGTATCCCGTGGGCGCGAGGATGATCTTCGCGAGCCACCGTTCGAGGCCGCTCTGTTTGTGGCCGAGTTCGTGGCCGAGGTTGATGCCGAAGCCACCGACAAGCCCGGTAGTGAGGACGACCGCCAGCACGCCGTACCACGGAAGTGGGTGTCGCGCGACGAACCACACGCCAAACGTGAACGCGATCCATAGGAGCGGCACGGCGGCATATGTGATGTAGCGGTAGTAGCGGTCGTTCTCGAGTTCCGGAACGGCAGACTCCGGCGGGTTACTCTGGTCGTCGGCGAATATGAGATCGAAAATGGGGACGACGACATACACAAAGATGATCGGGAGCCACAGGTGCCACACTTTACCCGACCACAGGTACATGGCTGGGCCGGCGCCGACGAGCGCCGGGACAACCAGTGAGAGCAGCCAGGCGTACCGCTTGCGATCGCGGTAGATATGATCGTCATCCATCGCTGTTGCTCCTCGCGTTTGACGTGTCCGCTGAACAAGTTGACGTTAATGCGACGCACGCCCGGCGACCACCATCAGGTCAACGGGCGCTGGACTAACAGGTCGGCCGAGTCGTAGACTTCTATGTGACTTTACCAGCCTCCCATCCCCATGATGCCATTATCGAGCCGGCGTAGAGTATTCAACATTGCCGCTGCACTGATTGTCCTGTCAGCCGGAGCGCTCAGTTTGATAGCGATCTCCAGCCATCAGTTGCTCGACCAATCGCTGGGCTTGGTGACCCGCAGCGGTGAGGCCAACACCGCCATCAGCGGGCTGCTGGAAAATATGATCGATGCCGAAACCGGGCAGCGAGGCTACCTCCTGACACGGCGCAAGGAGTATCTCGAGCCGTACTCGCGTGCCGTCGCTTTCGCGGCGCTGCACTTACACGAACTCCAGGAAGCCGTGGCCGATGATTCGCTGCAATGGGCGCGACGTGCCGATATTGCCAGGCTCCAGCATGCGAAATTCGCCATTCTCGCTACCACTATCGCCCTCACGGACCGCGGGTTGCCCGACTCAGCTTTGCGTATCGTCATGTCAGGGGCCGGAAAGCAGTTGATGGACAGCGCCCGCGTTGTGCTGGCCGGCATCCGGACCGCCGAAAATCAACGGCTGGTGTCGCGGCAAGCTCAGTTAGTCTCGGCACTCGATCGCGCGTTTTTTGCGACCATGGCACTCTGTGTCATGGTCATCGTTTTTGGCATCACCACTGCCGTCCTCCAACGTCGATCCGAACGGCTGGGCCGCCTAGTCACGGTCTGCGCCTGGTCGCGGACGATCCACTTCAAAGGCGAATGGCTGACATTAGAGGAGTATCTCGCCCGCCGGTTCAACGTGAACGTGACAACCGGAATTTCACCGCAGCAGCTTGATGTGCTTATGAAAGACGAAATCCTGCAGCCCGGAGCGGCACAGTCGACGCTGTAGCGCTGACGTCAGCGTACCGGGCGCCCAAATACGACGCGTCCGCCGACGATCGTAAACATCACGTGGGTCTCGGCGATCGTTTCTGGTGCAATCGTCGTCAGGTCGCGATCCAGTACAACAACGTCCGCCAGCATTCCGGCGCGTAGCACGCCAAGGTCCCGCTCCTGAAAGCCCGCATATGCCGATCCACGCGTATAGGCGCGCAACGCCTGCTCAACCGTGATTTTTTGTTCCGGTACCCACCCGGCGGGATGTTTTCCATCCAGCGTGCGACGCGTGACCGCCGCCTGAATTCCTTCCAGCGGGGTTGGCGGCGCAACAAACCAGTCACTCCCGAACGCGAGCACGGTGCCTGCATCGAGCAGTGACCGAAATGCATATGTGCCCTTCGCCCGTACCGGTCCGATGACGTTGTCCGCCCACCGTCCATCATCGATGGCGTGATAGGGCTGCATGCTGGCAATTACACCGAG
Source organism: Gemmatimonadota bacterium (assembly GCA_025358315.1). Lineage (GTDB taxonomy): Bacteria > Gemmatimonadota > Gemmatimonadetes > Gemmatimonadales > Gemmatimonadaceae > Fen-1231. The sequence continues at coordinate 5,741 of JANYKA010000152.1, read as the reverse complement.
TGTCGCGAAGCGCGGAATATCCGCCGGCGCGATATGCTGCGCGTGCTCGATACGAAAGCGCCGGTCGCGCGGCCCATTTTCTTTCTCGACGCGCGAATAAATATCGAGCTGCGTGCGAATCGCCCGATCACCAATGGCGTGCACCGCCACCTGCAGTCCCGCAGCGTCGGCCGCTTTCGTCCACGCATAGAGACTCTCAGGCGACGTCACAAAAAAGCCGGAGTCCTTTGGCGAATCGGTGAATGGCGCTAGCATGGCCGCGGTGTGAGACCCCAGCGATCCGTCGACGAATCCCTTCAGTCCGCCGATGCGGAGCCACGCGTCGCCACGACCATTCTTCCGCACCTCGTCTCGGAGGCGTGCCCACGTCGCCAGCTCCACCTGTGCCACAATGCGCGTCCGCAGTTTCCCGCTGTCGTGAGCGCGACGCAGCACGGCGAGTTCCGTCCACCCGCCCATGTGATGCACGCTGGTCACGCCGCGGGCGGCAACGTACGCCATTGCGGTATCAAGAGCGCGATCCCACTCCGCATCGCTGCGCGGCGGTTGGGCGCCATCCACCATCGCCATGGCGTTGTCTTTGAAAATGCCTGTCGGTTCGCCGCGCGCGTCGCGAACAATGGCCCCACCTTCAACATCACGCGTTGTGCGATCCACTTTGGCCGCCGCCAGTGCCGCCGAATTGGCGAGCGACATATGCCCATCCAACCGGTTGATCCACACCGGATTGTTGGGAGTCACCGAGTCGATCCAAGCGCGCGTCGGCAGTTCGCCGCCCCAACCCGTATGATCCCAGTCGCCGTTCCGGATCCACGTCCCCTTGGGCAGCGTGCGGGCATAGGCGGCGATGCGACCGATGAATTCCTCTCGCGTACGGGCATCGCGTAGCTGTACTGACGACAGTGCAAACCCGCCATCCAGAAAGTGCACGTGACTATCGATGAAGCCGGGCGTGACCATTGCACCATTCGCGTCAATCACGCGCGCCGTCTTTCCCGTCAGTGCACGGACCTCGGCCGACGTCCCAACAGCGGCAATGCGATCGTTGGCGATGGCCACCGCTTCTGCCCACGGTCGCGCAGTATCACCGGTCCAGATGCGCGCATTGACGATGGCCAGTGTGACCGGCGTGCGGTCAGTGCGGACGCAGGCGAAAGTAGTGATCGCGAGTGGAACAGCGAACGCGACGGCGAGACGCGCGACGGCGACCCGCGGGCGGCGCGCGCGAAATGCGCGCGCCGCTTCCGACTGGAAAGTTGTCATTCGCAATGATGCGTTCATCTGGCGTTCCGCGCCAGATGACTCGGCGGACTAGTGCACAATCACTTGGCCGGTCATTCCACCGTGGAGCGTGCACTGGTAGTTGAAGGTGCCCGCCACGGTGAAAGTGCGTGATACCGTCGCGTTCGAATTGTTGCCAATATTGGCCGGTCCGGTGCCGCCAAAATTCACGTTGTGTGTGACGCCGGCAAAGATCCAATTCACCGTGCCGTTGCGGGCGATGTCGATCGTCGCGGGTGTGAAGGTGTTCGTGGCTGTCGCGTTCACGTCAACGTTTGAGGGAAACACCGCGGCCGCTGTTACCGTTATAGCCGCGGCGCCGTTGACGCCGCCAGACGATGCCGTGATGTTGGCACTGCCCGCCGCAACACCATTCACCAGTCCGCTGCTGCTCACCGTCGCGACGGCGGTTGCGTCTGATGCCCACGTGAACACGCCTGTCATCGCCTTTCCATTCTGATCCCGGGCCGCGGCGATGAGCTGCAATGTCGAACCGGCGACGACCGTCGAACCTCCGCTGACCGTGATCGTCGTCAGAATCTGAGGTGCAACCGTGATAGTCACCGTCGCACTTACGTTCCCCGATGCTCCCGTGATAATGGCCGATCCCGCAGCCACGCCCGTCACTAAGCCCGTGCTACTGACGGTGGCGAATCCCGTGGCGCTCGACGACCAGGTGACTGTCGCGGCAATCGCATTACCATTTTGATCGAGCGGAGACGCCGTGAGTTGAAGCGTAGAGGTCGCGACCACAGAAGTGCCTCCACTGATGGCAATCGTCGTCAGCGTTGGTGGCACTGCCGTTATCGTTACCGTCTTTGTTGTAGTGACAGTCCCCGACGCGGCAGTGATGACCGCGGTTCCCACGGCGACTCCGGTCACCAGCCCCGCAGCGTTTACCGTGGCAATGCTGGTGGCCGCCGAAGACCAAATGACTGCCGCCGTGAACGCGTTGCCTGCCTGGTCCTTGGGCGAAGCGGTGAGCTGAAGCGTCTGGCCCACGACGACAGAAGCCCCACCTCCAATAGTTATCGACGTGAGAACGGGGGCTGCAACCGTGACGGTAAGGGTGGCCGTGACAGTTCCGGACGATGCCGTGATAATGGCCGTGCCCGCTGTCACCCCCGTAATGAGGCCGGAGCTATTGACCGAAGCGACCGCACTCGTACCCGACGACCACGCGATGGTCGCCGCGATCGCCGCGCCATTTTGGTCTTTCGGTGTCGCAGTGAGTTGCAAGGCCGTGCCAGCGACAAGAGTCGAACCGCCACTGATCGTAATCGAAGTTAGGATTGGAACCGCAGTCACTGTGATTGTCGTGTTGGCGGTGACGCTCCCCGCTGCCGACGTGATGATGGCCGAGCCGGGCGCAACGCCGGTGACCACGCCGCTGCTGGTCACGGTCGCGACGTTCGTCGCGCCCGACGACCAAGTCACAGTCGCGGCGATGGCGTTGCCGTTCTGATCTCTCGGACTGGCAATCAGTGTCAACGTCGAACCCACCGCGACCGTTGTTCCGCCGGTCAACGAGATCGTGGTCAACACCGGCGTTGGTGGCGGGGTCATCGGCGAATCGCCGCCACCGCCAGAACAGCTCACTATTAGCGCTGCGAGCCCGACAACAATGGTTGATCGATTAATAGTCAACATGTCGTGTATTCCAGAAAAAGTGAGCGGATTCACCAAACACCATTGCTAATACCCTCAACAGCCAGAATGTTGTCACAACCCTCACCATCGCCCCTGAACCCGGGATCCCCCGTGCGCACCATCGCCCGTCTCCTCGCCCCCTGTTTCCTGCTCGCCGCCGTTGCCAGCGCCCAGACACAAGCCGACCGGCGGGTCGATCGACTCAAGGGTGAAATTGCGAGGGCGATCGACGGCAACGCGAAGCTTGCCCAGCAGATGGTCGACCAAGTCTTTTCCTTTGGCGAACTCGGGATGCAAGAGGTCGAGACTTCGAAGTATCTCGCCGGAGTGCTCGAGAAGAATGGCTTCTCCGTCACGCGGGGCGTCGCGGGTATTCCTACGGCATGGGTCGCACGGTGGGGGAGCGGCTCACCGGTTATTGCGCTGGGGTCCGACATCGACGGAATCCCGCAAGCGAACCAGAAGCCCGGTATGGCCTCGCGCGACCGGATGGTCTTCGGCGCACCAGGACACGGCGAGGGACACAATAGCGGGGTCCCACTCAACATCATCGCCGCCCTCGCGGTGAAGGACGTCATGGCACGCGAGAAAATGTCCGGCACTATCATGCTGTGGCCCGGCGTCGCCGAAGAACAGCTCGCCAGCAAAGCATTTCTGGTGCGCGCCGGTGTATTCAAGGACGTGGACGCAAATCTCTTTGCCCACGTGAGCGACGAGTTTGGTATCTCTTGGGGCGACGAGTCGGCCCTCGCCCTCATATCGGCTATTTTTAAATTCCAAGGGCAAAGCGCCCACGCCGCCGCCGCCCCGTGGCGCGGACGTAGCGCGTTGGACGCAGTCATGAACATGGGGAACGCCTGGGAATTCCATCGCGAACATATGGAACTCGCGCAACGCTCACACTATGTCATCACTGACGGCGGAGACCAGCCGAACGTCGTGCCCAGTACCGCAGCGATCTGGTTTTATTTTCGGGAGCGCGATTTTGAGCGCGTCACCAAGATGTTTGACGATGCCAAGCAGATCGCCCGCGCGTCGGCGATGGCGACCTTCACGTCGCTCGACACGGTGCTCGTCGTTGGCTCGGCGTGGCGTCCGCATTTCAATAAACCCATCGCGATCGCCATGCATGCGAATGCCGTGCGGGTAGGAATGCCGGCGTGGGACGAAAAAGATCAGACGCTCGCCCGTGCGGTGCAGCGGATGATGAGCCAGCCCGACAGCGGGCTTCGGACTACCGTTCCGCCGCTGCGTTCGCCTGCGGAGGCAGCCGCGGCAAGCAGCGGCACCGGAAGCGACGATATCGGCGATGTTTCGTGGACCGTTCCCACCGTCACGCTCTACTATCCGGCAAATATTCCCGGCACGCCGGGCCACAACTGGGCCGACGGCATCGCCATGGCGACACCCATCGCCCACAAAGGCGTTGTCGCCGGCGCCAAGGTGCAGGCGATGACGTTGCTCGATCTGATGCTGCAGCGCACACTCGTCAGCGATGCGAAAGCGTACTTCACCAATGTCCAAACCAAAACCGTGAAGTACCGTCCACTGATGTCACCGAGCGATCAACCGGCGATATGGCTGAACGCCGAGAAGATGGCGAAGTACCGCGACGAGATGCGCAAGTATTATTACGATCCTTCGAAATACGATACGTATCTGCAACAGCTCGGAATCAAGTATCCCACCGTTCCGACGATCGTGCCATGAGGATAAAGCGCGTCCACACTTGGCTGCCGACTTGGCTCAGTTCGAGTGGGCGGCTCCCTGGGCGCCCGTGTTACTCCGCTGTGGTTGGATCAATAATGGTTTTGATCTCCGATACCTTGTTCGCCGGAAACCCGCCCAAACGGGCATGCTCCCGCACCATCTCCTCATTTGGCGCACGATAGACGCAAAAGATCTGATCACCCGTGACGTAACTCTGCACCCATTGAATCTGTGGGCCGAGTTGATTCAACACGCTGCACGACTTCTGTGAAATGGCCTTGAGTTCGGCGGGCGTCAGCTTGCCCGCTCCCGGAATATTGCGTTCAATCAGATACTGCGGCACGTGAACCTCGATTAGTTGGTGATCCATATTGCGGTGTACCGGCACCGCGCACAATAGCACCCCCCCATTGGCCCGCACCTCAGCATAACGCGCTATCCTCCTGGTGCCGTCCGTGTTACGATAACGGGATGCGCATCCGCTCACTTGCCGTCCTGCTCGCCCCTGCCGTGCTCGCTGCCCAGCGCCCTTCCGCCTTTCGCGTCGAAGAAACCACGATCGCCGCAGTCCATTCCGCGTTCCGCGCGAAGTCGTTGACCTGCCACCAACTGGTGCAGCGCTATCTCGATCGTATTGCCGCCTATGACAAATCCGGACCGGCAATTAATGCGATCATCACAGTCAACGCCAAAGCGATACCGATCGCCGACTCCCTCGACCGACGTTTTGCCCGCGAGGGAATCACGGGACCGCTTCACTGCATTCCGATAGTCGTCAAGGACAATTACGAAACGTCCGACCTCCAGACCACCGCTGGTTCACTCGCCCTCAAGGGGTGGATTCCTCGGCAAGACGCCACGATGGTCGCCCGTATCCGCGCCGCCGGCGCCATTGTGCTCGCCAAAAGCAACATGGCGGAGTGGGCCTTTACGCCGTACGAAACAGTGAGCTCGATTCTCCCGGGCTACACCAAGAATCCGTATGCGCTTGATCGCGTGACCGCGGGCTCGAGCGGTGGCACCGCCGCAGCTGTCGCCGCGAATGAAGGCGAAGTCGGCCTGGGTACCGACACGGGCAATTCGATCCGTGGGCCTTCAGC
>JANYKA010000142.1 GCA_025358315.1 Gemmatimonadota bacterium | reverse complement strand
AACAAGCCAGCGGGCGACGAAATCAACGGCGCGCCCCTCGTCGCGAGTGGTCGAATGAATGCCGAGGAGTTCGGTAGCGAGGGCGACGACGTCGGTCATAGCTTCAATCTACGTTAAGCGGGCGTCTCATTGAACCCGAGCGGCTACCGGTCACGGCACGTGGGACGATGTCCGGTTGACTCTCCATGCCCGACTCCCCTAGACTTGAAGCACAACTCGGGATGTACGGAGATGGAGTTCGCCGCAAACCGCCACTCTTCGGCTGATGACTCCTACGGACACCCATCCGCAGGAGTCTTTATTTTGCCTATCAACAGGAGCCCAGCATGATCTGGTTTATCGCGGCAGGGAGCGCAGTCGGAGGCGCAGCCCGCTACCTGTTGGGGATGTTCGTTCAGAGCCGGGTGGCCACTCCAATTCCGGTGGGGACGCTTCTCATCAATATCATTGGGTCACTGATTCTCGGTTTCGTCATTCGCTGGACGATGGACACAGCGACGGTTTCGCCCAAAGTGCTCGGAATGCTCACCGCTGGTTTCTGCGGCGGCTTCACGACGTTCTCCGCTTTTTCGTTCGAGACCGCGCGATTGATGGAAGCCGGGGATTACCGGCGCGCCGCTTGGTACGTCAGCGCCAGCGTCACCCTGTCGATTCTCGCCACCTTCGCGGGCTTCGCGCTTGCCCGCGCTGTGCTTGCTGCGCAGCGCACCCTGTGACGGACACTGCAGCGATGCAATGACTCTCCAACGATTGTTCCGCGATAACAACAGACAAGACGAAGGGCGCAGGAGAAATCCCCTGCGCCCTTCGTTTTATGCGTCATGCGAACCCGTACGACTAATGCATGTTCGGGTTGTTGTCACGCTCGGCCCGCGGAATCGGATAGCAAGTCTGGGAACCCGTCGCGGCGTACCCCGGCTTGAAATACGGTGCGCCAGCCGGCGTCACGTTCGACGTCGCCGCCGGGTTACGGCGGAAATCGGCCAGACGCTTGCCTTCGAGATAGAAGTCAAGACCGCGCTGGTTGAACAACTCGGTGAGCACGCTCGCCGGGTCAACTGCACCGGCGTAGGGCGGTTGGTTGTTCGCGATATCCTGACGATTGATCAGTGCCAGCTGCTGCACCGGATCGCCCGACGCCTCGGCGGCGATGTACTCCGCCTCGAGCTTCGAGGCGAGGCGCATAGTTGACCCGTAGCCGGAATACTTGTTCTGCGGAAAGAACCCGCCTGGCACAGCGTCCTGTCCCTGAAGCTTCGTCTGCGCCGGTGTAAAGTACGGCAGGCGCGGGTCGTTGCTCACACGATATCCGGGAGCAACGCTGAGTGAACCGCGGTCGAACGTGAACTGATATTGGCGGTTCGACAAACGCTGGCGGTTGGACAGGTCGTCGGTGAAGTTCATGTTGAAGACGAATCCTGCCGGCACTGCAGTGGCGTCGGCCAATGCTCCCGCCTTGTCACCCTTCTGCAGCTTGGAGCGGGCCCGGCCGACGAGCGCCGCATTTGCCAGCGCCTTGCCATCGGGTGAACCATTGGCAGCGCCGACCGTGTTCGCGACGCCAAACCAGAACGTCGCCGAATCGAGCAACTGCGCCGTAGTGAGTTCCGGTCCGGCCGACAGTGTCCCAGTGCAGAAATCTGTCGCCATAAAGAGGATCGAAAATCCACGGAACGCCGCCGCCCGGGCAATGTTGATATTTGTCGTCGGGTTCGGCAGTGTGAGATCAAGCACGATCTTCGCAGAAGCGGTCGCAAGCGACAGCGGCTGCCAGATGTCGCCATTGAGCGAGCCGTTCAGGTCCGAGACATTTCGAAACCCGAACTCGTTGCGGGTCGGGAACGTGTCGGACACGTTGGCCTCGCCCGCAAACCATGCACTGTAACTGCTCAACCAGCCGAGGGCCGTGGCAAAGTTCTGCTGGGCCGAACCCGCGAGCGATGCCGCGCCGGACGTCGGATCGACCGTCGCGGCATCGATCACGTTCGGGTTGGTGACACTGAGGAACTTATCAGAGCAGGCTGCGGCGCCGAACACCAGCACCGTACCCACAATTGTGCGCGTAACCGCGCGTCGGATCGTCTTCATAATATTAGTCCTTTGGCGGTTAGAAGGTGAAGTTGACCCGAAGAACCGTCTTCTTCGGATTCGGGAGGGTCAGGAAATCCTGGCGCGAGAACTGGCCACCGATTCCGGCCGCGTTCGAAATAACTTCCGGATCGGCCCCGGAATAATTCGTCCAGAGATGCACGTTCTGCATTGCCAGAGTGATCGTCGCTCCTTGAACAATACTACGCATTCCCTTGACCCACGACGTCGGCAACGTGTACGACGCCGAGACTTCACGCAGGCGAACAAAGTCGCCCGGTTCGAGGTAAGCGTCGATCACGTCACTAACCGTCGCCGCCGCACCAGACTTGGTTATGAATGGCTTGCTGGGGTTGGTCAGGTCGCCGAAGCGACGCAAGCGTTCGTACGGCGACAGTGCTGTCGGATCGAGCCGGAGGTTCGAACGAATCAGCTGCGTCTCACGGAAGTATGCCGTGAAGTTCTGCACGAGAAAATCACGCTTCGAGTCGACGAGCGCCGCAAAGCGGAAATTCTTGAACAGCGTGACGGTGTTTGTGAGGTTCCATTCGAGCGTCGGAAGAATGTTGCCCATCGGCGTCAGCGTGTCGCGAACAAACACCTTGCTGCTGGCGACGCTGATCGAATCAATCTTCTTCGAGACGAACACACCGAGCTGTTGCCCGACGAGGGCGCGACCGGCCGGTCCCAGTACAAACGGCGATAGCTTGCCGAGACTGGTGAGCTCGTTGTGGAGCGTGTTCGCACTGAGGCGGACATCCCACTGCACATCGCGCATGCGGAGTGCATTGACATTGAGTGCCAACTCGAAGCCGCGGTTCACGACCGATCCGATATTTGCCAACGGATTCGCGTTGAAACCGAGTGACGGGGGAATCGGCTTGGCGATGATGAGGTCGTTGGTTTGCTTGTTGAAGTACGTCAGTTCGGCCGATACACGATCGCCGAAGAAACCGGCGTCAAGACCAGCCTCGTATTCTACGCCGCGCTCCGGCTTGAGGTTGGCGTTGCCGGGATTGCCCGGAATGGCACCGGCGAACGTCGTACCCGCAATATTGAATGGGGTCGCGACGAGCGTCGTGAGGGCATCACCCGGGTTCGGCGAACGGCCCGTGGTTCCCCACGACGCACGTAAACGAAGGGTGTTCACATACTTCAGATATCGTTCAAAGAACTTCTCTTCCGATATCGCATAGCTCACGCCGACTTTCGGCAACACGAACGCTGGCGCCGTCGTGCCGAATGATGAGTTCTTGTCAACGCGCAGCCCAAGCTGCAAGAAGAGTCGGTTCTGGTATCCGATCTGCAACTGGCCCAAGTAGCCAAACTGGCGCTGCTCGGTGAAGCCACCGCCGCCTGTCGTTGTTGCGCCAGCACCGACCGAGTTGTTGGCGTTCGTGACGAATCCGAGACCGGACGCCGTCAACAGCGTATTACGGGTCGAAATCACCTGAAGGCCGAACGAGAGATTGGTCTCCCACGACGTGCCCCAATCCTTTCGCATATTGCCGAGGTAGTCGAACGTGTAGCGCTCAGCGCCTCGCGCGATGGACGCATTGCTGCCACCGTCCAACGCCCCGCCGTACCAAGTGCTGTCATTCTTCGGGAAGAACGTGCGCTGTTCGTCCTGCGCGTAGTCCATGCCGAGAGTAAAGCGGTTCGAGAACCAACCGGTTGGCAGATAATTCGCCGTGATATTTGACGTAAGACGGTGCGTGAGCAACGTGTGATCAATCGCCGCGATCGCGTTATAGTGACGGTTGAATCCAAACCAGCCATCGCTCGACGGATTGCCCGAGTCATTGCGGTTAAGCGGACTGCCCAGCAGGGCGCCACCGAGCCAGCCGAAAATATTGTTGTCGTTGTCCGGCACTTGCGACTTGGTCTGCGCAAGGCCAACACCGGCATCAATCGTCAACTTCGAACTCGGCACATAGTTGAAATTTGTGCGCACATTGTAGCGGTCGAACGCGTTGTTCGGGAGCACACCAAGGACATTCTGCGAGCCGAACGACAATAAGTACCCGTAATTCTGGCCGCCGCCGCGGGCGTTCCAGCCAATCTGGCGATCGGTGCCGGTGCGGAACGCGCCGACCCGGAGCAACGGGTTGTCGTGTACGAGCGTTCCCAGTGTCTGGCCACGGCAGAGCGGATTCGTGCTCGTCGCCAAAATGGAGTTTGCGCTGCACAGGGCGTAGTTATCCGGCGGCGTGAAGTTGCGATCGGACGTACCCATTTCGACGCGCACGCTCTGCGTGAACGAGTTGCTGCCCGGGCGTCCCTTCTTTGTAATGATCTGAATGACGCCGGCGCTGGCGTCGGCGCCGTAGAGCGTCGCGGCGGCCGGTCCCTTCACGATTTCAATGCTTTCGATTTCGTCAGGATTGATATCGTTGAGGCGGTCATACAGCTGGCCGGACTGACCGCTGGCGATCTGGCCTTCGTTGATACGAACGCCGTCGACGAAGAGCAACGGCTGGTTTGACAGGTTGATCGACGACGCGCCGCGAATGCGGACCGTCTTCGCCGTGCCAGCGGTACCCGAGTTGGAGCTGATGGCAACACCCGGGACGCGCGACTGCAACAGCTCGCCCACACTGCTGATCGGTGCATCCTTCATGATCTGTGTCGCTTCAACGGTCGCAACCAGCGCGGCCTGAGCCTTCCGTTCCTGGTTACCGGCCGTTCCCGTGACAACCACTTCCGACAGGTTGACGAGCGACTGCGTCATCTGAAGGTTGAGCGTTGCAGTCTGTCCGGCGCCAACGCGCACAGAGTCGAATGCCGCCTTAAAGCCGAATCGAAACGCGCCGACTGCGACGGAACCCAGGCGCACATTGTTCAGGCGGTAATCGCCATCCCGGTCGGTGCGGGTCTCGATCGCGGTGCCGGAAATGACAACCCGCACCTCGGCGATTGGAAGCTTCGTGGCCGCGTCGGTGACTTTTCCGGTTATGGTGCCAGCCTGCGCGAACAGCGCGCGGGACGGGAGCACCAGAAACAGAACAGCAGCCGCAAGGGCCAAGCGACGAACACTCGCTCGGTGGAACATCAGCGTCTCCTTACTGGGGGTTGGGTACATCGCACTGCAAACTGAGTGAACGGAATTGATCGACAGACACTTTATTCACTGATGAAGTATCAACAGAACATGGCATGCAAAACGGTGCTCGCCGGTGCACCGCGCCGGATGATGCCAAGAGTCTTTCTCATGCGGCTGGGGTAACAGCCGAGAAATGTCATCATAAATACCATTACTCGCCAGTCCCCGATAACCGCACAGTTGATTAGCAATCGATGAAGTTTTTTGAGTCGTGGTGGCCGCCAACGCGATCGATCTCCGTATTAATACGGAGGTTAAAGCGCTGCGGTTGAACCCGGATATCGTCGCCGCTTATGGCACCACAACCAACGGCATCTCAATGAAACTCGCTTGCCCACCGGCGTGATAGATCCGCTGCACCGCCTTCTTATAGTCCTCGGGCTTCGCCCAGAAGATATTCTGCACAAAAGTCTGCGGATTGCGATCATACAGCGGGAACCAGCTCGACTGTACCTGCACCATCATCCGGTGTCCGGGCAGAAAGACATGGTTCGCATTCGGCAGAGCAAATCGATACACCAGCGGCGCATTCGCAGCGATTGGTTTCGCCGTCTCGAAACTCTCGCGGTACCGGCCACGGAAAATGTCTGCCGACACCATCAGTTGATATCCGCCCATCTGCGCGTCGCCGGCGACCTCGTCCGGATAGACATCAATCACCTTCACCACCCAGTCGGCGTCGGTACCACTCGTGGACGCAACCAGATTGGCAATAGGCTGTCCACTGATCTTTACCGGCGCAGTCAGCACGTCAGACATAAAGACCGCCACGTCGGGCCGTCCTGACGCTTCCCGTTGATCGTCTACCAGCCACGCAGGCCAGATCGGATTGCTGGTGGGCTGAATCGGGCGCGCCCGGAACGGCACGGGCTTCGCCGGATCAGACACATACTCGTCGAACGGGGCAGCGTCGGCTGCGGGCGCAGTGAAATTCAACTTGAGGCCGGCGGTGAGAAATAGCGGCGTGGGTTTGATC
>JANYKA010000123.1 GCA_025358315.1 Gemmatimonadota bacterium | reverse complement strand
ACAGCACACGGGCGGTATACCGCAGAGCGGTTTTCTGGAAGCGACGGCCAACATTCCGACCACGGCGCACATTCTCGGCGGTGCGGCAATCGGCAGTGATGCGTCCCGTGGCGTAGTCGATTCACGCCACAGAGCATTTGGCTATCAGAATTTTCTCATATGCGACGGCGCGGCGATGCCGGCGAATCCGGGAGTGAACCCATCGCTCACGATTACGGCGCTTGCGGAGCACGCCATGAGTTTTCTGCCAACGCGCTAAATCGGCTCCGCATGCTCGAGAGTCCAGCGCGCCGGGCTGCCGCATACGGTGCATGCCGCCCGCCCTTCACCGTAGAGCGCCATTTCGTTCTCCAGTCCGCAAGACGGGCACAGCGACCGCACAGTGCGCATGCCGTCGAGTGGCAACCCATTCCGGATCAGTCGGCTCACCATGGCGTTCGGTGCAGTCGCCCCGATAGGACAGAGACTACCGGTGCACTGCTCGCCGATTTCGAGGCACACGATCTCTTCATCGTGCAGCGTCGCCGGCCCTTCCATGGGAGCCGGGTCAGTGATGAGCACGCGGACTTCACGGTCGCACGCGCTGCAGAAAATCTTTTGGCTCTTCATTTGATCATTCTCCTGCGGAAACGTTTCTTCACGTCACTCACATCAAGGGAATTACGTCGGCGCTTGTGTCAATCCGTTGCGCGATCGCCAGCGCCTCGTCACGGGGTAGTCCGAATACAGCGGTCGATGCTGCATCAGCGTCGATACAACGGCTGGCCAGCACCGTCGCGCTATGGAACGGCGTGCGACGCGGCGCGGCCGTCGCCGGATCGATCAAATGGTGAAAGCGCATCCCATGCCAGCGGAAGAACCGTTCGTAATCACCAGAGGTGGCGACGGCACGGTCTGTGACAAGGAGCGTGGCCGCCAACTCATGCCGATCATGGGGCGACCGGATGCCCACGGTCCACGGATCACCGTCCGGCGATTGCCCGAGAGCGAACAGGTCACCGCCGACCGTAACAATCGCGTGCTGCACGCCTCGTGCACGGAGCACATCAGTGGCGCGATCGACACCATAACCTTTGGCGATCGCACCGAGGTCGAGATGAAGGTCAGGATCGTCAAAACGCAGCTGCGGCGCACCTTCGCGTATGGCGATGTCCACCTTACGCCAAAAACCGCGCGCCGCTAAGCGTTGCACGCGATCACCGGCCGGCGGCTCGTGTCGGTTGAGCACGTCCCATAACTCTGACGCCGTGCCAACGGCTGGGTCGAACCGGCCGTCACTTACCGAGGCGGCGTGCAACGCCGCCGTGATCACAATGGCGGTCTCGGATGTTACGCGCACACCATCGCGTGCGGCGCCCGTGTTAGCACGACCGATGTCAGAGTCGCTGCGGAATCGGGTCATCGTGCGCTCTACCCACTGGAGCTCGGCAATCGCGGCATCAATGGCCGACTCAGCATAGGCGACATCTTTATGCGCGATCTGCACTTCGGCGATCGTGCCCATAATCGGGAAGGTGCGCTTCACAAGCGTGACGTGCCGGCGGAGTGCCAGCGGCAGTGAAAGCGCCACGAACACGCCCATGCCAATAGTGAGAAATTCGCGGCGGTCCGGATGCCGGCGAAGGAACGGGTCACTCGACATCATGATCTCCCTCTGAATGACGCCCGCAGACGCCGGTGCATCCTGCGCAATGGCCCGTGCAGCTGCGGTACTTAAGCGTACCAAACAGCGCGAACAGGAGAGCCATCAATACCACTCCGATAATTGTGTCAATCATTGACTTCCCATCCCGGCGAATCCCATGAATGCCAGTGAAAGGCAACTGGCGGCAACGAGCACGAGTCCCATCCGCCGCGCAATGAGCGGCACATCGGTCACTTCCATTCGCTCACGAATCGACGCCAGCAGCGAAAGTGCAAGCGTCAACCCGGCACCGGCACCAAGCGCAAAGACGATTCCTTCGACAAACGTGTAGCGTCGGCTCGTCTGGAACAGCGCCAGGCCGAGGATCGCACAATTGGTAGTGATGAGCGGCAGGTAGATCCCAAGCTGGCGGAAGAGTACCGGAAAATATTTCTTCACGGCCATCTCAAGGATCTGTACAACGGACGCAATCACGACGATGAAGGCGATCGTGCGCAGGTACGGAGCCCGCGTAAGAATGTAGACGTTGAGGACCCAGACACATACCGCGGTGATGATCAATACGAAGGTGTTCGCCAATCCGAGCCGCCACGCCGTTTCGATCTTCGCTGTGACACCGAAGAACGAACAGAGTCCGAGGAACATCACAAGCGTGAAGTTGTTCACCAGCAACGTCGAGACGAAAATCCAGGCGAGGTTACTCACTTGGCCTCCGCGACGCGCTGCTGGCGCCGGCGTTCAGCAATCCACGCGACGGTCATCAGTAGCAGTCCGAGTGTAAAGAAGCCGCCTGGCGGCAACACCATGAACACCCACGGCTCCCAGCGCGGACCGAGAACATCGAAGCCGAGTAGCGACCCGCGGCCAAGCAATTCGCGTATGGTGCTCATCGCCGAAAGTGCAAGCGTGAAGCCGATGCCCATGCCCATTCCGTCAGCCACCGCGCGCACCGGCCCCACCTTGGCCGCGAACGCCTCGGCACGGCCAAGCAACAGACAGTTTGCGACGATGAGCGGGATGAACGGCCCGAGCGCCTTACTGATTTCAGGGAAACTGGCGGCGAGGAGCAGATCGGCGAGTGTGACAAACGTCGCGATGATGAGGATATACGAAGTGATCCGCACTTCATGCGCAATGTATTTTCGGAAAAGTGAAACGAAGAGGCCGGAGCCGACGAGCACAAACGTCGTCGCAACGCCCATCGCAATCCCATTCGCGAGACTGTTGGTCACGGCCATCGTAGGACACATCCCGAGCATTTGCACGAGCACGGGATTCTCAGCGGCGATACCGCGCCAGGTATCTGCCCATAGTGTCGCCGGTGGAGGCGACCCCGGAACGAAATCGGGAGCGGGAGCAAACGTAGGAGCGACGGCGGTGGTCACTTCGTCCCTGCCTTCGCGTAGGCGGCGAGAAGCGGTTGCCACCGCTCCACCGCATGATTGATGATTCGGATGACCGCACGCGATGAAATTGTCGCGCCGGTGATGGTCTGTACCTGACTGGGATCGGTTGCGTTACGTGTTTTCACACTCTTGAGCGGCGCGATTCGGCCTGGGAATTGTGCGCCGAACGACGTATCGAGTTCGATTTTGTCGCCGAGCCCTGGCGTTTCCTTCTCCGCGAGCACCTTAAATCCGATAAGGGTACCGCTCGAGGGCTCGAACCCGATCATCAAGAGCACCTCCTCCTGAAATCCCGGCTCCTGTGCAGTCACGGCAGCGCCAACCTTCTTTCCGGCACTGTCGTAGCCGATGTATGCCGTGGGAAGTCCTTTCCGATCTTCGCCAGCAGAGGGCGTCTTGGTCAGTGAGCCCTTTTGTAGATACAGGGTGTCCCACCGCGCTGGAGCTTTGAGCACTTCGCGAACGGCGCCTTCCACCTTTGCGGCTTCGTACCGTTCAATCGTCGGCAACGTGGCTTTGTAGACTGCAACTACGAGTAGTCCGGCCGCGGCGCCAGCGATAGCGAGTGTGGCGAGCAATTTCCACGACGAAACTTCCGGCGCCTTCGCCGATGAATCGGTGGCAAGCGGCGCGACTGGCGCACTCGGCGGCCCGTGATGCGAATGGCCGGTCACGTTGCGCTCCCAAGCCGAGTGCCGAATACACGGGGCTGCGTTGCTCTATTGATGAATGGCGT
>JANYKA010000118.1 GCA_025358315.1 Gemmatimonadota bacterium | reverse complement strand
CGATCGCCGGAATCCACGTCCACGCGCCAACAACTTCCACGCCGCGGTAGTCGCGGTAGCCATCGACATTGACACCGCTTTCACCGGCGATGGCCTGAGCAACGCTGTGCTCCAGTGGTTGCCGTGCACGATCGGTGGTCGGGTGAAATCCACGGGTGAGATTGCCGCCCGGGTCCGACAAGCGAAGACGCATCGCCGCACTGCTCCCCGCAGGCAAAACACCAAGGGATTGGAGTTGGTTGTCGAATCTGGTGCTGGTGACCGCAACACCGTCGGATCGGTACGCGAATGCGTCGTCGCTTCGGTCCATCGCCTGGCCTTGAAGCACGACGTCAAGCAACAAGGCCGGACGAAGGCGGAGAATGATCGTACCAACTCGTGTTCCGCTTTCGTTGAGCACCTGACTGGCGGCGAACATGGTCGGCTGCCCAGGCTCAACTGTCCCATTCTTGCTGAGAAGCGGCACGGCCGCCGCGACGATCGGGGATACATAATTTTCATCGGAAACAATCCGTTTTGCTATTTCCGGGTGCTGCTCGAGCGTGAGTGCAATTACAGAATCGTTGCCGGGCAATAGGAGCGTGATGGCGCTGGCATCGAGCAATGATATTCCAGCAACGCGCTCGACCGTGAGCAAGGGATCGATCTGCCGGTGCATTTCGGCGGCCAATCGTATTGCCGCATCATTTTGGCCGGCGGTGACCACGGCGACTACCGCAGGAAGTCTGCCTGCAGTGCTTGCCGTGAGGCGTGCCCTGTCGACAAGTCGCTCAATGGATCGACGTGACGACTGTACACGCGTTTCCAATTGATCTGCCACGGCCAAATGAGACCGGTCGGCGAGCCGATACACGAAGAACGCACCGATCATCAGATACGCGACGGTCAGGCCAAGCAATACCGCCCGCGGAATCCGCAACGAGCGAATCGCTGTTGGCGGCAATGTGTGGTCTGTAGTCGTGTGAAGGTTGGTATCTGGCATTCACATAATAATGGCCAGTGGAGCGCGCCAGGCGCGAGGGCGATCCGACCCGGCACCCGCGTTCTGAACGTCTGCAAGGGCAACTACGTATCATTACTGACGATGATTTCCTCTCAGCTTTCACTGCGCCGCGCGCCCGTTTCCCGCGCGGCTTCGCTTATGGTGCTTTTGGCGGCGCTCGGCTCGGCCTGCGCGCCGCCTTCGACTATTGGTGGAGTGACGGCTACGCCGGCGTCGCCTGGGCGCGTCTGGACTGCGCCCAATGAAGCCGGTGCCCCCCTCGCGGGCGGCGAACAGGCGTTGGCGACGCGAGGAGCCGAAGTGCCGGCCGAGGTCACGGCTCACCTTAACCGTCTGTCTCTCAATGATGTGGTGAACCTGGCTCTCTCCAATAGTCCGCTGACGCGCGCGACCTGGGCGCAGGCGAGGGCGTCGGCCGCCACATACGGTTCGGCTAGCGGTCGCTGGTTGCCTTCGGTCACCGCAGATGTGCAAGGCGGGCCATCACGATCTGTTTCGACGAGTACCGTTGTGCCGTCGTCGCGCACCAATGTTTCCGCCACGCTTTCGTTGCAATACCTGTTGCTTGACTTTGGCGCCCGAAGTGGGACAATGGCCGCGGCGCACGAAGCGCTCTTTGCCGCCGACCTGACTCACAACGCCGCGATACAGAACGTCGTACTGCAGTCGCAAAGCGCGTATTTTGCGCTACAGGCCAGCCGCGGGCTTGCCATCGCGGCCACAGAAGCTGTCGGCACTGCGAAGGCCAATCTCGAGGCGGCGAACCGCCGGCACGACGTCGGCCTCGCCACGATTGCCGACGTGTTGCAAGCGAAAACGGCGCTCGCCCAGTCACAACTCGTGGCGCAAAGCGCCGATGGCAATGTGCAGGCCGCACGAGCCCAAGTGGCGCTGGCGGTCGGACTCGCGGCAAACTCGGCGTTCGATGTTGCGCCCGACACTGGCGCCCAACCAGTGATGGTGCTGGCGGAGAATGTTGACTCGCTGGTTGAACGCGCCGTCCGCGGCCGTCCGGATGTGGCCGCCGCCCGTGCGCTGGCCCGCCAAAGCAGCGCCCAAGTACGGGCCGCCCGGTCGGCGACCCTGCCGAGTTTTTTGATCGGCGCGAATCTCGGGCAAACGCGATCGAATAATTCGCTGTTGCAGGGGAGCACCAACGCGCTGACGTTCGAAGTCAACTGGCCGCTGTTCACCGGGTTCTCCCGCGAATACGATATTGTTACGGCGCAGGAGAATGCCGCGGCTACCGCCGCACGTTCCGAACAGGCGCGGCTGCTGGCGATTGCTCAAGTATTTACGTCGTACTATGCGCTCCAAACCGCAACGCAGCGGGTGTCGACGTCCGCCGAACTTCTGACGAGCGCCACCCAATCTGAAGAAGTGGCGCGGGGCCGCTATGCCGAAGGCGTCGGAAGTATTCTCGACTTGCTGACGGCACAGAGTGCTCTTGCTGATGCGCGCGCGCAAGTGGTGTTATCGCGGTGGACCTGGTACACCGCGCTGGCGCAACTCGGCCGCGATTCCGGTGTGCTCGGGCCGCGTGGCGAAGCCAACCTCACTCTCACCCCTGCTGCGGCAGGGAGAAAATAGATGCACAAACCTAAGCTGATTCTGCTGCGTCACATTCTGGTTCTTGTGGCCATGACGGGGGGTGCAGCGTGCAGCGTGCAGGTTGCTCCGCCAAAGCCGCCGGTGTCGGTGACAGTCGCGACGGCAGCGCTCGCCGATGCACCGTATGTCGTGCTGGCAAACGGACTCGTTGAGCCGATGCAAACCGTAGCGGTCCAGTCGCAGGTTGGTGGCGTGCTGACCGCGGTGCGATTCAAAGAAGGCGACGAGGTCAAGCAGGGCGACGTGCTGCTTGTGATTGATCCACGCCCGTTCAAGGCTGCACTCGATCAGGCAAATGCAGCAATGAGCCGTGACGCCGCGCAGGCAGCGAACGCGCAGCGCGATGCCGACCGGTATGCCGCGCTCGTGGCCAAGGACTATGTCACGAAATCGCAGGCCGATCAGGCGTTCGCCAACGCGGTCGCGCAACGTTCGGTGGTCGAATCCGATCGCGCGGCGATTGATAATGCGAAATTCAATCTGGAGAACGCCACCGTGCGTGCTCCGATTTCCGGGAAGACCGGCGCCTTGCAACTGCGACTCGGGAATCTCGTGAAGCCCGGCGCCAATCCGCCTCTCGTGGTGATCAACCAGATCCATCCGATCCTCGTGCGTTTTACTGTGCCCGATAAGGAGCTGCCGAGCGTGCTGAAGTACGCGGCGGGAAAAACGCTGAAGGTGTGGGCGACGCCGCGGGGCGATGCCAGCACGGAAGAAGGCGTGCTGAGTTTTGTGGACAACGGCGTGGACACGACCTCGGGAACGGTGACACTGAAAGCGCGATTTTCAAATGAGCGGGGCAACCTCTGGCCCGGCCAATTTGTTTCCGTGAAATTGGAGCTGTATTCGGATCCCAGCGCACTGCTGATTCCGAATGTCGCCGTGCAGATTGGGCAGGACGGTCCATTCGTGTTTCTCGTGAAGGATGGTGCGGCCGAAATTCAGGCCGTGACACCGGGCCGTCTGGTCGGAGAGCTCACGACAATACTTAAAGGACTTGCACCGGGCGCAGTGGTCGTCACGGATGGACAGTCTCGCCTGACACCAGGCGCAAAAGTGGAGATCAAAGCTCCGGCAGCGAATCCAGCGGCCGTGGCACCCGGGAGCGGAAAATGACCGCACTCTTCATCAAGCGCCCCGTCATGACCACGTTGGTCATGGTGGGGATTCTTGTTTTTGGTCTCCTGGCGTATCAACGCCTCGCGGTGAGCGATCTGCCGAGCGTAGACTACCCGACCATTAGCGTGTCGGCGTCGCTTCCTGGCGCGAGCCCGGCAACGATGGCGGCATCGGTCGCCACGCCGCTGGAAAAACAGTTCACGACGATTGCCGGCATCGACAACATGGTCTCCACGAGCGCGCTCGGGAGCACGTCGATCACGATTCAGTTCACCTTGGATCGCAATCTCGATGGTGCGGCGCTCGACGTGCAATCGGCGATTTCGAAAACGCTTGGTGTGTTGCCGCCGGGAATCATCCCGCCGTCCATGCAGAAAACGAATCCAGCCGACCAGCCGATTTTATACCTGATAGTGCGGTCCAAGACGATGCCGCTGTCGCAACTCGACGAATATGCCGAAACCGTGATGGCCCAGCGCATGTCGCAGGTAAGTGGTGTCGCGGCAGTGAATGTGTTTGGCTCAATGAAGTACGCGGCTCGCGTGCAGGTGGACCCGCGCGCGCTGGCCAGTCGCGGCATCGGGATTGATGAAGTCGCGACGGCCATCAGCTCGGCGAACGTCAACCTTCCCACCGGTGTGCTCTCGGGGAAGAATCGGGCGTTGACCGTTTCGGCGAGCGGGCAGTTGAACAACGCCGCAGAGTTCGGCAATCTCACCGTGTCGTACAAGAATGGAGCGCCCGTGCGGTTGCGGGATGTCGGCACGGTACTCGATGACGTGCAACAGAATCGCATCGCGTCATGGAACTCCGGCACGCGGTCGATTACGCTGGCGGTGCAGAAGCAACCGGGGTCGAACACGGTGTTGGTTGCCGATGCGGTGAAGGCCATGCTCCCATCGCTGAAGGCACAAATGCCGGCATCGGTTGAGACGCTGATTTTCTATGATCGGGCGCAGGGTATTCGTGATTCCGTCCGCGACGTCAAGTTCACGCTGCTCTTGACGCTCTCGTTGGTCGTGATGGTGATCTTCCTTTTTCTCCGCAATATCTCGGCGACAGTCATTCCGAGCTTGGCATTGCCGATGTCAATCATCGGCACGTTTGGCGTCATGTATGCCCTGAATTACAGTATTGATAATTTGAGCCTGATGGCGCTCACGCTTGCGGTGGGTTTTGTCGTGGACGATGCGATCGTGATGCTCGAGAACATCGTGCGCCATATGGAAATGGGCAAACCGCCGCTGCAAGCGGCGCTTGATGGATCTGCCGAAATCGGTTTCACGATTCTATCGATGACGATCTCGCTGACGGCGGTATTTATTCCGCTGCTCTTCATGGGTGGCATTGTCGGCCGGCTGTTCCGTGAGTTCGCCGTGACCATTGCCGTAGCGATCCTGGTATCGGGCTTTGTGTCATTGACGCTGACGCCGATGCTGGCAGCGAAATTTCTTAAGGCCACCAATATCCATGGATCGCACAACAGGGTGTTCGACACGTTCGAGCGTGGCTATCAGTGGGTACTTGGGTTTTACGGGCGCACGCTGCACTGGGTGATGCGTCATCGGTCAGTGGCGATGGGATTTTCTGCGATCATTCTCGTGCTCACTGGCGTGCTGTATCAGATCGTACCGAAAGGGTTCTTCCCGTCGGAAGATCAGAACCGATTGCAGTCGAGCACCGAGACGGCGCAGGGCACGAGCTTCGAGGATATGGTGCGCCACCAGAAGCAGGTGGAAGCCGTTATTCTGGCTGATCCGAATATCGAGTCGACAATTTCGAGTGTTGGTTCGGCGTACGGCGGCGGATCAGGAACTTCAAATGCCGGCCGTGTGACCATGAAACTGAAGCCGCGTGCCGAGCGGACGTTAAGCGCCGACGAAGTTATTCCGGAGTTGAGCAAGAAGTTGCGCGAGATTCCCGGGATCGCGGTGTATCCCGTCAATCCACCGACCATTAATATTGGCGGCCGCTCTGCGAAGGGGCTGTATCAATACACGATGACGGGCTCTGACCTGCCGACGCTATATAAGGCGGGCAAGGACATGGAGGCGAAGGTGCGGACGCTGGCGGGGCCGACGGACGTGAACACCGACCTGCAGCTCGCGAACCCGCAGGCTTCGAT
>JANYKA010000110.1 GCA_025358315.1 Gemmatimonadota bacterium | reverse complement strand
ACAGCGCTATTCGGAATCACATAAAAATGTTTTCAGGTCTAATCTCTCGCCGAACCCCTGAATGGATTCGGGTCAACGAGATCGCCTACACACCCTTATGATCTCATGTTCAATTTTCAAAAAGCGATTTGGTGTGGCGCGCATTCTGCGCCAGCCTTTCAGAATAACCCGTTGTACTCTTTTCTGTCAACGGTTCGAATCATCTTTTTTTCAACTCTTTTGCCCGGAGACACAAACGGGCCACGCGGCCCGTCGCCTCTGAAAACAGCACTTTCCGGTTTCCCGAGCGGACACGAAGAATAACCGCGCGCCGTGCTGGATACAACCCCTCTCCGGCGCGTGATTCCCAAGTCGAATGCCGGCGCTTCGAGCTCGCGGCCAAGCCCCAACTGCGACTCCACGTGCACGACGTGCACGCGCGCCATAAGCACCGCGTCCATCAGCGCGTGCCAGATTTCGCGGTGCCTGCGATACTATGGTCGCGCCGCGCACCGGAGCAACATTCGCAACGGACCCGTATGCGGATTCACTTATACCGGAGGGTTCCGTAGCTCTCGAGTACACAGGCAATCGCGCATTCATCTCATTTGGCCTGCACGACCTTTCTGTATCTGCTGTCACGTGTAAGATCTACGTGGGAGAGTCGCGTCCATTCTCCATCACTCAGCGGATCGCGGAGTCCATAGATCCGGCCGTCCGGCTTTTCATCAACGCACCGCCCGATACGGGACACACCCCCGGCGATACGGCGGTCTGGCAAGGAACGTTGGTCGCTTCGACTCGGATTTCCGTGACCGTTTCGATGCCGGATTCCATCGGTGTGGTGCGGCCACTACCCATCGTGAGCGACTCCGTAACGGTAACGAATCGTGTATTTGCTCCCTATGCGATCAACACGCTCCCCCAAGTTGTGCGTGGAATCCATCCACAGCGAATGGCCGCGTACCCGGCTCACTTCGTTCGGGGTGCAGCAGGGCCCGTTACGGCAACATATGGCACTTTTCTATATCACGAACTTGGGATGTTTCGCCAATTCACGGATCCGACATCGTATGCCCGACTCGTCGCTGGCGGTCCAAACGACGGGCTCGCACACTTCGCGAGTGCTCCGCCACTCAACGACCATACACAGTCCTGGATTCACCCCTCGCTATACGGCGGCCTTGGGGTGTCAATGGCAACAGTATGGTATCATGATCAAGACGGACGCCGTTTCCGCTGGATCGAGAACGGCATCGATCTTGGACAGATTGCCGCGTGCGACACCAGTGGTGTTGCCCGCCTTCGATCGGAAGCTGAGCAGCATGAGGGCAACGCCCTCGGAGGCGACTCCCACTTTCAACGCCTCGTGAATGCGGTGGCATCCTCCAACCTCGCTGGGGTATTCGAACGAACGGTCACGCAGGGCACGGCGGACGATCTACGCGGGATGGTCAGTTATCCGGTGGCTACATTCTGGGATGCGTTGGCCGCTTCGGAACAGGAGTTCGAACAGCCGGAGTATAACCGCATCTTCGGTCGGCGAACCGTTGGCGCCCTACCAACCGACTCGGGCACCATTCGTTGCTTTGTGTTGATCCGCCGTTCGCCATTCCCCCCGCCGTGACGGCGCCTCAGGAGGCTTTCCCATGAAGCGGTCGTTGCTCTGCGCGTGGGTCGTGCTGACGGTAGCCGGTAGTTTAGCCGCGGCGCAACTCGTACCTACGCCGGCGGATTGCACGGCAGCGCGAAAGGCCACGCGCAATGCTCGTCTGCCTGCCCCGGATGATTCGACGTCGCTTTACTGGTATACCCTCGCCGCATGCGGTGTCGATGGTGAGGCAGCCGCAGCGATTGCGTTGGGTTCGGACGCTGTAAGAAGAGAAACCGATTCCACGCGCATCGGCCAGTTCTTTGTGCTGTTCGCGGCGCGCCGTTCTGGGACGCTGTTTTCTGCACTCGCGGAGGCCGCAGAGGACGAAAAAACGTCCTCTCCGCTTAAAGTTGAAGTCCTCCGTGAGCTAGGATGGATGCAGATGCCCGGCGTTCGCTTCGACGCAGGCGGACTGGAGGTACTCGCGAAGGATCGCTGCAACTTCACCCGAGACATGATTGTTGCCAGCGGCACCGCAGCAAATCTCCCGCGAGACTATCTCATGCAATTGGTTTCGCTCGAACGCAAGCAGGAAGATCGCAAGTCAAATCCGCCCAATGTTCGCGCATTGGCGCACTGCTGGCGCGTCGATCTTGAACGTGCCGTTCCGCCTTCAGCGGATAACGTGCGGTTCAAGAAGGTGTG
>JANYKA010000093.1 GCA_025358315.1 Gemmatimonadota bacterium | reverse complement strand
GACCGCCTCGTGTTTCTCGGGACCAGTCGTCGCTCTGCGAAGTGTGGCCAGCGACGACTTCCAAAATCCACGGGGTGGCGAACGCCGGGCGTGATCGAGCGGCACATTGTCCAACGGAGTCGAAGGCTCAGATTCGCGGCGACGCGCCGCCACCCATCTGACGGGCGCGGCCGCAATCGCCAGCAGAATATCCAGCACCCTATTCATGTAGGACTCCTGCCGGAAAGCTTGCGCAAGGCTCTCGCCCTGCCACGTATCAACCGTCGTTCGACGCCGCCAGTATTCGTGCCGCCGCCATCGCCGCGCCGAATCCGTTGTCGATATTACACACTGTCACACCCGCCGCGCAGCTGTTCAGCATCGTCAGCAACGCGGCGAGTCCATTAAAACTTGCACCGTAGCCAACACTCGTCGGCACGGCGATCACCGGCACCCGCACCAGCCCACCAACAACTGACGGCAACGCACCATCCATCCCAGCTACAACGATCACCACCGCCGCGCCGCGCAATGCCTCCTGCTGCGACAACAATCGATGGATGCCGGCCACCCCTACGTCCGTGAGTCGCGTCACAGTTATAGAAAGCGCGTGCAGCGTTTCTGACGCCTCCTCGGCGACCGGCAGATCTCCGGTTCCGGCGGTGACAATAAGCGCCGAGCGCGTACCGTTAGCGGCAACTGCGCCCACGCTTCCCGGAAGATTGACCGTCCGCGCCAGCACATTGGCACGCGATAGCGGGAACTGCCGCGTCAGAGCGGCACGTTGCTCGTCGTTCGTGCGCGTGACGAGAAATCCGTCTCCGCGCGCGGCAAGCCGTTCGCAAATCGCGACCGTCTGATCAACTGTTTTCCCTTCGCCGAAAACCACTTCCGGGAATCCGTTCCGAAGCGCCCGGTGGTGATCAATGCTGGCGAACGGCAGCGTTTCTGTTGGCTCGCGGTCCAATGCGTCGAGCCCTTGCTCAATCGTCGCGCGCCCTGCTGCGACGTCGTCGAGCAACGCGCGCACCCGTTCGCGGCGCACTAGCCTTCCGCCTCGATCAACTCGTCTTCCTGAGCATCGCCGGCCGCGAGATCGGCGTCGCGGCGCTCGAGATGCAACCCGCGCTCCAGATATGCAGCGAAGATCCCTTCAACCTCGGCGAAACTGTTCACCTGGTGCAACAACTTCCGCAGATCGCTCGAACCCGGCAATCCCTTCACGTACCAGCCGAGGTGCTTGCGGAATTCCAATGCGGCGCCAATGGGATCGTTTTCATAGTCCTGCACCATCCGCGCATGTTCTAGCGCGGCGGCGAACCGCACTTCTACCGGAGGCGTGGGCACCGGCGGGGCGCCGTCGATCAGGGCCCGCGCCTGGTCAAAAATCCATGGCTGACCGAACGACCCGCGCGCGATCATTACCGCAGCGCAGTTCGTTTCGCGTCGCATGCGCGCCGCATCGTCGGCAGTCTTGATATCACCGTTCCCGATCACGGGAATATCGAGTGCGTCCACAAGGGCGGCGATTTCGTCCCAGTGGGCGTGGCCGCTGTACATCTGTGTCCGCGTACGTGGATGCAGCGCGATGGCCTTCACTCCCGCGTCCTGGCAGCGCAACCCGATGGTGACCGGATCGCGCATCTCTTCGTTCCATCCGCTGCGAATCTTGCACGTCACCGGCAAGTGCGTTCCGCTGATCACGGCGCGAATCACCTGTTGCACGAGATCGAGATCTTTAAGGCAGCCCGACCCGCCATTGCGCCGAACAACTTTTTTGACCGGGCAACCAAAGTTGATGTCAATAAACTCGGGTTGGAATACGTCTGTGACCAGCGTAGCGGCGTCGCGCATCGCTTCGGGATCGGCCCCAAAGATTTGCACGCCAATGGTGCGCTCATCTTCGCTAAACCGCAGTTTCGAAAGCGTCGCCTCATTCTCCCGGCGAATTCCCTCAGCACTAAGGAACTCCGTTACGACTACGTCCGCCCCAAAGCGGCGGCAGAGGCGCCGGAAGGGCGACTCCGACACTCCGGCCATCGGCGCCAAAAACAGTGGCACCGCGTGACCGACCGGATACGGGAAAGTGGGCATATGCCGGAACCTAAACCCAGAGGCAACTGCTTGCAACATCACGATTTGACGCGTGTCTGCACAGATGCTAGCTTGGGAATAATTCGTTTGCCAACAGCCGTGCTAAGTAAATAGCGCGAGAAGAGAGGATTGGAATGGAACTGCGCGAGTTTTTCTCCGAAGATGCCGTCAAGCTCGATCTCGAAGGCACGACCAAAGATGAGGTCCTCAAGGAGCTGATCGGTTTGCTCGGGCTCGACGAAAAGAACGAGGGCATGCTCTTCAAAATGCTCAAGCGCCGCGAGAATCTCGGCTCGACCGGTATCGGCCGCGGCATCGCGATTCCCCACTGCCGGTCGCTCGTCGTAAGCAAGTTGCGCGTCGCCTTCGGCCGCAAGACGGCCGGACTCGACTTCAAGGCAATCGACGAAAAACCGGTGCACTTTTTCTTTCTGATCGTCGCGCCGCCACTCGAAGTCTCGAATCAATATCTGCCGGTGCTTGGCAAGATCGCCCAGTTCTCAAAAGAACCCGACGTGCCCGATCGGCTACTGAGCATTACCCAGCCCGCGGAATTCATGCGACTGCTCGAAGAAAAGAACGTCTAATCAAGGATCGGATGTTCAGCGCTCTCGTCTATGCGGAGCCGCTGAACGTCCTGTCCGAGTCGCCAGCGAACACGCATGAGTTGCAGCACGGCCGCGACGCCGAGCCCGACGACGTATCCCCACCAAATTCCGCGCGGCCCCATATGTGCGCCGAATGCGAGCAACAGGCAGAGCGGAGCGGCGATTCCCCAGAAGGCACCGAGATGCAGCAGCATCGGGATCCGGGTATCGCCACTGCCGCGGAGAATGCCCGTCGCCACGCATTGAATGCCGTCGAATATCTGGAAAAGCGCGGCGATCGAAAGCAGTGAAGCAGCCATTGCCACCGTGGCGGGGTCGGACGCGAACCACGATGCGATCGTTTGCGGCCATATTAAAAATGCAGCGCCTGCAATAGCCATCATCCCCGCACCTAGCACAATGGCAGCGACCGCGTCGCGTCGTGCCGCCGGAAGGTCGCCACGCCCAATCGCCCGCCCCACCATCGCTGCGGCCGCCGATGATACTCCGAGCGGCGCCATAAATGTGATGGACGCCAGGTTGATCGCAATCTCATGGCCGGCCAACGGCACTGCGCCGATCCATCCAATCGCGATCGCTCCAAATGCAAAGACAGCGATTTCCAACCACTGCTGAAATGCCACGGGTACGCCGATGTGCAACATTCGCCGCAGCGGTGCAAGCCGGAACGACTCCGGATACCACTGCCGGAGCACCGGCCCCAGCTGCGGCCAGCCAAGTATCAGCACCATCGCGAACATCGCCCAGCGGCTAATGACGGTCGAGAGCGCCGATCCCACGGCGCCTAGTGCGGGCGCACCCCAATTGCCGTAGATGAACACCCAGTTGAGCGCGACATTCAGGAAGTTCGCTGCAAAGATCGCAATCACCATTGGCCGTACGGTGCCCATCGCCTGCAAAGACTGCCGGCACACCACGAACAGAAAAAACGGCAACACGCCCAATGCCGACCAGCGCGCAAATACAGACGCGATCGGTGTCACCTGCTCAGGTTGTCGCAGAAAACTGAAAAACAATTCACCGGGCAGCAGGAGGAGCGCCGTTGGAACGCTCAGGGCGAGTGCAAGGATCACTCCGCGCTGCACGCCGCGGCCAATGCCCATGCTGTCCCGCGCGCCGACCGCTTGCGAGATGACCGGATCGAGCACCAACAGCAAGCCGAGGCCGGGCACCGTGAGAGTGACCCAATAAATGTGGCCCAGGGCGACCGCGGCGATGGTGGCCGGCGAAACCCGCCCGACCATTGCCACGTCCACTACGCCCATCAGCATAATGCCGACTTGGGCGAGCACGATCGGAGCAGCGAGCCGCAGCATTTCGCGGAGCTCGCCTCTCGATGGGCGAAGCTCAGCGAAAGGAATCATAACGGCTGTGTAGTGTACAGCGTGCAGCCAACCGGACCTATTCCCATTCGATCGTCGCCGGAGGTTTCGAACTCACGTCGTACACAACACGGTTTACGCCTTCCACTTCATTAATTATGCGACTGGAGATTTTTGCCAACACATCATGCGGGAACGGAAACCAGTCGGCGGTCATTCCGTCCGTGCTCGTCACGGCGCGCAGGGCAATGACGTTGTCATAGGTACGGTCATCGCCCATCACGCCGACAGAGCGCACCGGGAGAAATACGGCGAACGCCTGCCAGATATCATCGTACAACCCGGCCGTACGGATTTCGTCCAGGTATATCGCATCGGCCTTGCGCAGCGTATTGAGTTTGGCCTGATCCACATCGCCGAGGATGCGAATCGCCAGGCCCGGCCCAGGGAACGGATGCCGGCCGACCATTTCCGCTGGAAGGCCAAGCTCGCGGCCGACGCGGCGCACTTCGTCTTTGAAAAGCTCGCGCAACGGTTCGATCAGCTTGAACTTCATGTCGGCCTTGAGGCCACCGACATTGTGATGTGTCTTGATCGTCGCACTCGCGCCCCCCGTCGTGCTCGCGCTCTCAATCACATCCGGATACAGCGTGCCTTGCACGAGAAATTCCGCGTGTTCCCCCGCCTGCGCCGTAGCGTCTTCAAACACTTCAATGAAGACATGACCAATCGCCTTACGTTTCTTCTCGGGGTCGCTCTCGCCGGCGAGCGCCTTCATGAACCGGTCTTCAGCACGGACGGTGACGAGCTTGATGCCAAGATGTTCGCCCATCGTCTTCTGCACCTGCTCGCGCTCATTCAGACGCAACAATCCCGTATCAACGAATACGCACGTCAGTTGATCGCCAATGGCGCGATGCACAAGCGCCGCCGCCACCGATGAATCGACACCGCCAGACAGCCCACAGATGACGTTCTTCTCACCCACTAGGGCGCGGATCTTTGCCACCTCATGATCAATGAACGAACCCGGGGTCCAATCCGGTT
This sequence comes from Gemmatimonadota bacterium, assembly GCA_025358315.1. GTDB lineage: Bacteria > Gemmatimonadota > Gemmatimonadetes > Gemmatimonadales > Gemmatimonadaceae > Fen-1231. The sequence goes on along the minus strand of JANYKA010000093.1, from coordinate 18,537 downwards.
TAGCCCCGCACACCTTGAACAGAAAGTTCGCGATGATGTCGGCGCCGCGGACGGTGTGTGCGACCTCGGAGTGAAACTGAATCGCGTGAATGGGCTTCGTCTTGTGCCGGAATCCGGCGACCACGTTGTTGCCGGAACTGGCGGTCTTGACGTACCCCGGCGGCGGCTCCTCGACATGATCGCCGTGGCTCATCCACACCGTCGTGCGCTCACCTCTCGCAAATCCGCTGAACAATCCGTCGCTCTCTTCAATCGTGATCTGCGCCCGGCCGTATTCCCGCCCGCCGCCAGCTACGACGCGCCCGCCTTCGATGTGCGTGATCCACTGGAGGCCATAGCACACGCCGAGCAACGGCGCGACATCAAGAATTCCGGGGTCGAATGTCGGTGCCCCCGCATCCGTCACTGAATTCGGTCCACCGCTCAGGATAATGCCCGTCGGCTTCCAATCGCGAATCCACTCGAGTGAACGCGTTGGCGGATGAATTTCCGAGTACACATGCGCTTCCCGAACCCGCCGGGCAATCAACTGGGTGAATTGCGAACCGCAATCGAGAATGAGAATCCGTGACGTCACTAAAACGCCCACTGAGGGTCGGAGAGCTTAATGAACTCGACGTGCTTGGAATCGAGGTCGAGAATCGCCGCAGTAGGTGCGCCGTGAATCCAGCCGCACGCTTCACCGGGGTTGATTATCAACGTATCGCCGCGCGTCTTCATGGACTGCTGATGTTCCTGACCGTGAATGACAATGTGATGGCCCTTGATCGAGCGCGCACTCACATCGCCGATGTCGTGCACAATGAGAATCTTGTGCTCCCCGATCGTCAGGCTGTGCGGAGACTCGAATAACTCAATGCCCATGCCCTGCGCCGCAGCAGAACGCAGCCCTTCTGGATCGCCGTCGTTCCGGCCAAAGACACCGGCCATTGCCATATTCGCCGTCTGAAACGGCTTAATGGCAAACGGTGAGCAGTAGTCCCCGGCGTGCAGCACCATGCTCACACCCTTCTCGGTCATCAATCGAAGCAACTCGGCAATCGCCGGCACGCGGTCGTGCGTATCGGACATCAGTCCAACGAGCATCAGGCAGTCCTCCAGGTCGGATTGTCCTGCTCGAGCCGCACGAGGTCGTCGTACGATTCACGCGCAGTCACTACGGCGTACCGGTTGCCATCGACTAGTACCTCGGCCGCCTTTGGTCGCGCATTGTAATTCGAAGACATCACGTAACCGTAGGCGCCAGTCGTATGTATGACCACGAGATCCCCGGGAGCAACATCATCCATTTCCCGGTCCAGCGCGAGAAAATCGCCCGTTTCGCACACGGGGCCAACCACATCTGCGATGACCCGCTGGCCGCTGGGCTTTACGGCTTCGATAAGATGGTACGCAGAATAGTGCGATGGTCGCAACAATTCAGTCATGCCCGTATCGACGATTACATACGCTTTTCCGCCGCTCTGCTTGCGGTACAGCACTCGTGTCAGCAACACACCGCTCGCCGCCGTAAAAAATCTGCCGGGTTCCACCAGCAACTCGGCACCGAGATCTTTGATCACCGGCGTGATGAGTGCAGCATAGATGCCGAGATCGGGATCGGGTGCACCTTCCCCATATGAAACGGGCAACCCTCCGCCAATGTCGACAAAATGGAGCGTCGCCCCTAACCCGAGCATTTCCTCCGCGAGATCCGCCATTCGTTCGAGGCCGGCGCGATACGGGTCAAACGTCGAGAGCTGAGATCCCACGTGCATGTCGAGGCCAAGCACCCGGATGTTCGGCAACGTCAGCGCCGTGCGCACAACGCCAATTGCATCACCGAACGGAATTCCGAACTTATGACCTTTGGAGCCCGTCGCGATGAACGCATGGGCGTTGGCAACGGGGACCTCCGGATTGATGCGGAATCCAACGGGTGCCGTGACTCCGAGCTCGGCCGCTATATCACTGAGTAGCCGCAACTCGGCTTCCGACTCGACATTGATCAATTTCACATCGGCCTGGAGCGCTTCCCGCAGCTCCTGGGAGGTCTTTCCCACTCCGCCAAATATGATGTCGCGGCCAGTAAACCCGGCACGCAGCGCGCGAAAGAGCTCGCCCCCGCTCACTACGTCGACACCCGCGCCCAGTTCGCGCAACAGCTTCAGGACAGCCCGATTGGCATTCGCCTTCAGACTATAATGCACGCGGTGTGGTACCCCGTTTAACGCACCCGTCAGTCTGAGGTAGCGATCGCGAATCACCGCCGCGCTGTAGACAAACGCCGGCGTTCCAGCCCCGAGAGCGATCTGATCGGCCGGTACGCCTTCGCAGTACAGCACGCCATCGCGGCGCGCATAGGCGTCAGTCAGTACGCCTTCGCCCATATGACCTCAAATTTCGCCGGCTCGCCAGTCACCATACAGGTGGCCGGTGCGACGGCTGAACGAAACTCCGCATCTGGAATGCAACGGATGGTAGCCTTTGTTTCCTCTTTGACACGCGCCTCGACTGCCGGATCGCCGTTCCATCCCGCATAGACGAAGGCGCCATCGCCTTCCATGACCTCCTTAAACTTCTCATAGGTCATTGGCGTGCGAATACTGTTCGCCTCCTGCCGGGCCTTGGCAGCGGCGAACATATCACTTTGGATCGTCTCGAGCAGTTTCGCCACTGATTCGGCCACTCCGGCCATCGGGATGGCCGCTTTCTCGCGGGTATCGCGCCGCGCCGAAAATACGGATTGCTTTTCGAGATCCTTCGGGCCGAGTTCAAGGCGCAGCGGGATACCGCGCAACTCCCATTCGTAATATTTGGCGCCGGGCTTAATGCCAACGCGCGCATCAATGTGCACGCGCAACCGGTCGGTCGCGCCGCGCCCGGTCCAAGCCACGAGTTCGTTGCGCAGATTGTGCGCGGCCTCGGTCATCCGCACCCGTTCTTCGTCAGCCTTCCAGATTGGCACGATCACAACTTCAATTGGTGCGAGACGCGGTGGCACGCGCAATCCATTGTCGTCACCATGCGTCATCACAAGACCACCAACCATTCGTGTACTGACACCCCAACTCGTGTTCCAGGCGAACGCTTCGTCGCCTTTCTCTGTTTGAAATTTCAGTTCGAACGCCTTGGCGAAATTCTGGCCGAGGTTGTGCGACGTGCCAGCTTGCAACGCCTTGTTGTCTTGCATCATCGCTTCACACGAGTAAGTCCGCAACGCACCTGCGAACTTCTCGCTTTCCGTCTTGAGTCCGGTGATGACCGGCATTGCCATCCAGTTTTCCATGAAGTCGCGATACACGCCCAACATACGCCGCGTCTCTTCCTCGGCCTCGTCGTGGGTCGCATGCGCGGTGTGCCCCTCCTGCCAGAGGAACTCGAGCGTGCGCAAAAACAAACGCGTGCGCATTTCCCAGCGCACCACATTCGCCCATTGGTTGATCAGCAGCGGCAGGTCGCGATAACTCTGCACCCATTTTGCGAACATATGATAGATGATCGTTTCGCTGGTGGGACGAATAATCAACGGCTCTTCGAGTTTCTTGCCGCCCCCGTGCGTCACGACCGCCACTTCCGGCGCAAACCCCTCAACGTGCTGCGCTTCCTTCTTCAGAAAACTCTCAGGAATCAGCAACGGGAAATACGCGTTCTGATGGCCAGTGGCTTTGAACATGTCGTCGAGCGCGCGTTGCATCCGCTCCCAAATGCCGTACCCGTTCGGACGGATCACCATCGACCCTTTCACCGGCGAGTAGTCGGCCAGCTCGGCGCGAAGTACGACTTCGTTGTACCACGCGCTGAAGTCTTCAGCGCGAGTGGTGAGTTTCTTATCGTCGGCCATTTTATGCGTCGGGGGTGAGCGAAGGCACGCCAGCGGCGGAACCCGTCAAATTCGTTTCATACCAATCTTTCAGTGCGGCAACGACCCGAAGATCATTCGCCAGGAGCGGCGATGCCGGAAAAATCATTTTCGGTGCGTCATTGAGTTTTCCGATGAGCCCCTGCACCACCACGTCCGTTTCACTGTCGAAATAAATCGCCGCACGTGCGCCGGACTTTTTCGCACCATCCACCTGATTGCGCGAGGCACGTGTTTGATACACCTCGGCATTGAGTGAATAATCCACACTCAACCCCGCGGCGCGGAGGGTACTGGCGAGTTGCAGTGCGTCAGCGATGCCATGTTGCAGCACGCCGTTGCCGCCCACGATAAACAGATCGGCACCACTGCCCTCAGAAACGGAGAGCAATCCCCGCTCTTTGAGCAGCTCGCCGAGCACCACGTCGCCCATGCCAAATCCAAGCGCCGGGAGATTGGCGCCACCGAGCGATTCGAGCAGCGTGTCGTAACGTCCACCGCCACAAATGGCCCGCAGTTCACCTTTGGCGTCAAAAAGTTCAAAGACGATCCCCGTGTAGTAGGCGAGGCCTCGAACTATGCGCAGGTCGAGATCGATCCAATCGCCGACACCGAGTGCGGTCAGATGAGCGAAATAGCGATCGAGTACGGCAAACCGCACGCCGAGCTCCCCGTCGGTCCCAAAATCCCGTCTGAGACTGTCTAACGTCTGACGGGCCGTTAGACCGACGATCCGCGCAATCTGCGACGGGTTGAGTCCGATCTCGGCGAGTTTTTCCTCCGTTGCCGCCGCGGATACGCGGTCGATCTTGTCAATCACCGAGAATACCGCGGCCACCTGTTCGCTCACGACTCCGATCTTGGCCAGCAATGCATTCAGCAGCAGGCGGTCTGAAACCCGGGCCCGTACATCCGCCGGCCCGAGTCCCAGTTCCTTCATTATGTGAATCGCCACACATAGCAACTCGGCATCGGCGAGTTCACTCGCTTCACCAACGATATCGACATTTAATTGAAAGTGCTCGCGTAACCGGCCACGTTGCGCGCGCTCGTATCGGAAGAGCTGAGGAATCGAAAACCAGCGTACCGGCTTGCGTAGCGCATTGGCGCGAGCGCCGACCATCCGCGCAAACGTCGGAGTCATTTCCGGCCGGAGCGCCACGTCGCGGTCGCCCTTGTCTTTAAAATTGTACAGCTGGCCGATGATTTCTTCACCACTCTTCTTGGTGTACAAATCGAGCGGCTCAAGGGGCGGTCCGTCGTATTCCGAAAATGCGTATCGACGCGCGACTTCACGCCAGGCCCGGAAAATATGGGCGCGCTGCGCGAATTCGTGTGGATAGAAGTCTCGAAACCCTGGGAGTGCTCCACCGGCCATACACTAAAGCTAGCCGCCGGTGGGACTTACCTCCAGACGCGACATCGCGTCGCCTACAGTGTGAAACGACCCTGTGATGAGCACGGTCGCTCCCCGCTCTGCCCCCAGCTCCAAAGCGCGGTCAAAATCCCGCACCAGCTCAGCGTTAAACCCCATTGCCCGGGCATATGCCAGCGGTTCCGGGAGGTGCCATGCCCTGTTGGGGGGTGCGGTCGGCGCATTGGTCAGAATCAGCTGGTCCACGACCGGGCCCAGGACGTCTATGATCCCGCGCCAATCCTTGTCGCTGAGCACGCTGAGCACAGCGACAACCGGCTTCGCAGGCCCAATCGCGGCAAGGGTGTTGACGAGGACGGCCGCCCCGTCAGGGTTATGGGCAACATCAAAGAGATACTTACCCACCCGCTGAAACCGGCCCGGGAGCTGCACATGGGGCAGACCACGGTGGAGCTCAGCCTCCGTCGGTCGCAGCTCCGTGGGCAACAGCTCGGCCATCGCCAGCGCCACGGCCGTATTCGCTGCCTGGTGGGCGCCAAGCAGCGGAGTGGTGAACGTTCGATGGTCGGGCAACGTGAACGCCGTCCCATCCGGGTTCACTCTCACGTTGGTCGGCGCTCCATCCTCAAACACAACACGAATCGGTGTTGCACCGTGCGTTGCGGCCTGTTGCGCGAGTAGCGCGCGGATGCGCACATCAGGATCACCGATCACTGCTGGCACACCCGCCTTGAAAATACCAGCCTTCTCGGCGGCTATCAGTTCACGCGTTCCACCCAGATACTCGATGTGATCGATGCTGATGGTGGTGACGCCGGCGACCAGCGGCGTGATCACATTTGTCGCATCGAGTCGGCCTCCGAGCCCCGTTTCGATAATGGCGACATCCACGCGGGCCTCCGCAAAAAATTCGAACGCCATCGCCGTGGTCGCTTCAAAAAACGTCGCGCCCAGCCGTTCGACTTCTGGAGTCCATTTGTCGACGAACGCGACAATGCGTTCGGGCTGCACCGGCACGCCGTCGATGACAAATCGTTCGCGAAAATCAATGAGATGCGGCGACGTGTACTTCGCCACCCGCAACCCTTTGGCGCGCAACACTGCTTCGAGCGTCGCACAGGCACTCCCTTTGCCGTTCGTGCCCGCCACATGCAGGGCCTGCAACTGTCGATGGGGATCGCCGAGTGTGTGAAGGAACGCCTCCACCCGCTCAAGTCCAAGCTTCCAGACTCCCGTGGTGCGCGCGTAGAGAAAATCGAGCGCGTCGTGGTACGTCCTCAGGCCGACGCCCATCCGTCGGCCGCTGGTTCGCCACTCATGTGACGGAGCAGCCGCCCGACTGTCAGTTTAAGCTGGTGCCGGTGCACGACACTGTCGACCATGCCGTGATCAAGGAGAAACTCCGCCGTTTGAAATCCTTCCGGAAGATCCTGACCCAGGGTCTGCTTGATCACCCGCGGACCTGCAAAACCAATCACCGCTCCGGGCTCAGCAAGAATCGCATCGCCAAGCATCGCGAAACTTGCACTCACACCGCCGGTCGTCGGATTGGTCAGGATGGACACATAGGGAATCCGCCGTTCGGCGAGTTGCGACAGCACGGCAGAGGTTTTGGCCATTTGCATCAGGGACAGGACGCCTTCCTGCATGCGTGCCCCACCGGATGCGGAGATAATGATCAGTGGAAATTTCTTCTCCAAGCTGCGCTGACCAAGTCGGGCGATCTTCTCGCCGACCACCGACCCCATAGAGCCACCCATAAACGCGAAGTCCATCACGCCCAGGTTAACGGGCATTTTATCCATTAGGCCGCTCGCCGTGACGATGGCGTCGCTATCGCCGGCATTGGTCAACGCCTTCTTGAGTCGCGCCGGGTAGTCGGGAAAGTTCAGCGGATCAACGGACCGGAGATCTTGGTCCTTTTCGTCGATCGTGCCTTCATCCAGCAGGATATTCAGGTAATCGTTGGCCCGGATGCGACGATGATAGTCACAGTTGGGGCAAACGTTCATGTTGCGAATGAATTTTTCGCGGATATCGGTGTGGCCACACGCTTCGCATTTCTCCCAGACGTCCGGAGGAATTTCGAGTTTTTCACCGCGGGGTTGGCGGGGTTTTTTTTCTTTTCGGAACCAGGCGGCCATTCACCAATATGGGCATACGGAGGGGGTGCGACTAGGGGGACTGATGAGTGGGAGCCGGAGTGCTGAGTGGGAGTAGGAGTGCTGAGTGCGAGACTAGTGGGAGATAGGAGTGGGAGAGGAGTGGGAGACTGTAGTGGGAGTTCTGCGCGAAGAAAGGCTTCGAACGCATCCCTACGATTGTGGTATTGCGACCGCTGCGCAGTTCATTTGGGGCATGCCAATTATCAACGACGATGCATTCCGCGCTTGGGAAGTCACGGCACCGGCGACCCTGTCAAAAGATCCGGTATGGCGCTTTCACGCGTATCGAGTCGCGCTCTTTCTTCTCGACGCCGCGTCCCAGGATGTCGTCGATTTGCAGCGTGCGCCGCCGCGAAGTTCGCTTCCCGATCAACTTCATCGATCGGTTGCGTCAATCAGCGCGAACATCGCCGAAGGACTCGGGCGCCCTACCACCACAGATCGTGCGCGATTCATGAGCATGGCACTCGGTTCCCTTCGCGAAAGCCAGTCCTGGTACCGCGCTGCCCGCATTGCGCTTCCCGCAGAAGTTTGCGACCTGCGCGACGAACAACTATCCGAACTTCGCCGCCTGCTGCTGGGCTACCAACGCTGGCTAGCCGGCCGCAACGAACGCCAGCGCCTGATCTGAGCCTCGCACTAAGATCTCCCACTAAGATCTCGCACTACAGTCTCCCACTCCTCTCCCACTCCTATCTCCCACCAGTCTCGCACTCAACACTCCTACTCCCACTCAACACTCAAATCACCAGGGTATCCGCCCTCCCTCTCCCCTCCGACGACACCCTCACCTCAATCCCCACCGCAATCCAACACGCCAGCATAAACGATCCGCCGTACGAAAAGAACGGCAGTGGCAACCCGGTGATCGGCATCAGGTTCAGCGTCATGCCGACATTCACCAATACGTGAAAAAACCAGATCGACACTAATCCAAATGCGACGAGACTGGCGAACGAATCCGTCGCGCGTGTCGCCACCCGCACACACCGCAAAAAGAGCAGCAAGAACAGCACCAGCGCGACCGTAACGCCAAGGAACCCGAGTTCCTCGCCCACCACGGGGAAAATGAAATCGTTGTGTTGTTCAGGTAGGAAGGCGAGTCGCTTTTGAGAGCCGAGGGTAAATCCCTTCCCTAGCCAACCGCCTGAGCCGATCGCGACCTGCGACTGAATCACGTGATAGCCCGACGTTTGCGGATTTGCTGATGGATCCAGAAACGTTAAAAAGCGGCCGCGTTGATATGGACTGAGCCGGGCCCAGATAAATGGCGCCAGCACTCCCATCACCACATTCATCACCACAATAAGAACACCTTCGGCGATATACGGCCGGTAATACAGCACCAGTCCGATCAGGAGCAAGAACCATGCGCCCCAGAGACCTGCCGTCCCAAAGGCCAGCAACAAACTGATTCCGGGACTGGCGACGAGCAGCAACAATTGCCACGACACGCCGCTCCAAAACAGCATCGCGAAAAAGATGCCGATAAAAATCAACCCCGTGCCGAGATCCGGCTGCGCCATAATGAGCAGCCAGGGAATTCCAACAACCAATGCCGGCTGCCAGAGGTCGATGAGTGATTTCGGCGCATCACGCCGCGCGGCAAGCACTTTGGCGAGCATCAACACGACGGCAATCTTGGCCAGCTCGGCCGGCTGGCCGATCTTAATGCCGCCAATCGCCAGCCAGCTATGCGTCGCCACCCCCGTCTTGGCGCCTTTCCCGACGAAGAGCAGAATCAGGAGCACGAAACAGGAGATCGTAAACACGGGCGTGGTCATCCAGTCGATCAATCGCACGGATGCACGGCTGGCAAAAAACGCGGCGACAATCCCGATCGCCAACCAAAGCAATTGACGTTCCCATAGAAACTGTACGGCGGTGGGGACATCCGTCTGCCCGGCGGAAAACACCATCGACACACCGAACGCCGAGAGCAATAGCGCAATCACCACCAGCGGGTAGTCGGCAACTCGCCCCCGCCTCACGGACCCTCCGTCTGGATGAACTGCGCCGTGGCCGCCTTGAGGAAGTGTTCAATAATTTTCGACGCAATGTGCGCGGCGCGCGGTCCATGGCCGCCAAACTCCAGCATCACAGCGACCACAATTTTCGGATCGTTTGCCGGCGCAAACCCGACAAACCATGCATGATCATTCTTGGTGTCTTGCGAGTTCTGCGCCGTGCCGGTCTTTCCCGCGAGTACGATGCCCTGAATCCGCGCCGCCGCGGCCGTCCCACGCGTCACCACTCCGGCCAGTGCGGCGCGTATGCCGGCAAGTTGCACACTGTCGAGTTGAAACAACTGATGCCGCTCTGCATTGCCACGTACTACTTGCGGGCGCGCGGCCTGACCATCGGTGGCGAGCGCCGTATAGAACCGCGCCATGTTAATCACGGTCTGTGAGTTCTCGCCCTGCCCAATCGCCAGACTGAGCGATGCCGACTGATTCCAATTGTTCTTCCCGTACTTCTTATCAAAATATTCTTTGATCGGCGTCGTCGGAAACTGTGATCGCGCCTCACTCGGCAGGTCGACTCCTGTGCGGTCGCGCGAGCCCAATGAAATGCCACCCGCCACGAGCTGGGCAAGGCCGAGTTTCAGTCCGAGTTGATAGAAATACACATCACGACTTCTCGATTGCCTCGGCGAGCGACAGCGAGCCGTGCCCACGATGATCATGACATTTGAAATAGCGATTGCCATACTGCATTCCGCCGGTGCACGGTTTTTCCATGTGGTCATCGAGCTTGACGACCCCGGCTTGCAGCGCCATCACCGCGGTGGCCAGTTTCCACGTGGAGCCCGGGGGATACGTCCCCTGCACCGCCTTATTGAACATCGGGCGTCGTGGATCGGTATTGAGTTGCCGGAAATACTCCGTCGGTACGCCACCAATAAAACGGTTCGGGTCGTACGACGGCGCGCTATGCAACGCCAACACCTCACCCGATTTCGGTTCGATCGCTACCGCCGCTCCCTGCAACGAGTCCCCAAAAATACCGACCATAAACTTCTGCAGGTCGAGATCGATATTGGTGTAGAGCGGCTTCGCGCCCTCGGGGCTGATGTCTTGTCGCGCGCCCGCTTCACGCACAATGCGTCCCCGCGAATCCACTTCAACGAAGCGCACTCCTTCACGGCCGCGCAACCGGGATTCGTATTGCTTTTCCAGTCCCATCTTCCCGACCTGCTGACCCGGCTTGTACCCGGCATACGATTTCGATTGAAGCTCCGCTTCGTTGACTTCGCCGGTGTATCCCACGAGTGCCGCTACGGCGGCCCCATCAGGGTAGTACCGCTTCGGTGAGGCCTGAATAATGAGCCCCGGAAAAGCGATCCGATGTTCTTCAAGGACCGACACCAGTTCGAATGACGCATCGTTGAAAATCACCGCTGGGCGACTCGGATTTCTGCGATAGCGACGCATCACCGCATCGGCCTGTTCGTCCGTCACACTGATCGTGCCACCAAGACGACGTAGCACCGTGGTCAGTTCGTCACTGCTCTGGGCCAGCAGTGAAATCGTATATCCCGGAATATTCTCGGCGATAATCGCGCCGGTCCGATCGTAGATGTACCCGCGCTGCGCCGGAATCGGCACCTCGCGCAGCCGGTTTCCTTCCGACTTCAGCACCCATTGCGAGTGCTGCAAAATCTGTGTGCGAAAAAACGATCCAATCAAAAACACCATGGTGAGAAACAGGAGCCCCGATGCAATCCGCCCGCGTCGCTGTACTTCGTTGGGATGAAAACTCACGCCCGTGGTGCTCCCAGTACCGGCCGGACAGCGAGCAACACGACTACTCCGGCCAAAGCGGTCACCGCGGCGGACAGTGGTGACCAGAGCACCACCTGCACAAGCAGATCGGCACCAACCAACCGTCGCTCAGCAACCAAAAAGAGCAGATCGAACGCCCACTTCCCGACAAACACAAAGATCAGATTCAGTGCGACATTGTCTGCGAAAAACGCCGCCTTCAACCAGCTCGCTCCGAACCCGACGACCGTCATTGCCAGGGCGCTAGCGCCAAATGCGCCTGGCGTGAGGGAGTCGGCCAGCAGCCCGAGCGTGAAGCCGGCAAACGCCGCCACGCCGGGCCGCGCCCGCACCGAGACGAGCAGCAACGCGATCATCAGGAAATCGATCGGCGCCCGCCACTCCAACACGGGCCGCAGTGTGTAATTCAGCGCGACGAGCAGCGAAAATACCAACGTGAACCAAAACACCTTGGTTGCATTCATGGTTTGCGTCTCACACTGTCAGGACGCACGGAATCTGCCGGTGGCAGGATATTCTTCTTTGTCACGGAGTCCGCCGAGGTCCGGAACTGTTTCACCACCGAGTCAGCCGCCATGCCGATATGGCGCGCTGCCGAGTCCGCTGCGGAGCCGATATCCCACACACTTTCAATTCCGGCCCGCACCCGCGCCGGTGAAAGGATGAACACACTGGTAACGTCGGAGAGCCGCGCCACCGGTCGCACCAGATACGTGCGGGCCCACGTCTCAGCGGTCTTGAGCTCAGCCATCACGGTTCCGATCGGAATGCCCCGCGGAAACACTCCACCGAGCCCCGAACTCACGATCAATGTGCCGACCTTCAACTGCGACCGGAGCGGCACGCTGCGCAACTCCAGCAGGGATCGCTCCGCTCCCTGCGTCAAATGCGCCTGGACGATGCCAAACGTGTTCCCATCGGCCGCCATGGCGCTCACGCGGAAATCCGGGTGCGGCCATAGAATCGCGATACTCAGCGACTGATCCACGTGTTCGACCATGCCAACAAGCCCTTCCGGCGCCACCACAGCCGACAGCGCTTCAACTCCCGCACGTTTGCCGGCCGAAAGGGTGACGGTGTAGTCGTCGCCAATGCTGCGCCCTTGCAGCGCTTCCGCCGGCACAAATCCCCATTTGACCGCCGCACCCAACCCGAGCAACGCACGCAGTTGCGCATTCTCCTGTTCCACACCCATCAGCCGCAGCGACCGGAGCGTCACGCTATCGGCAACTCGCACCGCGTCATCGTGCGCGAGAAATGCGCGTCGCGAGAGTTCGGCCTTCGCTTGCATCGACGCCAGTGGGGCGACCAGCGTCGCCCGCAACGCTGAGGCGGTACGCTCACGCACCGGCGCTGGCAAAATGAGAATGACAAATGACACCACGCCGCACAGGACGGCGATCACAACATCGACGCGGGTATCCGTTCGCGCTGGACGCGGCACGGCTATGGCGCCGCGCTCAGGTGGTGAGCACCGACCAATACTTCTCTTCGTCGTCGAGAATGCGACCGCAACCGCGCACCACGCAGGTCAGCGGATCTTCGTCGACGTGAATCGGCAATCCCGTTTCTTGCGTCAGCAATACGTCCAGCCCGCGGATCAGTGCGCCACCACCGGTCATCACAATGCCGCGGTCGACGATGTCACTCGCCAATTCCGGCGGCGTGATTTCCAGCGCCCGACGGACGGCGTCAACGATCTGTTGCACCGGCTCCTGACACGCTTCGCGGATCTCGGCGGAATGCACGCGCACGGTTTTCGGAATACCCGAGACCAGATCGCGCCCCTTCACTTCCATCTCCCGCTCTTCACCAAGCGGCGCCGCCGAGCCAATCTGAATTTTAATCTGCTCCGCCGTCGGCTCACCGATCAGCAGGTTGTAGCTCTTCCGCATGAACTGCACGATCGCCATGTCGAGTTCATCACCACCCACGCGAATCGACGTGTCGCTGACAATTCCATTCAGCGCAATAACAGCGATTTCCGTTGTGCCACCGCCGATGTCAATCACCATGTTGCCGGTCGGCGTTTCGACCGGCAGTCCGACGCCGATCGCCGCGGCCATCGGCTCGGCAACCATGAAGACTTCTTTCGCGCCGGCACCGAGCGCCGAATCGCGCACGGCGCGGCGTTCGACTTCGGTAATGCCCGACGGCACGCATACGATCACCCGCGGCTTCACCTTGAACACATGGTTCTCAATGATCAGCGTGAGAAAATAGCGCAACATTTTTTCCGTGACGTCGAAGTCGGCGATGACGCCATCCTTCATCGGCCGCACGGCGATGATGCCCTCAGGCGTGCGCCCAAGCATGCGCTTGGCTTCGAGGCCAACACCTTTGATTTTTTTCGTCTCGCGATCCATCGCAACCACCGACGGTTCGTTCAAGACGATGCCTTCGCCCTTGACGTAGACAAGCGTGTTCGCTGTTCCGAGATCGACAGCGATTGCGTTCGCAGGAAAGAGCGAACCGGATTTAAAGAATGGCCAGCGCATGCACAAAAGTTAGATGGCGGGGGAACAGCCAACAAGCTGTTCCCCCGCCATCCTGAGCCCCACGGTTGAACGCTGCACGCCGCCCGCTTGGCAGGTGTGCTCGAACTGTCGCCTGGAGTTGTTACCCGAGGAACGCCGAAGGCGAGTGGTATTCCATCCCAAACGCCTCTGCCACCCCGCGGTAGGTAATCTTGCCATCCACCACGTTGAGCCCCTTCAACAGTGCCGGATCGTCCTTCAACGCCTGTTTCCAGCCCTTATTTGCCAGCCGAAGTGCATAAGGGAAGGTCGCGTTGGTCAGTGCGAGCGTGGATGTCCGCGGCACGCCACCCGGCATGTTGGCCACGCCATAGTGAATCACACCATCGACGGTGTAGACCGGATTTTCGTGCGTCGTCGCGTGAATCGTCTCCACACAGCCGCCCTGGTCGATCGCCACGTCGACGATCACCGAGCCCGGACGCATGGTTTTCAAGTCTTCCTTGCGCACGAGCTTCGGCGCCTTGGCACCCGGGATCAACACACCGCCGACGACCAAATCGGCCGTGGCAATCTGCTCCAAAATATTGTGACGGTTTGAATAGATCGTCTGCACGTTCGCCGGCATCACGTCGCTGAGATAGCGCAGGCGCTCCAGTGACACATCAAGGATGGTCACTTTCGCTCCCATGCCGGCGGCCATTTTCGCCGCATTGATGCCGACAACACCACCACCAAGAATCACCACCTTCGCCGGTGGTACGCCCGGCACTCCGCCGAGCAGCACCCCACGCCCGCCATACAACTTTTCGAGATACTTGGCGCCTTCCTGCACGGCCATGCGACCGGCGACTTCGGACATCGGGGTCAGCAGCGGCAGCTCGCGCGACGGCAACTCGACGGTCTCGTAGGCAATGCAAACCGCGCCCGTGGCCATGTGCGCTTTCGTCAGCTTTTCATCGGCAGCAAAGTGAAAGTAGGTGAAAACAGTTTGCCCTTTTTCCATGCGCTTCCATTCGGTCTCGATTGGCTCCTTGACCTTGATGACCATATCGGCCCCTGCCCACGTCGCATCGGCGTTCGGCGCAATTTTCGCCCCGACGCTGGTGTATTGCTCATCGGTAAACCCGCTGCCCAGTCCGGCGCCGGTTTCGACGGTGACGGTGTGACCAGCTGCAACAAGCGCCTCAGCGCCAGCCGGCACCAGCGAGATACGATTCTCGTTGGTTTTGATTTCCTTCGGAATGCCGATCTTCATATAAGTTTTTGGTAGGTCAAAGTGAATTAAGAGGGGCCTAAACTCACCAGGGTCTGTAGCTCAGGCCTGAAAAACTCCGCACAAACATCGCGCGTATCCTGCACCGTAATGGCGTCAATCTTCGCCAGCACTTCATCGAGCGGCATAAAGGGTTCATCAAACAGCTCCACCGCAGCCGCCCGGTACATCCGGCTCGTCACGCCTTCCATCGACAGCGTGATCTGCCCCTTGATCTGTTGCTTGCCCATCGCCAGCTCCGCATCTCCAATCCCATCGGTTGCCAATCGCGCGAGCTCCTCGCGAACGGCAGCGACGGCTTGGTCGGCAGTGTCACGCGCCGTCCCGACATAGACGCCGTGCGTTCCTGCATCCACGTGAAAGGACTGGAAGGTGTATACGGAATATGCGAGCCCCAGCTCTTCCCGCACCCGCTGGAACAGCCGTGAACTCATGCCGCCGCCAAACAGGTTGTCCACCAACATCAGCGTATAACGCCGCGGATCGGAATGGCGGACGGTCGCCGATCCGAACACTACGTGCACCTGCTGACCGTCGCGCACGACGTGCTTTTCTGTTGGCGCAACCGGGACCGGTGCAGGCGAATGGAGCGTCGCACCATTGCCGCGCGGCACGTCGTTCCAGCCCGCGGCTTCGAGCACCGCGAGCAGGTCCGCATGCTCGACATTGCCACTCGCCGCGACTACGACCTGCGGAGGGTGATACGCCCGCGCGTGCAATTCGCGAACGGATTCCAACGCCATTCCGGCAACGCTCTCGCGCGTTCCCAAAATCGAATAACCGTACGGATGCGAGCCCCAGAGCGAGGCATTGTGCAGTTCAAATACGAGATCGTCGGGCGTGTCTTCGACCATCGCGATCTCTTCCAAAATCACTTTTCGCTCGAGCTTTAAATCGGCAGGTCGTAACAGCGGACGAAACACCAAGTCGAGAATGACATCCGCTGCCTGACGCAGGTGCTCATCCAGCACACGGGCTTGAAAGCACGTATGCTCGCGCGCCGTATATGCATCGAGTGAGCCGCCGAGCGACTCCAATGCACTGGCGATCTGATGTGCCGATCGGCGTTCGGTGCCTTTAAATACCAGATGCTCGAGCATGTGCGATACGCCCATCTGCTCGCGCGGTTCGTGCAACGATGCCGCGCGCACCCACGCCCCAATAGCAATCGACCGCACCCCCGGAATGTGTTCCGAGAGTACGGTCAATCCATTTGGCAGTACGGTGCGCTCTACCCCCCGCTCACCCAAGCGGGTCGCGGAGGGGAGAGTGGCGCTACCATCAATCATTGTGCGTTACCGGCCGCCACGACCACCGCGACCACCACGGCCGCCACGGTCTTCACGAGGTGGGCGGCTCTCGCCACCGGACGGTGCCCCATCGCCATACGCCGACGATTCGGCCGGAGCGGCGGCTGCACCCTCGCTGCCCCCCATGCCATCGGGCTTCGGAATCAACGCCTTCATCGACAGCCGCAAGCGCCCGCGCTCGTCCTTCTCAATGAGCTTGACCTTCACACGATCGCCCTTCTTGACCACATCTTCCGTCTTTTCGGTGCGGCCCCACTGCAGTTCAGAAATGTGCACGAGGCCTTCCGTGCCCGGCATGATTTCGACGAACGCACCAAACGCGGTCGTGCTCTTCACCGGACCTTCGTACGTCTCGCCCACTACCGGCTCCACCGTAATCGCCATGACCATCTGGCGAGCCCGTTCCATCGATTCTGCGCCGACGGCGGCGATCGTCACCAACCCGCTATCGTCAACCGTCACTTCAGAACCGGTTTCGTCCTGGATCCCGCGAATGTTCTTGCCCTTCGGTCCAATGAGCTCGCCGATCTTCTCGGGGCTGATCTGCACCGTGACAATGCGCGGAGCCCACGGCGACATTTCCGGGCGCGGACCATCGAGTGCCTTATTCATTTCACCAAGAATGTGCAGGCGGCCTTCCTTCGCCTGCGCAAGTGCCTCCTCCATCAACTTGATCTCGAGTCCCTGAATCTTGATGTCCATCTGAATAGACGTGATGCCGTCCTTTGTGCCTGCAACCTTGAAGTCCATATCGCCGAGATGATCTTCGGTGCCAAGGATGTCGGTGAGGATCACGTACTTCTTCCCTTCCTTGATGAGCCCCATTGCCACACCGGCAACGGCCGAGCGAATCGGCACGCCGGCATCGAACAGCGACAGTGAGCCGCCGCAGACCGACGCCATCGAACTGGAACCATTCGACTCGAGTACATCGCTCACAATGCGAACGGTGTACGGGAATTCCGTGAACGGCGGCAGCACACCGGCGATGGCGCGCTCGGCCAGATTGCCGTGGCCGATTTCGCGACGGCTGGTGCCGCGCATCGGGCGCACTTCGCCGGTGGAGAATGGCGGGAAGTTGTAATGCAGCATGAACGACTTGGTCGATTCCTTGGCGATATCAATGCTGTCGATGCGCTGCGCATCGCTGGCCGTGCCGAGCGTGGCGGCAACCAGCGCCTGCGTCTGACCACGCGTGAAGAGCGCCGAGCCGTGGGCACGCGGCAGGAGGCCGCAATCAATGGAGATGGCGCGCACTTCGGTTGGCTTGCGGCCGTCAACGCGCAGCCCGCTGTCGAGCACCTGATCGCGGAGCACGCGGTACTCGATGTCACCCAGCACAGTACCGATATGCGGGTGATGATCCACCGCGAGTTCGACCTTGAGCAGTTCCTTCACCTCGTTTTTCACCTTCTCGACTGCTTCAATACGGGTCTGTTTGTCTTTCTGATTGATCGCGGCGACGATCTTCTTCTCCGCCTCCTTTGTCACGCGGGCGATAACGTCATCCGGCGTTTCGGTCTTGACCCACGACATTTTCTCGGCGCGTTCCTTGCCGAGGAGTTCTTCCTGCATCGCGATCAGTTCGCGAATGCCGCGCTGACCAATGCCGATCGCTTCGACCACGTCCGCTTCCTGAATCTCCAGCGCGCCGCCTTCGACCATCACGATCGAATCCTGCGAGCCGGCGACGATGAGGTCCATATCCGAGAACTCGAGCTGCTGGAAGGTCGGGTTCAGCACCCACTTGCCTTGCACCCGGCCGACGCGCACGCTGGCGATTGGCATAGCGAACGGAATGCGCGAGGCGTTCAACGCGAACGATGTCGCCAGCAGACCGAGCATATCGGCGTCATTTTCCTGGTCGGCCGAGATGACGTAGATGAACACCTGCACTTCGTTCTGGAATCCTTCCGGAAAGAGCGGACGGATCGAGCGGTCGATAATGCGGCACGAGAGGATCTCGTCGTCGTGCGGACGCCCTTCGCGCTTGAGAAAGCCACCCGGAATTTTGCCGGCGGCGTAGGTCTTTTCTTTGTATTCAACGGTCAGCGGGAAAAACGGCAGTGTGCTGCGCTTGTCGCTGACGGTCACCGCGGCCATCACCATCGTGTCGCCAAAGCGGACGACGGCGGATCCGGCGGCCTGTTTGGCCATGCGGCCGGTCTCGATCGTGAGCTGGCGTCCGGCAAACGTCCGTTCAATGCGATGCATCATTAGCTGTCGTGCCTCAGGAAAAACGAAGAAGGGAAAAACGCAGGAAACACAAAACGCGCGGCCCGCAGAGTTGCGGTCGCGCGCATCGTGT
>JANYKA010000050.1 GCA_025358315.1 Gemmatimonadota bacterium | reverse complement strand
GCGGCGAAGTCGGTCTGATTTTTGCGCAGATGGGGCTCGCCACAGGCGCGATTCTCCCCGGGGAGTTTGGTGCGCTGATGATGATGGTTGTCGTAACGACATTCATCACCCCACCACTGCTCGGACGCATCGCGCGCCGGGTTTGGCACACAGGAACCTTTCGACGGCCCGGCGACGGGGGCATCGATGATCTCGTGGCGGGGGCGTCGCAGCCGGAGGTTCGGAAGACGGTACCGAGGATCCGAACACAATAAAAAGGCGAACAGGGAGTTGAACTGACGCGAAGGTTGCAGGGCGAACGGCACGAGGCGAACAGTACAAGGTGAACGTTGCAGGGCGAACGGGAACTGCTTATTCCGTTCGCCCTGCAACGTTCGCGTCAGTTCAACTCCCTGTTCGCCTTTTTATTGTGTTCGGATCCTCGGTACCGTCTTCCGAACATTGGGCTGCGACGCCCCCGCCACGAGGTCGTCGATACCTCCATCGCCGGGCCGTCGAAACGTTCCCGTGTGCCATGCCCGACGCGCCACACGTCCGAGTAGCGGCGGCGTGATGAATGTCGTCACCACCACCATCATCATCAGTGCACCAAACTCCTCGGGTAGAATCGCGCCGGTGGCGAGCCCCATCTGCGCAAAGATCAGGCCGACTTCGCCGCGCGGGATCATCGCCACTCCGATGAGCAGTTTGTTCCCGTCAAATTGCCGCGGCGCATAACCGGCGGCGACTTTCCCAAATACACCGACAATTGTCAACGCGCTGCCGGTGATGAGGGCGACGGGAGTGAAGAGGGCGTGAAGATCAACGCTCGCGCCGACGCTGGCGAAGAAAATTGGCACGAAGAAATGTCCGAGCGAGGTCACACTCGATTCAATCTCGCGCCGGCGTGGAGTGGGATGGAGAATCAGCCCGGCGGCAAACGCGCCGATGATCATGGCCGAGTGGCTCCGGACGGCTACCCACGCCAACAGCATCGCAAACGCGAGGCCGAAGAGCCCGAGCGCGCCGGTAATGCGAATGCGCTCGATCACCCGGAAGAGCGGCGGAATCGTCACGCTCCCAAGTACCAGCGCCAGCACAATGAACCCGACCGCTATGCCGGTGATTTTCGCGACACCACCGACTGACACATTCGCCCCGACGGCGATTCCCGAAACGACCGATAGGATGATCAAGCCAATAACGTCGTCGATCACCGCCGCGCCGAGCACCACCTGCCCTTCCGGCGTCTGCAAGCGGCCAAGATCACTCAAGACGCGTGCCGAGACTCCAATTGACGTGGCCGTCAGCGCCGCGCCGGCGACCAGTGCCGCGACCGGACCGAGTCCCAGCGCTTTAGCGGTGAGTACGCCTCCCACAAATGGCAGGATCACGCCGACCGCGGCGACTATCAGCGCCGTGGATCCAACTTTCTTCAACGACTTGAGATCGGTGTGCAATCCGATCTGGAACAACAGCACGACGATGCCCAACTCGGCGAATGTGTGGAGCACCGGATCGTGCGTATCGTAGATGTTGAGCGCGCCGGCACCGAGCACAACTCCAGCAAGCAACTCACCGAGTACCGCCGGTTGACCGAGGCGCTGCGCGATTTCGCCGAGCAACTTTGTGGCAATAATGATGGCAGCGAGAATTACCAACAGCGCTGTCACATCATAGGTGGATCCGTCGCCACTCACTTCGCGGCGTCACCCTCGAGGTACGTGTACCCCTCGAGCCCGGCGACGTATTCGGCGATGAACATATTTGCCTCATCTCGGGAGATGGTCGTGGCCGCCTGCACCTTCCGGCGGAACGTCGTCAGCAAATCGGACGCGCGGAACTGTACATAGTTGAGCACTTCGGTCACGGTGTCGCCGTGCACAAGATCGGTGATCTCATAGCCGGCGTCGCTCATCCGCACGTGGACGGCGTTCGTATCGCCGAACAGGTTGTGCAGATCGCCGAGAATTTCCTGATATGCGCCCGTGAGGAAAATGCCGAGCATATACGGCGTACCGTCATCCCGAAACGGGTGGAGCGCGAGACTCGGATCCCCGTCACGGCCGCCGATAAATCGATCAATCTTTCCGTCGGAGTCGCAGGTAATGTCCTGCAGTGTGCCGCGGCGTGTCGGCTCTTCGTCGAGCCGGTGAATCGGCATGATCGGAAAGAGTTGATCGATCGCCCAGTTGTCCGGCAGCGACTGGAAAAGCGAAAAATTCAGGAAATACCGGTCGACGAGAATCGCGTCGAGATCGGTCATGATATCGTCAAACTCGTCGCGATGTTTCTGGGCAACGCGGGCAATCTGATTGATGATGCAGAGATACAGCCGTTCGGCGAACGCGCGCTCACGCAGGGAGAGCACCCCGCTCGTAAAGAGGGATTGCGCACGCTCCTTGTCGAACACCGCATCGTGATAAATTTCGCGCACGCGTCGCAGCGAGACGTTTTTGCGCGACACGACCTTCAAGTCGTCGGCCATTTCGTGGAGGAGCGTTTGCTCGTCGTCGGTCAGCGCGGGAATGGTCGGATCGGCCGCCGACTCCACGTCAATCACACTTACCAGCAGCAGGGCGTGATGCGCCGTGAGCGCCCTTCCAGACTCGCTGATAATGTGCGGCATCGGCAAATCCTTGTCGCGGCACTGCTCGGCGAGTGTGTACACGATGTCGTTCGCATATTCCTGCACGGAGTAGTTTACGCTCGCCTGCGCGGTGCTTTGCGAGCCGTCGTAATCCACGCCGAGCCCGCCGCCGACATCCACGTGCGTGATGTCGAGACCCATCGCCCGCAGTTCGTCGTAATAGCGCGCCAGCTCCTGCAAGCCGCGCTTAATGAACCGGATGTCGGTGATTTGCGAACCCAGATGGCAATGAATGAGCTTGACGATATCGAGTTTGCCGGCGGCCGTGAGCTTGTCGATCACCTGCATCAACTGCGCCGGACTCAGACCGAATTTCGATTTCTCGCCGCCCGACTGCGCCCACCGTCCGCTGCCTTCCGTGTGGAGCTTGATGCGCACGCCGGCCTTCGGCGTCACACCCATCTCTGCCGCCACCTGCAACAGCACGTCGAGTTCGCTCACTTGCTCAATCACGATGAACACATCGTGCCCCAACCGCTGCCCCATCAGGGCGAGACGCATGAACTCTTCGTCTTTGTACCCGTTGCAGACAATCAAGTGATCCGTGCTTTCCGTGAGCGCCAGCACCGCCTGCAGTTCCGGCTTGGATCCGCATTCGAGCCCGACGCCGGTCGCCTTGCCGAATTCGACGATCTCTTCGACCACGTGCCGCTGCTGATTGACCTTGATTGGATAGACGGTGGTGTATCCGCCCGTGTACTCGAATTCCCGAATCGCATGTTCGAAGCACCCATTCAGTGCCTCGATGCGTGACCGGAGAATGTCGGAGAACCGCAGCAGCACTGGGAGAATGACACCTTGGGCTTCAAGGTCGCAGGCGAGGTCGAACAGGTCGACCGTGCGTTCCGGACGCACCTTGTCCGGGCGCACGACGACGTGTCCTTTGTCGTTCACATCGAAGTACCCGTCGCCCCATCCTTCGACGTTGTACAGGGCGCGCGCGCCTTCGATCGTCCAGGGTGTACTGGGCGCGATCGGTGCGGCGGGCGCGACCGGTGCGGCGGGTGCGCCCGGTGCGGCGGACGGCGATTCGGGCGAAGTGCTAGTGCTCATGGACTTCAATAGTAGGGACTCTGACGGCATCGCGGTACCAGTCGGCCGTTACAATTAGCCGATGGCGCGCCTCAGAAACGCCTGTAGGCCAAAGTACCAGAAAATCAGGAGCAACGCGCACAGCGCCACGCTGACGACTATCAGATCCATGTGGGGGGCGGACGGTGTGAGGGCGCCACGCATCCCTTCGGCCACATATACGAGTGGGTTTATCAGCACGGCCCACTTCATAAATGGCACGCGGTCAAGCGACGACCACGGATAGTACGTGCAGCCAAAAAAGATCATCGGGCTGATAATCGAGCTAAACATCAGCCCGATCTGTTGCGGGTTGATGGCGCAGCCGATGAGCAGGCCGAGTGCGCTGAACGCCGCGCCGCCCAGCATCATGATGCCGAGGATCTGGCCGAAGTTGCTGAGCTCAAGCCCGGGAATCGGCCCCATGATAAGCCGGCCACAAGGGAGCACAAACAGGCCAGCGAGCACACCCTGAATCGTGCCAGCGACGACCAGCTCGAGCGCGACCAGATGACTCGGTATTGGTGCCAGCAAGCGGTCTTCAATCTCTTTGGAGAATCCAAACTGGGCGACCATCGGCAATGCCACAGACTGCACGGCCGAGAGCGCCAGCGAAAGTGCGAGCACACCGGGCAGCAGCGTGGCGGTATAGCTGCCGCGCAGCATGCCAATTTTCGGCAGCAGATAGCCGAAGATGATCATCAAGAGCAGCGGCTGCATCGCTGTGCGTAGCAGAAAAAACGGTGCCTCACGGCGCGCCACACGCATATCGCGTCGAAGCATCGCGAAGAACACGTCCGCCGTCGACAGCGGTGATTCGGCCATGGCTCCGCTGCTCAATCGAGCTTCCGCCCGGTGAGGGAGATGAACAGTGTTTCCAGACTCGGCTTGGACAGATTAATATTTTCGACCCGGCATCCGGCGTCTTCGCACGCGTGAATGAGTGCCGGAATCGCTTCGCTGCCACGTTCGCTGTAGGCGCGCAACGCGACACCCGTGGCGTCGACAGCGGTCACGCCCGGAACGGCACGGCACCATTCCACGGCGGCGGCGATGTCACCGGACAGTGTGAGATCAATCAATGTTTGCCCGGGCGCCTGCGCTTTGAGCTTGGCTGGCGTATCGCAGGCCAGCAGTTTCCCGTGGTCAATAATCGCCAGACGGTCACAGAGTTCGTCCGCTTCCTCCATATAGTGCGTCGTCATGACGATGGTTCGGCCGTCGGCGTGGAGCTGACGCAACAGATCCCACAGGGTATGACGCGCCTGTGGGTCGAGGCCGACCGTCGGCTCATCGAGGAATATCACGTTGGGTTCGTGAAGCAGCGCGCGTGCAATCATCAGGCGCTGCTGCTGGCCGCCGGAAAGATCGTCCACCTTGGCGTGCGCTTTGTCGGTGATATCGAACTGGTCGAGCAACGCCATGGCGCGCCGCTCGGCGAGCCCGCTCGATAATCCGAAATAGGCGCCGTGAAAGAGAAGATTCTCGATGACATTGAGGCCGCGGTCGGGATTCGGTCGCTGCGGCACCACGCCGATACGCCGCCGCACCGCAACGTCTTCGGTGCGAACATTCGCGCCGGCGACGATGGCATCCCCGGATGTCGCGCGAATACGAGTCGTGAGAATGCCGATGGTCGTGGTCTTGCCCGCGCCGTTGGGCCCGAGCAATCCGAAAAATTCTCCCTGGCGCACGGAGAGATCGAGACTGTCCAATGCCGCGATGCCACCGGATACGCGTGTGCCCACCGGCGTATGGCGCGGTGCCGGCGGCGCGAATTGCGCACCGCCGCGCGGTATGGCGCGCCGGTGTGGCGGTGCGGGATACACTTTGCGCAGTGCGCGCGTTTCAATCACTGCGGGCATCCTGAAAAATCTACGACGCTCGACAGCGCGTCGGCCAGTGCGTAGGATCAGCAGGTCTGAATCAGGACAGGCGCGGCACAGGCCGGAATCGGACGATCGGTATCAAACCTTCCATGGCGGAGAAATCGGTAGATGAATGTGATCCTGAAGCGCACGGGTATTGTGGTGGGTTGCTTGGCCATCGTCGTGGCCGCTTCGGCAGCCGGGGTATTTGTTGGAAGCAATCGGGCAATTGGCCGCAAATACGTTATTGCGCCTGAGACCGTGGCGATTCCAGCAGACTCGATATCGATTGCGCGCGGGAAACATCTGGCGCGAGCCATTACCAAGTGCGTCCACTGCCATGGCGATAACTTGGGCGGGCGCGTGCTTGTCGAGAACGGCGCCATGGGGCGCTGGGTCGTTGCGAACATCACGCGCGGGAAGGGTGGCGTGGCTGGCATGCTCACGGACGCTGACATCGTCCGGGCCGTACGGCACGCCGTGGCTCCGGACGGACGAAAACTGCTCCAGATGCCCGCCGAGAGCTTCGAGAATTTGAGCGCCGAAGATTTGGGCGCGATCATTGCTTACGTCCGTTCGGTACCGCCCGTGGACAACGAACTTCCACCAACGACAATTGGTCCCGTCGCACGGGCGCTGATCCTCGCCAACAAACTTCCGATCTACCGCGCCGATTTGATTACGCATACGCGGCCGATTCCGGCACCAACGCCGGCCGGCCCGACAGCGGAATACGGGAAATACATTGCGTCTGTTGGTGGTTGCATCGGCTGCCACGGCGCCACCCTGTCCGGCGGCAAGATCGCCGATGGCGATCCCGCCTGGCCGCCCGCGGCGAACCTCACGCCCACGGGACTCGCGAAATACACGGAAGCCGACTTCACCACGGTGCTACGTACGGGCAAACGGCAGAACGGACTGCAGCTTCACGATGCGATGCCATGGCGGATGACGAAGGAAATGACGGACGACGAGATGAAGGCGGTGTGGCTGTTCCTGAGGACTGTCCCGCCGAAGGAATTTGGACACCACTAAATTGCGCCAACAACAACTGATCTGACGCGAACGTTGCAGCGCGATCCCCGTTCGCCCTGCAACGTTCGCCCCCTTTGTGCCGCTAAAAAGTTGGTGGCACTGCGGCCGCGTTCATACCCCCTGCCGTTCCCGCCTTGAGTTGATCGCGCGATTTATCCAGGAACGGGATTCCCCGCGTCATCCATTCCGGTGCCGGCGTCCCCAGCAGCTTGTTCGCAAAAAACTCCTGCTGTTTTTTATCCATGTCTTTTTGGTTCGCTCGCTTCGACGGATTGTGCCCTTCATTGTTGTAGGTGACCATGTACGCTTCCTTCTTGAGACGGCGCATCGCCAGATAGAACTCAATGCCCTGATACCACGGCACCGCGCCGTCGGCGTCGTTTTCCATCCAGAATATCGGCGTCGTCACGCGGTCCAGATGAAAGAGCGGCGAATTTTCGATGAAGCGCTGCGGATACTGCCAGAGTGATCCGCCAATGCGACTCTGCCCATGCTCATACTGACCGGTGCGGGCGATCCCCGATTCCCATCGAATGCCACCATAGGCGCTGGTCATATTCACCACGGCGGCATCCGGAATCGCCGCCGCGAAAATGTTGGTTACCGTGATCAGATAGGCGATCTGATATCCGCCCCACGACTGTCCCATCACGCCGATTTTTTTCGGATCAACAAATCCGCGGGCAATCAATGACTGAATTCCGGGAATCACGGCTTTCGCTGCGCTGGGGCCGGGCTGGCCAATGGTGTAGACAATGTCCGGCGTAAACACGAGATAGCCGAGCGAGTTGTACACCAGCGGATTGATCGCGTTTCGGCCGGTCGGTGCGATGTAGTTATGGAGCCCGTCAGAAAGTTTTTCGTAAAACGTGACCACCATCGGATATTTCCTCGACGGGTCAAAACCCTCCGGCTTGTGGAGCAGGCCTTGCAGTTTCACCCCATCGTCGCTGAGCCAGGTGACAAGCTCAACCGCGCCGCGCGAATATTCGCCGTCTTGTGGATTGGCGTTAGAGACCTTCCTGACTTGGTTGATCGCCGAGCCGACCCAAAGATCCGGGAACTCACGGTAGGTCTGCTGGGTCATGATGTACTCGTCAGCTTTGCGGGCCTTGGCGAGCCCGTTGTAGTTCTTCGGACCCATCACGATTTGTTCCGGCGCCGTGACGATGCCGAATTTTCCGCGCCAATAGCCGCTCTCTTTCGTGTCGTTATTGAGCGCGCGCATCAGTAATGGCTTGGCGGCATCGAGTCCCGGCTCCTCGCGATCCAGGTCCACGACGCGGAATGTGATATTGTTTTTCTTGCCGTAGCTGCCCGTGAGCACGATAGGCGCGATGCCACCGGTAGGATCGAGTTCCCAGATATCTGATTTGTCGTACACAAGGAGCCGCGCATCGTCCTTGGTCCAGCCGGCGATGCCGAACGGCCGCGGTTCGTCACTATCGACCGACTCTTCGTCGTAGAAATGCGCGTCTTTCAGTTGTGCGGTGAGATCCACGGTTTTTCCTGTGGCGATGTTCCGCGAGCGCCACGACCCCTCTTGGAACATCGCGACGTATTGCCCGGCGGTGGAGAGCGTCGCCGCGTTGCGCATCCGCTTACTGACGAGCGTACGCGTGCCGCTGGTTGCGTCGATAAGCCAGACATCGCTGCCGCCCTCGCCCCAACCCGCGTCAATCGCATACGGAAGCCCGTTCGAAGCCAGCGCCATCTTTCCGTTATCGGTGACCGTTACGCTCGCCACCGAATCGTCGGCGAGACGCAGGGCCTTCTTCGTATCCGGATGATAAATCGCCAAATAAGTACGGGCGCGATCGCGCGCGACTTGATTCTTCTGCACCGGATTTACAACCGGATCTTGCCAGTGCCAGAGATCGTACACGGCTTTGTCGACCAAAGAATCGGTCGGCACCGCATCGGCAATCGGTTTGGCGAGTGAAAACAGGAGCGCCGAGCCGTCACGCGTAAAATCCACGCGCCCGCGATCGGCGATAAAAATGTCATGGCCGAACTGCGTGGCCATCACAACTTCCGTGGCCGGCGCGGGCACCATCTGATTTTTGCCGCCGGCGATTACAGAGTAGTACAGCGCATACTTCGGTTTTGACGCGTCGGCATCGGCGTAATCACTGACAAACGCCGCTTGCGTTCCCTTGCGGTCCAACACGAGCGAGAGATAACTCCCCTTGCCGGTCAGCAGCGCCGTGGTGCGGCCACTTGCAAGATCGCGCACATAGGCTCCGTTTACCGGCGCCTCAGCCCCAATGACTGCTATGGCCGGCGCACTGCCCGTCGTATAGGCAAGCACCTTCTCGGCTTCATCAAACACATATGCCGTCACCCGCTCGATTTTCGTGTCGGTGCCGTTGAGCAGGTCACGGAGCACCAGCGTCGAAGCCGGCTCCGGCGCCGCAGTGCCGCCGGCACCTCCGTTTCGGCCGCCGCGACCGCCGCCGGCACCGTCGCGCCCGCCACCTGTTGCCGACGTGGCGCTGTCGGCTTCAAATAGATAGGCGATGTAGCGACCGCCATCGCGCGCGAACTTGTACGACCGCACCTTCGGAATCACCGTGGCCTTGCCATCGGCCGTGCTCACCAGCGTCAGTGAGTTACGGGGCGTTGCCGCGGCCCGTGCCAACCCGCCACGCGCGGCTCCAAACTCGGCGCGCGATGCGTAAGTCGTGAACGCCAGCCACTTGGAGTCGGACGAAAACTGCGCGGCAGGAAGATTGAACTGCGCCGTGGAATCGGCATTGGGGACCATCTGCGGCCGTCCCGTAAAACCGCGCGGATAACGCCATTCCGTCGCCGCCTTGGTGCTGCGCAATACCACCTCGCCATTGCCGACGACCGGCGAGTGGGTGTACGTCACCCACTGACCGTCGGCAGAAAGCGACGATCCGCTAATCGTTTTCCAGCTATCGTAGACATCCTGTGAGATCGGTTTTCTCGCCGACTGGGCCTGAAGTCCGGAGGCCGCCGCAAACAGGAACGCAAGAATGCGCCGACGGGGGTGCGCGCGGAGGAGACTCATCAGTTTGGCCAGGTTCAGGTTATCTTTCGACGACGCTTTATATAGTACGGTGCTCGGCGCCGCTCCGCTGAACACCAAACCCCCCGCCACCGCCTCGATGAATCGCCTGCTCGCCTATTTTCTGCGCGGCCTAGTGCTCACCGTCCCGACGGCGCTCACGGCATATGTCGGCTATCGCGCGTTCGTGGCCATCGACAGTTGGCTCGGACTCGCCATTCCCGGCGTGGGCTTCCTGGCCACGGTGGCGCTCATCACTGTGGTGGGTTTCCTCGGCTCTAACCTGATTTCGCTGACACTGGTCACCTGGTTCGAAAACGCGCTGAATAAACTGCCGCTCGTGCGCCTGGTGTACGCGTCAACCAAAGATCTGATCAACGCATTCGTCGGAGAGAAACGGCGATTCAACAAGCCGGTACTCGTGGCAATGACGCCCGATGGCGCGATGCGCGGCCTCGGATTTATTACGCAAGAATCATTCACGTCGATGGACGTGAATGATTCCGTCGTCGTCTACTTCCCGCAGTCATACGCATTTGCGGGTTGGACATTTGTGGTGCCGTCGTCGAGAGTGACGCGGCTTGATGTTGGGAGCTCGGATTTTATGGCGTTCGTTGTGTCCGGAGGTGTCACGGATATGCCAGCGCCGAGAATGCGTGGGAACGAAGAGTAAGCATACCCTCGGAGGACGGATGATGCGAATGCAAGTGGTGGCTGTTCTGGCTCTGGTTTCGGTCGCGTGTGTACCGCTGGCGGCACAGCAGCGCGACACACTGCTGTTGCTGCGGCCGATGGCGGTCTGGGACGGAGTTACTGATGCACCGCACAGCGGCTGGACTGTGCTGGTGCGCGGCAACCAGATTGCGGCTGTGGGCGCGGCGGCAACCATAGGATCGCCGCCCGGCGCGACGATTATTGATCTTCCCGGGACGACGTTGCTCCCCGGATTAATCGAAGGTCACTCGCATTTGTTTCTGCATCCTTACAACGAAGCGCAGTGGAATGATCAGGTGCTTAAGGAGTCGCTCACCCTGCGTATCGCACGCGCAACGATGCACGCCCGCGCAACATTGATGGCCGGGTTCACTACGGTTCGCGATCTGGGCACTGAAGGCGCAGGGTATGCCGATGTCGGTCTCAAGCAGGCTATTAATGAAGGGATCATACCTGGCCCGCGGATGATCGTGGTGACGCGGGCAATTGTCGCGACCGGTTCATACGCCCCGAAACGTTTTCAATTTTCTTTCGAGCCGTCGCAGGGCGCCGAAGAAGCGAACGGTCCCGAAGATGTGATTCGCGTGACGCGTGACCAGATCGCCCATGGCGCTGACTGGGTTAAAGTCTACGCCGATTACGGTTGGGGCCCCAACGGCGAGACCCGGCCGACCTTCAGCGAAGCGGAGTTGAGAGCAATGGTTGAGACGGCGCGATCGAGCGGACGCGCCGTGGTGGCGCACGCGACGACGCCCGAAGGTATGACCCGGGCGATTAACGCCGGCGTGGAAACGATCGAGCACGGCGACAACGGCACGCCGGAAGTGTTCGCGCTGATGAAGACGCGCGGTGTGGCCCTATGCCCCACCCTCGCTGCCGGCGATGCCACGCGTCAGTACGCCGGATGGAAAAAGGGAATTGACCCCGAGCCGAGTTCGATTACCGGTAAGCGCCGAACATTTAAGATGGCCCTCGACGCCGGTGTCACGATTTGCAATGGCAGCGATGTGGGCGTGTTCACACATGGCGACGATGCGCGTGAGATTGAGATGCTCGTGGATTACGGCATGACACCAGTGGCGGCGCTCAAGGCGGCGACGAGCGTCGACGCGCGGCTGTTTCATATGGAAAATCGGATCGGCAGCGTGCAGACCGGACTGTGGGCCGACCTGATTGCCGTGGACGGTGATCCGACCAAGGATATTTCGAAAGTGCGCTCGGCAAACGTGCAATTTGTTATGAAGGGTGGAATGGTGTACAAACGGCCGTAGCCTGGTTAATACTGACTCAACATAGGAACCAAACGAGAGGTGCATATGCCGGTGCCATCGGGTGTAGGTTTCTGTCGAAGCCATCAATACGGCCGCCTTGTCACGCTTTTTGCGCTGTCGCTCGCCGCGGCTTGCAGCGCCGGAAGTGACTCCATAACGATAGATACCGGTGGATCGTCGACTGGTGCCGCCGTGTACATCGGATCCTTCGCCAGTGCGACGGAGAGCGGCACCGTGACGCTTTCGCTTGCCGCGGCAGCCACCGGCACAATGGTCCAGGTAAATGGCACTACGACCGCGCTGACCGGAACCTATTCGGCGTCGTCTGGTGCCGTCTCGCTGAGTGGCGGTGGGTTCACGTATACCGGGATTCTCGTCAGCGGCACGCTCACCGGTACGTTCCGCAGTGCGAAGAGCTTTGGAGCGTTCACAGCGCAGTCGCAGACCGCCGCCGCCACTCCGCCCAAAGCGTTCTGTGGCAGCTACGTCAGCAACACCGACTATGGGTGGATCAATTTTGTTGCTTCGCCAACCGGAAACGTCTCTGGGTTTGCGGTCTCCGGCAGCGGTGGACTTAGCACCTCGGTTCCGCTTACCGGCACGCTTACCGGCTCCGCGTTGACGGCGAGCACGAGCACGTCCACCGCCATCAGTGGGGTCGTTTCGACCGATGGGACGACGATCAATGGTTCGTACATTCCAAATGGCAATTCTCAGGCCGTGCCTGGAACGATTTTAGCGGCGACAACAATGTGCGGAACCTCGAGCGGCGTTACGGCGGCCAATTCGGTCGCCGGATACTGGGGCTCTGACGCATCTCTGTCGACTATGCTGAATGTGGTATTCACGCAAACCGGAACATCTATAGCGGGTTCCGGTGCTATTCACGTCACCAACAATGGCAGTTATACCGGCAATTTCTTTAGAATTCTCAATGGGAGCTTTAACGGTCAGACGCTGTCATTTACCGCTCAGCTCGGGGCAAACCCGGTTGGCGATGGCACATTCTGGTATGGCACACTGACCTATACTGGCACCGAAGCGAGCAGCTCGACCGCCACGGGAATCTTGACCTACACGCCACCCCGGACGTTGACACAGACCTTTCCGACGCAGGCGGTTGCCGGAGTGACGATTACGCGGTGAGGTGCGGCAACGTTTCACGGCGGCGGGTTACATTGAGAAAACATCGACTTCCTGCTCCGCGGACCTAACCGTGCCATTCCGAATTCTCGTCACCGACGACATCGATCCCGAAGGCGTGGCGTTGCTGAGCGCCGTCGCCGATTTTACTGTCGACGTCGAACCGACGCTTCCCGCCGCCCAGCTACTCACCCGCATCGGCGACTATCACGCGATTGTCGGCCGTAGTGCCACCAAGATTACCGATGCACTGCTCCGCGCCGGGCGGCAATTGCAAGTCGTCGGGCGCGCCGGCGTGGGCGTGGATAACATTGCCGTCGACACCGCTACGGAGTTGGGCATCGCCGTCATAAATGCCCCTGCAGGCAACACTACGGCGGTGGCCGAACTGTTTTTTGCTACGGTGATTGGATTGCTCCGGCATGTCCCGCGCGCCCATCAGTCCATCAGCGAGGGACGGTGGGACCGGTCGCACCTCCTCGGCAGTGAACTCAAGGGAAAAACGCTCGGCATAATTGGTGTCGGCCGGATTGGCGGTGAAGTCGCCACGCGTGCGCTCGCATTTGGCATGACCCTTGTCGGATACGACCCGTATATCAGCGACGACCGGTTTGCCAGCCTCCGCGTGCACCGTTGCACCACACTGGATGACTTGCTCGGCCGCAGCGATTTTGTGACAGTGCACACTCCACTGACTGCGGAAACCACCGGATTAATTGGCGCATCACAGTTGGCGAAAATGAAACGCGGTGCGGTGCTGGCCAATCTCGCCCGCGGCGGCATCGTGGACGAAGCGGCACTGCTCGTTGCCTTGAAATCGGGACAGATTGGCGGCGCCGTTATCGACGCCTTTGCCCATGAGCCACTCACGGAGCGTCACCCGTTCCGCGGCGTCGAAAACGTATTGCTCACTCCTCACATTGGCGCGAGCACGAGCGAGGCGCAGCGTAACGTGGCCATCGACGCGTGCGCCGCCGTACGCGATGCGCTGCTCACGCACGAACTTTCACGCACGCTCAATGTCGCCGAAGGTGGCGGCGACTGGCTGGCGTTGCAGCCCGCCATCCTTGTCGCCCGTCGAGCAGCGGCCGTGGCGCGGGGTCAACTC
The DNA here is from genome assembly GCA_025358315.1 of Gemmatimonadota bacterium. GTDB lineage: Bacteria > Gemmatimonadota > Gemmatimonadetes > Gemmatimonadales > Gemmatimonadaceae > Fen-1231. The sequence goes on along the minus strand of JANYKA010000050.1, from coordinate 9,111 downwards.
GCCGAACGCGGCGCGCTGGCCATTTCCTCCATTGAAATTCGACTCGGCGCTGAACTCGCGCCCAGCCGCGGGCCGCTGCTGTCGGCGGCGGCCGTCGGCGCACTTGAAGGCATCGTGGAGCGCGAGCGACTCAATCTCATCAATGCGCGCACCGTCGCGCAGGCACGCGGTATTGAGCTTCGCTACATCGAGGGCGGCTTGCCGCCCCATCCACGCGCCGTAGAAGTGCGGCTTACGGCGAACGGTCAGGAATTGCGGGTCGGCGGCATCGCGGCACTCGATACGCCGCCGCGCATCACTCGGATTGGCGACTTTCACGTCGACGTCGCGCCGCGCGGCACGCTCATTGTGCTCACTAATCGCGATGTGCCGGGCGTTATTGGTCGCGTCGGCACTGCACTCGGTGACGCCAAGGTGAATATCGCCGAGTACCATCAGGCCCGGCTTGCCGAGGGCGGCGATGCACTCGCGGTCATCACCGTTGACGGCGACGTAGCGGAAGATGTACGCCATACGTTGCTGGCGCTTCCCGATATCCGCTCCGCGGCCATTGTCCACTTTGGTGGGGAGTCATCAAACGGATAACATCGTGAGCGCACCGCCGCTGGAACGCGACCGGGCGATACGGGAGTCGTACGCACGCGATGCATCGGGACTCTGGCTGGTGCCTGACGCCGTGGCCCGGCCCTCATCAACGGACGACGTCACCGAACTGGTCCGCGCAGCGGCGCGCGACGGATTTGCTATTACGCCAGCTGGCGCGCAGACCAGTACGACGGGCGCTTCTATCTGCGACCATGGCGTGGTGCTGTCCACGCGGGCGATGGATCGGATCATCGACATTGACGTGGATACGCGCATTGCCCGCGTGCAACCTGGGCTATTGCTTGGCGATTTGCAGCGGGCGCTTCAACCGCACGGATTTTTTTTCGCGCCAGACCCGACGAGCGATCAGGAATGCACGGTCGGAGGGGCGATTGCCTGCAACGCGTCGGGTCCGCGCACACTGCAATACGGGGCCACGCGAGCTCATGTGAATGCGCTGACCGTCGTTCTGGCGAGCGGCGAGAATGTCTCCGTTCGCCGGCAACACCTTGAGAAGAACACCGTCGGCAACGCTGCCATTCACGAGCCCGTGGACTGGTTTGTCGGCAGTGAAGGAACGCTCGGCGTGATTGTCGAAGCCGAACTCGCGCTGATGCCGCTCCCTATTCGGGAGATCGGACTCGGCATCCCGTTTCCCGACGAAACCTCGGCACTCGCATTCATTGCCGCGGCGCGCACGTCCACGGAAGTTGCCGCACGTTGTCTGGAGTATTTCGACGCGGCATCGTTCGGGATCGCCCGTGGACACAACGACGCGTCACGCTCGAGCGCCGGATGGAGCGTCGATCCCGGCACCACAATGGTGTATGCTGAACAATCGTCGCCCGATGATTCTATTCCCCTCGATGCCTGGATAGCGCTCGCTGAACAATTCGGCGCGAACGACGCCGACGTCCGGGTGTTTGAGGGCGGCGCGGCGATTCGGGAAGCCCGTCGACTGCGGCACGCGGTACCGGCGGCAATGCATGAGCGCGCCGCGCCATTTCTGAAATTGGGCGGCCGCCGTGTCTCAACCGATTGGGCCGTGCCGTATGCGAGCGCCGCGCGGGCCGTGGCGATGGCTCGGCAACATGCGAATACCGCCGGAATAGACGCCGGTATCATCTATGGCCACCTCGGTAACGGCCATCCGCACCAGAACTTCATTGCCCGCGATCCGGGCGAGGTGCTGACGATCGAAGCGGTCGTCGAACGCACGCTCCGTGATGTTATCGCGATGGGCGGGACCGTGGCCGCGGAGCACGGGATCGGGAAAATCAAATCGAAGTGGCTGCCGCTGCAACTGTCAGCGCAGCAGATCAGCGTGATGCGGGCCATCCGGCACGCGCTTGATCCGGACGGAATGTTTGCGCCGGGAAATGTCGCGTGAGCATCGCACACGATGCGTCGCTGATTTCGCCACCCGCATTCGGCACAGTGGTATTTGACATTGATTCGACGCTAACCGGTATCGAAGGAATCGACTGGCTGGCGGCCCGACGGTCGCCCGACGTGGCGCTGGCCGTCTTGGAGCTCACGGCTCGTGCGATGAGTGGTTCTCTGGCCGTTGAAGAGGTGTATGCCCGTCGCCTCGAACTCGTGCGGCCATCACGCGAAGAGATCAAGGCACTGATTCGAGCGTACATCGCGAACACCGCGCCCGGCGCACGGGGACTGCTCGATCCGCTTCGCCGCGCCGGGGTGCGCGTGATTGTTGTGAGCGGCGGCCTGCGCGAGTCATGTGTGCCGTTCTGCGCTACGCTCGGCTTCGCCGCCGCCGACGTCCATGCCGTGCCGATGTGCTTTTCCGCGGACGGCTCGTATGAAGGTTTCGACACGGCATCGCTACTGACGAGAAAAAACGGCAAACCAGCGCTCGTCCGGGCGATGGCACTGCCGCGACCCCTCCTCGCCATTGGCGATGGTATTACCGATCTTGAAATCAAGACGGCTGGCGAAGCCGATGTCTTTGCGGCATTCGCCGGCTTCATTCGCCGTCCAGCTATATGTGTACAGGCCGATCACATCATCACGTCGATGACCGACGTGCTTCCGCTCGTATTTCCTCTGACACAATGACGCATCCACCGTTCGGCACGTTCTTTCTTCCCGGCCCCACCGAGGTGCGCGGCGCAGTGCTCGCCGCGATGGCGCAACCGATGATGCCCCATCGCGGTGCTCAATTCGAAGCGCTGTTCATCCGTCTGCAGGATGGACTGCGCCACGTATTTCGCACGACGCGGCCGGTATACGTCAGCACCAGTTCGGCCACCGGACTGATGGAGGCCGCCATTCGCTGCGCGCCCGCCGGACCAATTCTTTCCCTCGTCAACGGCGCATTCAGCGAACGCTTTGCCGCGATCGCGCGCGGTTGCGGCCGCGACACCCGCGTGCTTGGTGCGCCGCTCGGAACGGTGCACGATCTTGGCGATGTCGCGGCTGCGTTGGCCGCGAACCGGCACGTGGCGATGACCGTGGTGCACTCCGAAACTTCGACGGGCGCTCTCGCCGACATTGCAGCACTGGCGGCGCTTGCTCACCGCTATGGCACGGCGATTCTCGTCGACAGCGTCACCGGCATCGCCGGCGCCCCGGTCGAGACTGATGCCTGGCAACTCGATTTCGTGTTGACCGGATCGCAAAAAGCGCTTGCCCTGCCGCCCGGGCTGGCGTTTGGCGTGGTGAGCGAGAACTATTTGGAGCAAGCACACACGGCGCTCGCTCGCGGCATGTATTTTGACATCGTGGAATTTGAAGAGTATGCGCAGCGGAATCAAACACCTAACACGCCCGCTCTTCCACTTCTCTATGCCGCCGATGTGCAACTTGCCGCCATCCGTGACGAGGGAATCGAAGCGCGGTGGGCTCGACATACTGCGATGGCGCAGTCGACGTGGGAATGGACCGACCGGTGCCGGGCCAACGGAATCGATATTGATATACTCGCACCCATTGGCGCACGTTCGCCGACCGTCAGTGCGATCACTGTGCCTCCTGGCGCCACAGGCGGTCAGGTTGTGAAGCGCGTTGCCGAGCAGGGTTTCGTGATTGGCGGCGGTTACGGTGCGCTTAAAGATCGCACGTTCCGGATTGGACACATGGGAGACCATACCGTTGCCGGACTCGCGGGCTGTTTAGTCGCCTGTGAAAATGCGCTTCACGTCGGACGGTGAGTTCCATCTGTGCGCTTGACCCACCAATACACTACCGGCCCCGCCAGCAGCCCCGTACCCGCCCCCGCCAACGATGGCATCGCATTCGCCCCGTCTCTCACTGACAGCCAGACCACGATCAGCAACACCACGACCGGCGACATTGCCAACGCAATCACTCCACGGGTCCCGAGCGGAATCCGAAACGCTCCCCGTAACTCCGGCTCAGTGCGTCGCAGCTGAATGAGCGCCCCGAACTCGAGCAGCAAAGCGGTCGTATATAACAAGACATCGGCGACGATGAGTTCGCCGAACGGAAGCAGCGCAAATACTGAATAGCACACGGCGGCCACCAGCACCGCGTTTCGTGGCGTCCCCCGCTGGTCGGTCACCGCTAACGGCGCGGGCAACAATCCGTCGGTCGCCATCGCCAGCGGGATGCGTGAATATGAAAGCAGGAGAGCGTTGAACAGCGCCAATGCACTGACGAGCCCGCCCAACGCCAGCCAATTCGCCAGGAATGGGCCTGCCCGGCCGGCCGCCCGCAGCGCTATCTCCGGCCATGCGCCGTCGTGCCACATCGACAGATCAGTGGCCGACAGTGTTGGAATGAGCGGTATGAAATACCCGAGCGCGACCAGCGGCAGCGCCACCCGCAACGCTTTAGGATACGCTCGCGATGCATCCACCACTTCACCTTGCAGCGTCGACGCGTTGTCCCAACCGATGTAGTTCCACAACGCCGTGGAGAGCGCGACCGCCAATCCTGTCTTCACAGAAACGCCGGGCAGCGTGAATGGCGTCCACGGCGCGTGCACCGCGTGCGGAATCGCCGTAATCCCGAGCGCGAGAAACCCGAGCAACACAAAGGCGCCGGCAAATATCGACACGCGCCCTACATTGAACGCGCCGCGCAGATTGATGGCCGTCGCACCCCAGATCACGGCCAACGAAATAGCCCACTGAACTCCGTGACCGATTGCCGGGAAAAACCATCGCAAATACAGATTGAACAGCACCGGGTAAATGGCCATATCGACCATGGAGTACAACCAGGTGGCCCATCCATTTTGAAATGCCCAAAACTCACCGAACGCGCGGTACACCCACCGGTAATAGCCACCTTCCTCTGGCAACGCACTCGCCAGTTCCGCGACAATCAGAATCTCCGGCACCGACCAGACGATTGGAAGCACCGCGAGCACGAGCAACGCCAAACCCGGGCCCGCGGCGGCGACGAGCCCTTCCATTGTGTACGCGCCGCCCGACACCGTGAAAAACATCACGAAGACGAGCGCGGATGTGGTCAGCGTGCGACGGAGCATTGGCTACTACGATCAACTATGGTTTCAACCAGTACGTGAACCACTGCCGGATCCGGCCCAAGCGGTCCACCAACAACCACGGCTCACCAGTCCGCGAGAGATCGTGGTTTGATCGCGGATACCGGATAAACTCGGCCGGTACGCCCTGCTTCCGTAGCGACATAAACCACTGCTCAGCTTCCACAATCGGCGCCCGATAGTCTTCCTCACTCTGCACGATCAGCGTTGGCGTTTTCGCTTTCGACACATACTTGATCGGCGAGAGCGTGTCGTACATTGTCGGATTCTCCCACGGCTTCCCGAAAAACTCACCCTCCGTCAGCCCCTGGGCATCACTCGTACTGTACCAACTCACCCAGTTCACAATCATGCGATCGGCTTCTGCGGCCTTGAAACGATTCGTTTTTGTTTCGATCCACGCAGTCATGAAACCGCCGTAGGAGCCGCCGGTGACGCCCATGCGCGTCGAGTCAATGTCGGCGCGTGCAGCGACAATGTCCGTCGCCTTCATGATGTCCCAATAATCTTCGGCGCCCCAACGACCCCGAGTCGAATACGTGAATTCCGTGTTGTAGCCGCTCGAACCGCGCGGGTTTGTGTACAGCACCATCATCCCGCCGCCGGCGAGACTTTGAAATTCATCGAACCACCCCTCGTCATACTGCGAATGCGGACCACCGTGTATGTATACGACGACCGGATACTTCTTCGCGGGCGTGTAACCGAATGGCTTCATCAGCCATGCTTCGATGGTCAGACCACCGACACTCTGATAGGTGAAACGCTCCGCATCGGCCCAGCCAATCTCAGCGTTCAGTTTATCGTTGAAACTGGTGAGTCGCCGCTCGTTCTTGCCATCCCAATCGGCGATAAACAATTCAGTGGGCTTGCTGACGCTCGTCGCGATGAACGCCACCTTGGATTTTTTCTCGTCCCAACTCCATCCCCGCACACTGCGGCGGCCACCGACTGCCTCGCGCAGCTGGCCGGTCTTGGCGTTGACAATATTGAGACCGCTGCGACCGCCCATCGATGCGGCCATCGCGATCTCGCCATTCGGGAGCCAATTGAATGTGTTCGGCTCGTACTGCCACCCATTCGTGAGATTTTGCGGCGCACCACCGGCGGCATCGATCACGTAGAGCGCAGAGTTCTTATACCGCCCACTGCGAGCGAGAAATGCGATGCGCCTGGAATCGGGCGCCCAGCTGATTTGGGATTCGGTGCCGGCGAGTGCGGCCACTTTTCGCGGTGCACCGCCCGCCGAGGAAATCACGTAGATGTCGGCATCGTTGCGCGGCGCTTCGTCACGCATTCGATCGTACGGAAGTTTTGCGATGGAGTCATCCGTCGCGCGCACGAGAGAATCGGAACGGAGTTGGGCATCGGCGGTAAAGGCAATCCATTTTCCGTCGGGTGACACCGCAACGTCGGAATGCGAATACGCGGTGCTCGTGAGCGGTGTGCGTTTGGTCTCGCCTTTTCTTTGGATAAAAATTTGCGTCGGCCGGCTGCCGGCCGCGCCGCCACGTCCGCCACGACTGCCGCCCTCTGCACCGCTGGTGACGATGAAACCCGCACCGTTCGCTTTATAAGGAAAATTCACAATCTGGCGGCCGTCAAAGCGGGCCTGATCAATGGGCTGCGTGATGGCACCAACCGGCGGCACGGCCAGTGATTGGGCGCCACGTCTGCCGCCGGTGCTGTCAGTCACGACAGTAACGGCAAAGCTTTTGTCCCTTGGCTGCATTTTCGCCCCGGGGATGGAGTCGGGCTGGAACGCTTCACCGCCCGGTTCGTCGAGGCGAATCGCCCAGTTCACCCCACGGCCGCCCGGCCGGTTCGATACGAAGTACAAAAACTTTCCATCGTCGGACCAGCGTGGGTTCGAACTCTCAAAGCCGGGCGACGTCCAGCGTACCGGATCGCCACCGGCCGTGTTGGCCACCCAGATTTCGGCATGTCGCTTATTCTCTTTCTCGATGACGGTGGTCACCGTAAACGCGACACGTTTTCCATCGGGCGAGAGCGCGGGTGTGGTGAGCTGAATGACCCGATGCCAATCGTTGGGCTGCATGGCCCGCGGCACGGTCGGCGAAAGTTGCGCGGCAGGGGTAGCAGACGTCTGCTGTGCCGCGGCAATGAGCGGGAGCACCAGCATTGGCAGCAATACACGAATCCCTCGCATAACGTTACTCTCCAAAGATGTGACACGAATACGGGCGACCGCTGGGAAAAATGTACGATGCTGCATCGACCGTGGACACCACTCGGCACGGGCACTAACCTCACGATATCGTGATTTCGCCAATGTCTATACAAACGCCAGTCGGCGACCACCTGTTGATTCGGCGCGCCATCGCATGACGCGCCTCCACAAGAGCGTGACTGAACTGCGTAATCGCGCGGCGGCGGTCGCACCCGGCAGCATTGGCAACATCGGGCCGGGCCTCGATGTACTCGGGATGGCCATATCGGGCCCAGGCGATCGTGTAGTCGCCGATCGAATGGCGGCACCGGGTGTGGTAATTGCGGATCCGGGTCATGCCGAGTTGCCGCGTGAAGCGGATCGGAATACGGCTGGAATTGCCGCGATGCATGTGCTGGCGCGAGCCGGCGCACAGGACATCGGGATTTCTCTCACCATCACAAAGGGCTTGCCGCTGTTCGGCGGCCAGGGCGGGAGTGCGGCATCTGCCGTCGCCGGCGCGGTGGCGGCGAACCGGCTTCTTGGCAGCCCGCTCGACGCGATGGCATTACTCGCCTGCGCGCTCGAGGCAGAGGCAACGGTGTCGGGGCGGCACGCCGACAATCTGGCGCCATCTCTTTTGGGTGGTGTGACGCTCGTTCGATCGGTCGCGCCAATCGACGTCGTTTCGCTCCCTGTCCCGGCGGCGTTGCGGATTGTCCTCGCCCAGCCCGATCAGCGAATGAGCACTGCCGAAGCCCGTGGCGTACTCCCGCGATTCATCGATCGGGCGTCGGTGATTGCACAGATGGCGAATGTGGCGGCGATGACCGCGGCGTTTGCCAACGGCGATTTAGCACTGCTGGGACGCGCCTGCGACGATCAGATTGCCGAGCCGGCACGGGCCGTGTTGTTGCCTGGATTCAGTGTCGCAAAGGCAGCGGCGCTGGCCGCGGGTGCGCTCGGGGGATCGATTTCCGGCGCCGGGCCGACGAGCTTTTATTTTGTGTCAGACGATATCACCGCGCGTCGGGTAGCGGCGGCCGTGGTCGAGTCGTATGCGGTGTTGGGCATTGAATGCAGTACACGCGTCGTGCGTCCTGCCATACGCGGTGCGCTCTCCCTTACAGAGGATGCGACGGGTGCCTGAGGCGATTTTTCTTGCATCCGGCGGGGGCTCGGTGCAGAGATGTGGAAGATGCGGAGCGATTTGGCCGGAGACATTTACGGGCATTGAGTGCTCGAAATGCGCGGGGCTTCTTGAGATCGTGCACGCCTTACCCAGCGGGCGGCAGGCAGCGTTGGGCGAGAGGGGTGCAGCGTTCAGCGAGCCATCCTTAAGCGGGGTATGGAAGTTCCGTGAATTGGTGATGCCCGGTGTAAGCAACGGTGCAATTATCAGTCACCCCGAAGGGAATACGCCATTGCTCGCGCGCACCGCCGTCCGAGAATTCGCCGGGGTGTCGAGCCTGTTGCTCAAGCACGAAGGACACAATCCTACCGGGTCGTTCAAAGATCGGGGAATGACCGTTGCCATCACGCAGGCCGTGCGCATCGGTGCACGGGCTGTGGCGTGTGCGTCAACCGGCAACACGTCGGCATCGCTGGCGTCATACGCCGCACAGGCGGGGATTCCGGCATTGGTATTCGTTCCGCTCGGCCAAATTGCACTCGGCAAGCTTGCCCAATCACTCGGCTACGGCGCCCGCACATTGCTCGTCGATGGTGACTTTGATGATTGCCTGCGTCTGGCCCGCGATGCGAGCCGCGAACTCGGTGTGTACATCGTGAACTCGGTGAATCCGTGGCGGATTGAGGGGCAAAAAACAATTGTCTTTGAATTACTGCAGCAACTCAATTG
>JANYKA010000261.1 GCA_025358315.1 Gemmatimonadota bacterium | reverse complement strand
GCTGCCCGGCCTTTTGTTTGCTGAAGTTCGTGCAGCGGTCAGCGCTGGCGTATGGCCCATTGCGTGGCCCACGCCGCGAGTCCGTCTTCGGTCATCGGACGAGCGATGAAGAAGCCCTGCATGACATCGCAACCAAGTTCGGTCAGCAAATCCCAGTCGGGGCGCTGTTGCACTCCTTCTGCGACCGACACCATCCGCAGGCTTTGTGAGAGCGCGAGGCTCGCCTGAACCACGGCGCGTTTCGCTGCAGACGTTGCGCATCCATCAACAAAACGGCGGTCAATTTTCAGTTCGTTGAACGGAAGTGTCTGCAGTTTGGCGAGGCCGGATTGCCCAGTGCCAAAATCGTCGATGGACAGGCGGAACCCTTTGAGGCGCAAACGTGTGGCCACATCGATCATTCGGACTGCATCGCGCTCAATCTGGGTTTCGGTAACCTCGAGTGTGATGTGGTCGGGGCTGACACTCGCATCTTTCGCCAGCGCTTCGACCCGTTCAGGAAGATCAAGGCGGTCGAAGGCGCGCGGAGAGAGGTTGATGGCGATGGAGAGTGGCTGTCCCGCCGCCGTCCATCGGCCAGCGCACGCGATGGCTTCGCATAGGCAGAACTCCGTGAGCATTGCGCTGTAATCGTCCGACTCTTCAATGATCGGAATGAATGCGGAGGGTTGAAACAGGCCAAGCGTCGGGTGCTTCCAGCGCACGAGCGCCTCAGCACCGGCGAATTCACCACTGCGAAGGTTGACCTTAGGCTGATACATCAATGTCAGCTCATTCCCGATGAACGCCGCGCGAAGGTCGGATTCAGGCGCCAGAGGCGCTCCGAGCGCGCTCTTCCCGGGAATATTCCGGATTCTGGCCAGCAACGGCTCGAGCTTCTCAATTGTGAGTGGCTTCGGCACCGTGCCGAGCAAGTGCAATCCCTGCACCTCGGCCAGCACGCCAGCCGTTTCAAGGATGCGCTCTTCCTCAACACTCATGATCACGAACGCGGATTCGAGCCCGAGCGCAGAGAATGCGCGAATAGTCTCGATGCCGTCGCGTCCGGGCATCCGGAGGTCGCAAAGAATCAAATCAAACCAACTACCCGGCTCTGTGACGGCGGCCAGTGCTTCGCGGCCGTCGGCGGCGTCGACCACGTTGGTGATCCCGATCCGCTTCAAGACCGAGTGCACCCAATTGCGTACGTGCTCCTGATCGTCGATGACCAGGACGCGTAGGAGCGAATTGTCGCCAGTGGGTGTGGTCATTTACTGGTCAGCACATCACGCACCTTGGCCGTGATCTGCTCCACTGTAAAGGGTTTTTCAATGAATGCTTCCTTGCCGCGTATCAGTCCCATTCGCGCGACCTCGTCGTCTGTATAGCCGGACATAAACAATACACGAGATCGCGGGCGGGCGACAGAAAACCGGTCAATGAACGCCTTGCCGCTCATTTCCGGCATCATCACGTCGCTAATAACCAGGTCGATAGGGCCGAGGTGCTCCGCGGAAATGCGCATAGCTTCGCCGCCGTGGCCCGCTTCGAGTACTGCATATCCCAGCCGAGTGAGAATCCGGGAGAGTGTGGAGCGAACGGCCGGCTCGTCCTCAACGATGAGTATGGTTTCAGTGGCGGCCGGTGTAGTCACAATGGGCTTTGCGGCGGCATGCACAACGGCACTGACGGGTTCAGCCACGCGCGGGAAATACACCTTGAAAGTTGTGCCAGCCCCCAGCTCGCTCTCCACCCACAAATGGCCACCATACTGCTGCACGATTCCGTATACCGTAGACAATCCCAGGCCGGTGCCTTCGCCGACGGGCTTGGTGGTGAAAAATGGCTCAAAAATGTGTGACAGGGTGGACTTGTCCATTCCGACTCCGGTATCACTGACCGTGAGCAAGACGTAGTCTCCCGGTACTACGCCACCGTGTTGCCCGGAGTGCTCGAAGTCGAGTGTCGCATTTTCGGTGAGAATCTTGAGTGTCCCTCCGGCTCGCATCGCATCTGCGGCATTGATCGCAAGATTCAGAATCACCTGCTCGACCTGGCCGGCGTCAGCCTTGATGGTGCCAAGATTTTGATCGAGCCGCACGATGTGCGCCACTTCGGCCGGTAGAACCCGAGCCAGCATCGATTCCATCGACGTGACGATCTCGTTCAGAATCATCGGTCGCGGCAACACCACCTGTTTTCGACTGAAGGAGAGTAGTTGGCGGGCGAGCGCAGCCGCGCGGTCGGCCGCGCTGCGGATTTCCTCGAGCTCCTCTCGTGACTGCCAGTCGGCTGGCATGTCAAGCAGAACCAAATCGCAGTAGCTACGGATGACGGTAAGCAAGTTATTGAAATCGTGAGCCACACCACCGGCGATACGCCCCACCGCTTCGAGTTTCTGAGCTTGACGCATTTGCTCTTCGAGCAACGCGCGTTCGGTCACATCAATAATAACAATCGCCGCGCCAAGCACTTCACCGGTGGACGTGCGAACGGGATAGAAATTCAGGATCATTTGCAACGTTCGTCCTTCGGGCTGATTCGATGACGTGCTGGCGTGCATATCGAGCACCGGTTCGCCCGTGGCGATCACCCGTTTCGAAAATTCTTCGGCCTTGTCAGCCAGGTGCGGTGATGCCACTTGTCGAAGAGACAGCCCAGCGACTGATTCGAGTGGAATCCCGCGCATGCGTGCCAATGTGTCATTGGCCAGGACGATGTGCAGCGTGAGGTCAAGAAAGACAAAACCAAACGGCGCACTAAGGATGGCAGAATTGAGTAATGCCAACGCGTGTTCGCGTTCGGCGGCGTGGCGGACGACCTCAATGCGCGCTGCCGTCTCGGCGGTCATCGCCTCGGCGAGCTCGGTGTTGTTGAGCTCGAGATCTTCGATCTTCCGCTCCAACTCGCCGGCCTGTGCCTCTAGGCGTCGCTGCTGGTTGGCGAGCATCGCCGCCTGCGTTTTGAGTTGCTGCAGAAGCGCCACGACTCCGGCCATGGCGATCGACAATGCCAGACTTAACAGCAACATCCACAGTTGTAATTTTTGGTGAAGCAATGCCAGCGTCACCGTTGCCCCAACGGCCACAGCGAGCCCCGCCCAGCCCGCTATTCGATTGCGGCGGGCCACGGGAACCACCGGATGCACTCTGGACCCATCATTCTCGACGGCGATCGCCATGCCGTTTCCCCGTTTGCTGCGGATACCAACAGTGCCCGTACCTATAGAGTACTACTCGCTGTGGTTCCGTCTGGCGAGGGGGTCGCGGCGCAAATTCGTCACGCAGGGTGGCCGGCCGGACCGCCAGTCACGGCGTGCCCTCCGCGCACCCACTCGGAATAGCCGCCGGCCAAGTTGATCACCTCTGACCGGCCTTGCGATAGGAGGATACTTGAGCCGATTGCCGAACGGGCTCCGCCCTGGCATTGGACGACAATTGGATTCCCGGTCGGTATTTCGGCGATGCGCTCAATCAGTTGACCGAGTGGAACATGCAGCGCGCCGGGCAAGTGTCCGTGA
>JANYKA010000241.1 GCA_025358315.1 Gemmatimonadota bacterium | reverse complement strand
GCTCGGTGCACTCAATGTTATTGGTCGCGGCCTGCCGGCCGCCGCGCGTGAAGGGCGCTCGATCGCGTTTGCGCTTCGAGCCGCCTACACGCACTTCCGCGGCGATGTACGCGGATGGCTCGACATCGACCGGAGCATCGGGTCACGCGTCGCCGAACGCATCCGCCGCGAGCATCCCGCATTCACGTTCTGCGCCCTCACGGGCATCGACAAGACGTCGCATGCCGCCGGCCACGGTGCACCGATTGTGCAACGTGCAATGAAAATTGTCGACGACACCGCCGCGACGATCCGCACCGATGCCGAACACGATGGTCGCTGGAACAGCATGCAACTCTGGATCGTGAGCGACCACGGACATTCGCCAGTCACAGCGCACGACGATCTCGCCGCCCTCATTCGTTCGTGGGGGCATAGCGTCACTGCGCATCCGTGGCTTCGGTCGCCGAAAAAGAACGGGCGCGACGTCGCCGTAATGGTCAGCGGAAATGCGATGGCCCATCTGTACGTCGATTTGGAACAGCGCAAGCGGGCGTGGTGGCCGGCTCTGGCACCCACTTGGAATGCGTTTGCCTCTCAACTCCTCGAGCGTGCCGCGGTCGATCTATTGCTACTGCCGACCGACAGCCGGAACTGCGAAGTGCGGTCGGCCAACCGCGGCACCGCAATCGTCAGCACGGAAAACGGGCGATTCAGCTACCGCCCAATGACTGGCGACCCACTCGGCATTGGCCCGCATAGTGCGCTCACGGCCGACGAAGCTTACGATGTGACCATCCGCTCCGACTATCCGGATTCGCTCGTGCAGATTGCCCACCTCGCCGGAAGCGCGCGCGCCGGCGATCTCATTTTGTCGGCGGCACGCAACTGGGATTTTCGGGCCAAGTGGGAGCCGATTCCGCACGTTTCGTCACACGGGGCGCTGCACCGCGAACATATGCTCGTGCCGCTGCTTGTTAATCGGCCCGTGGTGCGTGTGCCACGCCGAACCACAGATATTATGCCAAGCGTGCTGCACGCACTCGGACGCAGCATTCCTCGGGGACTCGACGGCGCAGCTTTTTTGTAACGTCCGGGCTACACCGTCAGCGACGATGGCGCATCGACAAGGGCGCGCAGCCGTTCGGCAAGGCCCGCCTGCCGTCGTCGCAACGCGGTCACCCGCTCACGTTCAAAACGCTGCGCAAAAAAACGCCGGGCAGCGACCCAGCTCATCCGCCGCGTTTCGCCGACGGCAATCGCACCAAACCCTATGAGTGGGAGCGACAAAAACACAACCAGCGCGCCCCAGAACCCAATCGCAAAGCTTGACAGCACCGCGAGCAGTAAGAACCAGAGGGTGAACACAATCGCACCGAGCAGCACGCGATATGTTGGCACCGCATCTTCCCCTTCGAGCAACCCAAGCTTCGTACCGAAATAGCCCGTGATCTCGCGCGGTAGCCAAAACAGCAACAGCCCTACCGCGGCCACCGGAAGCAAAAGAAGAAGGGGCAAGCGACGAAGCGCCCACCAGATCGCCGTCTCCGACGACACGCCATCGTTGAGCGAAGCGGGCGTGAGACCAAGACGCGACAGGAGTTTATCGTGGGCCCGCAGTTCACGCGCAAAACTGCGCCAATCGGAATCGGCGTCCAGCCGCAAGCGCGCCAACGCATCGGTCGCGGTTTGCAATCGCACCATCTCGTCGCCGAGATTGGATGACGCACCAAACTCGGCCGCCCAGATCCGTTCGGCACATCGAATGATCTGCTCGTCAGCCCATGATCGGAGATTGAGCGTGACCGTGCGCATCGACGCATCAATGCGGCGAGTAAGTTCTCGCACGGCTTCCTTGTCCTCAGTTCCGCGTAACGCAAGATCATCCCACTCGGCGGATTGGCCGACAATCACCCGCGCCGAGCTGCGAAACGTGCGACGGTCCCGGAAAACCATTCCCATGGGCACGATCGGAAAGGACCCGCCGCGCAGCGCGGCCGCGCCCAACGCGATACGAGCCGCACCGGTTTTCAGGGGCTGCAACCGTGCAGCACTATGGCTGATCCCTTCGGGGAAAATGCCGACCGCGTAGCCATCGGCGATGGCGCGGTGCACATCGCGGAGCGAATCGAAATTCTGCGCGACGAGTTTGGGGTCGTCCATACGCCGGTACACCGGCACCGATCCCACCGCCCGCACCAGCCAGCCGACGATCGGATGTTTGAACAGTGGTGACTTTGCCATGAACCGGACGGTGCGATGCGCGGCGACCACAACAAGCGCTGGATCCATCAGCGAATTCGAGTGGTTTGCGACAATCAACACGGGACCATCATGCGGCAGCTCCGCGCCACCGGTCGTAAGCCGATAGTACGTATGACAGGCCACATTGCTGATGGCCGGCATTACTCGGTGGAGCCACATCTCTCAAAGGTAGACGGAGGTGCCTCAGACGGGAAAGGAACCCGTGAAGAGTTTTCGGTTGCGGGCTGAGTTGATGCCCGCCCCCCCGCTAACGATCTTTCACGACGATGCCTTGGCTCTCCCTGACAATCCAGCTCTCGTTACGAGCAGCGATTAACCCGACCCTTGCTCTCGATTTAATTCGGGTTAGTTGGCGCTTTCGCTCCCGCCGCTGGTATCTCCATCCCCCGTTCCTCCCGCTCCCGGCGATGACCTATGTCCGATGGCGAATGCACACCGTCTATGGCGATCACCACGCCGTGCCGCCGGTCGCTGACGTGATCCGCTACGCGCGCTGGGCCGGTCGACAGAAGAACACGGCGTGACAATCGAGTCGCGGCTCAAGGCGCAGGCGTTCGGGCTCGGCTTCGATCTCGCGGGCATTGCCACGCTTGGCCCTGCTCCTACGGCCAGCGCGTTCACCCAGTGGCTCGCCGACGGTTTTGCCGGAGAAATGCACTATCTCGAACGATCGGTCGAACTCCGTGCCGATTCGTCCAGCCCGAAACCGGGGATGCGATCCGCCGTGGTCGTCGCGATGAATTACGGCGGCACACAGCCCACTGGCGCGATCGCCCGTTACGCCCGCAGCGATGACTATCATCGGGTGCTCTGGGACAAACTCGACGCGCTCGGCGAGTGGCTCACAACGGAAAGCGGTGCGCGGACCAGAGCGTACGTTGATACCGGCCCGGTGCTCGAACGCGATCTCGCCCAACGCGCCGGACTCGGCTGGTTCGGCAAAAACACCACGCTAATCAACCCGAAACTCGGCTCGTTCTTTTTTATCGGCGCCCTGTTCACCGACCTCGATCTCGCTTCCGACGCGCCCTTCGATGCCGATCACTGCGGCAGTTGCACCCGGTGTCTCGATGCCTGCCCAACGCACGCTTTCACGGCGCCACGCACCCTCGACGCCAGACGCTGCATTTCGTATCTCACGATTGAACTCAAAACCGCGATCCCGCTCGACCTGCGATCGCAAATGGGCGAACTGATTTACGGCTGCGACATTTGCCAGGACGTCTGCCCGTGGAACGTGCGCTTCTCGCGGGACGTTTCCGATCCGGCGCTCGCGCCACATCCCGATCGTGTTGCTCCGGACGCCGCCGAGCTATTGCTCCTCGACGACGCCGAATGGCGGGCCCGGTTCGGCAAGAGCGCCATGACCCGCGCAAAACGCCGCGGTCTGGCTCGCAACGCTGCCGTCGCCCTGGGGAATCGCCGCGACGAAGCGTCGATCCCTGCACTCACCCATGCCCTGCAGAACGACCCTGACCCTCTGGTGCGCGAACATGCTAGCTGGGCGCTCGAACAATTTGGCGCCGCACCGGCATCGTGAACGAAACCACCCGCCAGCGATTCGAATCGTTTAGAAAATCTTTGCCACGTCCACCGCGCCTGGAGCGCCGCACCGTCCGTGCGCGGGGTCTCGATTTCGTCGTTTGGCTCTCGCCGGACGTTGCTGGTGCGCCGCCGCTCGTATGTGTGAACGGTGGTATGCTCTACAGCCACGCTCTGCTTTGGCCGGCGCTCAGCCCGCTCGCTGTCGGCCGTCAAATTATTCTCTACGACCAACGCGGTCGCGGCGCGACCCAGGCGCCCCCGGCATTGCGCAACTCGCGCATCGAATATGACGCCGGCGACGTGGTGGCAATTCGCGAAGCACTCGGTATTGCCCGCTGGGACATGCTCGGCCATTCCTGGGGCGGGGGCATCGCGATGCTCGCCGCCGAACGCGATACGCCCGGCGTGAGAAGACTTGTCACGGCGAATGCCGTCGGAGCGACCAATGATTGGGTCGCCCAGCTGCATGCTAACGCGCTGGCGCGACTCGACGGTTCAGAACGCGCCGCGCTGGCCGCACTCGATCCGCAAACGCTGTACGCCGACGATCCCGCCACACACGCGGAATATAGCCGGGCAATTTATCCGGCCTATTTCGCCGATCGTGAATTCGGTCGCGGTTTCGCCCCGCCGCGCGAAACAAGTGCCACCGGCGCAGCAGTCGCCGCGCGACTGCGCCGCGAAGGCTACGACTGGCGCGAGCAAATCAAGAGAATCGCTGCAACCACACTTGTCGTGCACGGCACGCAGGACATTTTGCCACCGCGCCTTGCAACAGAAACCGTGGACCTTATTCCGCGCGCCGCACTGCAGCTCATCGACGGCGCTGGCCATATGCCGTTTTGGGAACAACCGCAACTCTTCTTTCATTCCGTCATCAATTTTCTCGATAGCAAGGATCGTGGCATATGAGGCGCCCGGAGTTTTGGCTGGGCGCCGTACTGACAGCGTTCGCGGTGTTAATCGGCGTAGCTATTTGGCGCGCCCCGGCGCAGTCGCACACAGTGGCATCGGCGCGCGCGGCTCGCGCGGCTCGCGTGGCGCTCCACTCTCCGGAAAATGATGAGTCCGGCAGCACACTCGCCCGCGTCCGCCGCTCGGCACTCCCGCCTCCACCCCCGCCGGACTACGCGCGAACCGCCAGCCTGCTCGCCGAGGCCAAAGGCATCACATATCTCGATGAGATTCTCATCGCGCGCGCCGGGCATATTGCGCGCTGGGAAAACCGCCGTGACACTCCGGTGACCGTCTGGATTCAATCCCGCCCGGGCCTCGCTGACTACTGGCCGGACTTTCGCAATCGCGCCCGCGACGCCTTCTATACATGGGCCGCTGCCGGAGTACCGCTGCGCTTTCTCTTCATCGATGACTCCACTGCCGCCGAAGTCCGGGTGCGCTGGGTCCATTCATTTTCGGAGGCCAGCGGCAAAACGTATTGGGCGCGCGATCAGTACTGGTGGATTGTCGATGCCGACATTGAACTGGCCATCCATCAGCCGAACGGTCAGGCGCTGGACGGCGAAGCGGTCCGGACGATTGCGCTCCACGAAGTCGGTCACCTGATCGGCCTCGATCACAGTGCGAACCCTGACAACATCATGTCGGCGCATGTGCACGTCACCAACCTCTCGGCCGAAGATCTGCGCACCGCGGCGGTTATTTACAAACTGCCCCCTGGTAGCGTCACGCCACCCGAGGGCATCAGGAAATAGTACGCCGCGTTACTGCCAGCGCAGCGTCACCGTTTGTGTTTTGCCTTTGCGCACCACCTGCAACTTGATCGATTTTCCGTCCGCAGCATTCATCAGCCGGCGTAGCGATAGCACGGTTGTCACTGGCGTATCGTCCGCCGATACAATCACATCGCCTTTGTGCAGCCCACTCTCATTTGCCGGCGAGCCGGTCGCGACGTTGACGATCACCAGTCCCTTGTCGACGCCAAGTAAATCGCGCCAGTCGTCATCCACGATCTGCATTTGCGCGCCGGCCACGGACGATCCGCCGAACGCCGGCGTCATCGAGAAAACGTAGTTGCCCTGCCCGGCAATCGCCGGCATCGTCGGTGGCACCATCACGGCTTGTGGCGCTCCACTGCCGGGGAGCCGCGGCGCACGAAAGAGTCGGGCCATCGGGGCCTCGCGTTCCCGTCCGATTAAGTCTTCAACACCCAGACACGTGGTGGGGCCATACCCGTCCGGACGTTTCGCGACGAGCACGGTCACTTCTTTCGCCGCGCCATCACGCTTGAATTTCACCGCCACACGAGCGCCAGGTTTCAGTATCGTAGCCAGTGGCAATGACTGCCGCGAATCCTGACCGCCCACGGAAATGAGCACATCGCCACGCCGTAATCCGGCCTTGCCGGCGGGCGAACCGGGCTCCACCGAAATCAGCACCGGCCGGCCTTCGATCGGCGGCGGATCTACTGCGTCGCTACCCGGAGCAGTCACATCGTTGTAGGTAACACCCATATAGCCATCCGCTGCCGGAACTCCCCGCGTGCATTGCAACTCGATCTCCGACATCAAGACAGCCGACCGCTGCGCGAGCTGCGACAACTTCGTCTGAAGTTCATCACGTCGCACCGCATTGTTTACGCTGGCGTTATGCAATGCGCGAGCCGTGATCTCCTCCATTGCCTTCGAGTGGAGCAATGCGTTGACCATCTGATCTAAAACCACGCCGTTGATCGTCACGCGCAGGTACGACGAGTCGCCGCGCCCCAATGAATCACGCCGCACGATCACGCGAGTCTGTTGCGCCTCTGCCGACCATGCCACAAACAACAGCGTCGCGGCCACCGATGTCACACGGAAATTGCGTATCGGGCGCATCACTGACGCTCCAGCCGCTTGGTCGGTAAGACTTGACTGTATTGACGAATCGTTGCTTCGCGCGCGCCCTGCGTGGCGAGAAACGCCTGATTGAGCATTGGATCCTGCGGCGCCTGATACAGACCCGTACGCGTAGCGGCCAACATCTGATCGAGTACCGCTAACCGCGTACGGTAGGCAGTCTGATTCATTCCAACAAAATGCGACGCCGTGTCTTGCGCAGCGATGAACGCCGCCGCGTTCTGATATGACTGCTGCGACGCCGACAGTACCAACGCAGCATCCTCCACCGACTCAAACGCGGTCGGCACCGCCGTCACCGCCCTCGGCACTCCTGCCACTGCTGCCACAGCATCACCCTTCGGTAACATCGGCAGTTCTTTCGTCGCCGTCATGCGCCCCGCAACGGCCCCACCGGATACCAAAACCAGCGACGCGGCAATGCGGGAGGTCCAGACGCGGATCGCGCGATGACGCGCCGGTGCCGACGTAAGCCCTTCGGCACGCAAACGTGGCAATAGCGCGTCAAAGCTTGAAAGGGGTTCCGAGGTGCCCGATTGTGCTGCGACTGCCATACGCATCAACCGGCGATACACCGCAATTTCTGCCGTGCACGCATCGCACGTCGTGATATGCGCTGATTCGATTGGAGTGGGCGTGCTGTCCGACAGCGCCGCGAGTCGTTCAGAGTTGAGATGCAACATCGTCTTCGTCTTCCTTTGCCGGCGAGGTTACGTCTGCCAGATGCGCGAGCAACCGGCGCAGCCTCGCGCGCGCTTTAAAAAGCTGGGATTTCGACCCGCCCGACGTAATGCCGAGCTGCGTCGCAATTTCTTCGTGCGTATACCCTTCCACGTCGTGCAACACGAACACGCATCGCGCGCCGGGAGAAAGCTTTTGTACCGCTTCGTCAATCGTTTGCGCCAGGAGCAAACGGTCACCGTCGTGCTCCACAGCCAATGTGTCTTCTTCAATCTCCACTTCCGCCTTTGACGTCCGCCGCAACGATCGCAGCGCATTCAACGTGCGGTTCACGGCAATCCGGTGCGCCCAGGTCGAGAACTGCGAATCGCCTCGATACGTCGGAAGTGCACGAAAAATCTGAATCCATACTTCCTGCGCCACATCGGCGGCCTGATCTGCGTCTCCGACCAATCGGAACACCAACGCGTCAACGCGCGGCGCGTGAGCCGTCCAAATGGCCCGTAACGCTCCTTCGTCGCCGTTGATGGCGCGACGAATCGTGATCTGGTCGGTGGGGGGTGAAATAGTCATACCGGTTCGCTCAATCAGTCACTATTACCGGGCAAAATGGTTGCTTCTAGCCAACATCTAACGCCAACCCAGTCTTAAACGTCTGAATTGGTGACTTAAGACACCCGTGGTGCGTCTTGACGTATACCCTAGAGGGTCGTACCTCTGGTCGACGACTAAGCGTACTCACCCCGTACTCTCGCCGTACCCACCCCGTCCCAAGCCCGCGACAGCTCCTTGATCATCGCTCTCCTCCTTGCCGCTGCCGTTACTGGCCATCCTGACGGGCTTCCCGTCAAGACGCCTAGGGCCGTCGGCATGAGCGCCGAGCGACTCGCAACGATCGACCGCGTCGTCCGGCGAGGCATCACCGCTGGTGGCTACCCTGGTGCTGCAGTAGTCGTCGGTCGCAAAGGCGCTGCCATCTGGCAAAAGGGATTCGGCCACCTTGGCTGGACTTCTGACAGCCCTGAAGTCGAGGCTGATAAGACCATTTACGATCTCGCGTCACTCACGAAAGTCGTCGGCACGACCACCGCCGCGATGATCCTGTTCGACGAACACAGGATCGACCTCGACGAGAAAGTTACGCATTACCTGCCCGCCTTCACTGGCGGGCTGAAAGATGAAATCACGGTTCGCCAGTTGCTGATGCACCGCAGTGGGCTCCCGGCTGGCCGCGAGCTATGGCGTCACGCCCACTCGCCCGAAGAAGCAAAACAGATGGTGATCGACACGCCACTCGAGTACAAACCCGGCACCGGTTACGTGTACTCAGATATCGGCGCCGACATTCTTGGAATGGTCGTCGAGCAGGCCAGCGGCACGGCCCTTGACCTGTACCTGCAAGAGCGGGTGTTTGGCCCGCTCGGAATGACCGACACCGAATTCCGCCCGGCCGACTCGCTTGTCTATCGGATCGCCCCCACCGAAGTGTCGCCGCCCCGCGGCTACCCCGTCCGTGGCCAGGTACACGACGAAAATGCCTATGTACAGGGCGGTGTCACCGGACACGCAGGCCTGTTCGGCACGGCGAGTGATCTCGCAATCTTCGCCCAAATGCTACTCAATGGCGGCACATACGGCGGCATCCGCATTGTCGCTGATTCCACCGTACGCCTCTTCACAACCCGCGCCGCCGGCTCGCGCGCCCTCGGCTGGGAAGTCGCCGA
>JANYKA010000217.1 GCA_025358315.1 Gemmatimonadota bacterium | reverse complement strand
CAACGGGGTGTTGCCGATCTTCGGAACGCCGGCCGCAATCGCGGCACCATTCGCACCCGAATGTGGCAGGAGGACCACGTCGTACCGGGCCCGGATATTCGACATGGTCGCAATTTCTTTGTCGGCCATGTAGGTGTACGGCACACCGTATGTATCAAGTGCGGCACGTACCCATCCTTCATCCTGCGTGCGTGACCAGCTGTGCAGATAGAGGATGCGCGGGATTTCGAGGTCATGCATTTTCACATTTGGCGCCGCGGCCACGGCCCAGCCGGAAAGGCCGAGCTGTTTCAGTTGCGCGTCTATTTGCGATGCATCCGGGTTCGAAATAATTATGGCGCCAGCACGGAAGTGGTGGCCACCCAAGTCGAAATCTTCTTCGGCGGCCTGCATCTTCACGTCCTTCAAGCGGTAGCGGAACGAAATAATGTTGTTGTCACCGGAGTGTTCGATGACCGCGACCGTGCCTGTGCCGCTCAGGCCGCCAGCGGCGATAACATGTTTGGTCACCTGCGTCATCGGCTGCTCGAGCATGGCTTTATCTGCCAAAGGCAGGATCGCGATGTCGCGCATGAGTTGGAATGTCCAGCCGGTGTCGTCATACGGTGCCGGATTGCCGGTGGCGTAGTTCTGTAACGAGAAATAAATATCGGCGAGCGTGCGGTACGGCTGATCACCGCGCACGATATAGTCGCCGGCCTTCACATCGATGTTGCCGGCCTTGAATGCCGATTTCGCCGTATGAATCTCGAGGCCCTGATCGAGCAACTCGTTGACAGCGTCAGCGACGTCGGCTTTGCGCCGTTGGCCGGCTGGCATCACCCACCCAAATACCGGACCGTCCTTACCCTTGGCCACGGCGCGCTTGTTCTTGATCCAATAGTTTTCGAGAAAGGTGTCGTGATCTTTCGCTACGCGACTGAGTGCGAAGAGGATTGCCGACTCCTGGATATTGGTGTTGTTGCGCGGCCCCCACGGAACCACCGGAGGCGTGGGATTCGGCCTGAACCATTCGCGGCTTTGATTGATCCGTACGGTGCTGGTGTCAGGGCCGTAGCTCTGTACTTCGTAGAACCGGCCAATCGCGTTGTGTGCGTGGGCGACAAAGAACATGTAGTTCGGCACCCAGCCATCGTAGAAGCCGTAGGTCCAAACGCCGGGGACACCGCGTTTTGTCATTTCGATTACGTCGTTCTCGGCGAGCGTCCACCATTCGTTAATCGTGATCGCGTCGAGCTGTTCGTTGTATGGGCCCGTTCCTGTGGAGGCATAGAGCAGCGTCTGCGCTTCGTGCAGATCGTGGAGAACGGTCGGGTGCCATTCGAGACCGAACCTTTCGATGCTCTTCGTTAGCGCCAGAAATTGGCCCATGCCGTCACGATTGTTGTCATGCTGGACATATTTGCCCCAGTACATCAGCGGAAGGCGCGCTTCGCCCGTCGCCCGCTTCTTGTTGAAATTGTACGTATCGACTTGCTTCTCACGGCCATCCGGCTCCACGACGGGCGTAATGATGGTAATGACGTTGTTGCGAATGTTCTTGATCAACGGCGTGTCTTCGACAACGAGCCGATATGCGAGCTCCATCAGCATCTCCGGCCCACCGGTCTCCGGTGAATGCATGCCGCTGGTGATCCAGTAAATGGGCTTTGCGGTCTTGATGAGTTGCTGAGCCTGTGCTTCCGTCGTTTTGCGTGGATCGGTGAGCGCGGCGAGGTCGCCTTTGTATTTATCGAGATTGCGGATGATTTCTTCACTCGCGATTACGATCACGCTCATATCGCGCCCTTCTTCGGACTTCCCTATGGTCCAATATTTGGCGCGGGCGGGAGCCGCCTTGGCGATCGAGGCGAGATACTTGTCCATGTCGGCGGACTTGTCGAGCACGCCCCACTCACCGATGATATGGCCGAAATGTTTGAGCGGCGTCGGCACCGTACCCGATGCCGGTAGATGGTCAACAAGCTCGGTCGTAATGCGCGGATCACGCAACGTTTCGTGGATGCGTTTGGTATACGCTTCGTCATTCTTTTGCTGTGCTGTGGCCACTGCTGACAAAGTCAGCGCACCGGCGGCCAACAACGACCAGGACAATCCGGCGTGACGCATCGAACCAGTCCATCTCGACATCCTGCCTCCTCACTTCCATAAATGTGGGGGACGCCGGCTTGGCCGGCGGTCAACGACTTCTAACAAAACTGTACGCGCGGTCGGCGCATACCGCTCAACTCGCGATCAGCGACTTGCGCAAGACGAGGTTCTCAATAAAGAACTCCATCATGCGCTGGTTGTTGATCCCGGAATGACCTTGGTCCGGGCCGGCCTGGAGCTCAAAACTCTTGCCCGCTTTTTGCAAGGCCTGAATCATTTGCATCGTGTTGTTCGGATGCACATTGTTGTCCGCCGTGCCGAAATACAGCATCAGCCGGCCTTTCAATGAATCGGCGTACGTCATCGTGGACCCCAAGTCGTACCCGGATTTATTCTCCTGTGGGATCCACATATAGCGCTCGGTATAGATCGTGTCGTAGTTGCGCCAGTCGGTCGGCGGTGATGACGCCGACGCCGCCGCGAACACTTCGGGGTGGCGGACGAGTTCCATCAGCGAGCTGTATCCGCCATACGACGTGCCAAAAATCCCGACGCGTGCCTTATCGATGTACGGGCGGTTCCAGAGCGATTTGATCCCTTCCGCCATGTCGTCCATTTCCGTTTGGCCCAGTTTCTCGTAGATCGCATCGGCGACGCGCTTCCCCATCCCCGGGACCGCGCGCGAATCAAGATTCACGACCACAAATCCGTATTCTGTCGCCGGCAACGACGGGGAAAACGTTTCGTGCGAAATATTGCTCGCCGACTGCGGGCCACCATACACTGGGACGAGCACGGGATAGCGCTTGGTGGGATCGAAGGTCGATGGAAAACTGATGAGTCCGTGCAGGATCGTTTTTCCGTCAGTCGCTGCATACGTGAACATTTCTGTTTTCTTCAGACCGAGCTGATCGAACTTCGACATGTCGCTTTTGGCCAGTTCGGCAATCACTTTGCCGGTCGCGTCCACCAGCCGGGTTGCTGGCGCCTGATCGTGGGTTTGGATCACGTCGACGAAGTTTTTGCCATCAGGTGCGAGCGCGACCGTGTGCAAAAATGCCGGGTCGGTGAGACGGCGGTCACCTTTGCCGTCGAGCCCAACGCGATGCAGCTGCAGCTTCATGTGGTTGTCGCCGTCGCGGGCCATGTAAAACAGCGTGTTCGTTGCCTCGTCCACCCGCACAAT
Organism: Gemmatimonadota bacterium; assembly: GCA_025358315.1. Lineage (GTDB taxonomy): Bacteria > Gemmatimonadota > Gemmatimonadetes > Gemmatimonadales > Gemmatimonadaceae > Fen-1231. The sequence continues at coordinate 5,607 of JANYKA010000217.1, read as the reverse complement.
GCTTTCCGCTTCGAACTGGTTATTCGTAATCGCGTTGAGCAGCTTGCCGCTCATATCATACAGGTAATAATTCTTGTACCCGTTGCGCTCGGATTCCCAGATGAAGCGCTTGTTCCCCGCGAGGAACCGCTGCAGCGGAGTGTTCTCCACCCAGCCCGTGGGCCATTCGTCATGGACCAGCACGCGACAATGGCCCGTGTCGGGATTGCACGCGGTAAACTCGAGAATATTCTGGCGACGGTTGGTGCGATTGAATGTGATTTCACTCCCATCCGGCGACCAACCGATTTTGTAGACATAGTAGCCCACGGTCGCATTTTCGTTCGGCTTGCCGTCGCGCACGTCCATCTTCACCGATGTTCTGGTCGCGATGTCGTACACATAAAGGTCCACCACCGGATTGGGAACACCCGGCTTCGGAAATGCCTCCACATCGACTTTGGTCTGCAGTTTGGTTTGGTCGAGCCCGATATAGAAATCGGGCACCTGACTTTCGTCGAAGCGGTAATACCCGAGCTTCTTGCTGCCGGGCGCCCACCAGAATGCAGTGGTCTGCGCGAGTTCTTCACCATAAACCCAGCTCGCGGTGCCGTACTTGATGCGCTGCTTCTCACTGCCATCCGTCGTGATCGCCGACTCGTTGCCGCCCGCCGCCGAACTAACAAAGAGATTCCGGTCACGGTACGATGCCTTGAGTGTGCTGTCGGGTGAGAGCATCGACACCACCTGCCGGCCGCGTTCCGGCCCGCCACCGCGGCCACTGCGGCCACCCCGGCCAGCGGTTGGCAGTCCGACCGTTGGCGCGGTGATCTCGCTCGAAGTGCGAGCCGCTACATCAAAGCGATACCATTTACCGTCGCGTGTGTACTCGAACGAATTGGCGTTGATCCAGCTCACGGTGAGTGCGCCAGACTTCACGGAGCTGACGATCTGTGGAAGCATACGCGTGTATTGGTCGTATCCCGGCATTTGCTTAAGCCGGTCCTGGGCTACTGCCGTTGGCGTGTGCAGAAACGCGAACGCCGTGATGAGCGAAGCCGCTCGGCTCACGGCCGAAAGCATGGTGATGCTCGATTTCATTCAGAAGTCTCCATCAGGTGATTCTGCGGTCGGCGCTTCCAGTGACTTTACGTATTGCGTCGTAGTATCGCTCACGAACGCCGCGATACAAGAAGGCCCCGGCGCAATATCCGCATCGCCGGGGCCTGCATGATTTTCAGTGCCGAGAGTGGGAATCGAACCCACATGAGACTCGCGCCTCGCGGGATTTTGAGTCCCGTGCGTCTGCCAGTTCCGCCATCCCGGCGCGCTAGAAAAAACGCACGCGCCACCACGAGCGTGAAGCTAGTGGCGGCGCAGCATTCATTCCAGTCACCATTCAGCGAACGGGCGTCGCTGCCTCCAAAGAAACCGGCGGTTGCGGCGGACTCACTGGTGGTCCGTTCCCTGGCACGCCGCGCCCAAAGCCGCCGCGCAGTTGCCCGCCGCGCGCACCGGGCTGGCGTGGCCCCTGCATCCGGGCTTGCCCCTGTTGCAGGCGCATATTCTGCATCCGGCGGCGCATTTGCTCTTCGGCGCCATAGTATTTGGCCCGTTGCAGAGGTGTCAGGAACCCCGAGAGTTCCTTCTGCTCCTGTTCCAATAAGTCCACCCGCTGGCGCTGCACCCTTACAACACGATCCAGTAGCCCCGAGACTTGTGACGAACGCGAAGAATCGGGACTCAGCATCTCGTCACGCAATGACATGCGCACGTCGCGCTCCTGATCCACCAGCAATCGGCGTTTTCCGTCGAATTTCCGGTTCGTCTCCTGGAGCTTAACCATCTGGGCATCGGTGAGGCCCATTTGTTTCTTCATCATCTGACCTAGGCGCGCCTTCACCTGCTGCTCGAGCGCGGCCCGATCCGGCCCCATTGCTCCGCCCTGCTGTCCCCCACTGCCTTGAGGCGGCGGCGTGGGTGGTGACCCGCCTTGAGCGGCGGCGATCATCGGCACAATGGAGAGCAGCACTAGAACTCTCATTTGATTAACCATGGTTTCCTCCTTGTTGCGACGGCACAATGGCAGGTACGATTGGCGTTGCATGCACTTCCGGCTCCGTACTCGGCGCGCCATCCAACGAGTCGATTTCGAGGAGCAATGATTTCAACTGGGCGTCCGAAAGATCGGACAACCCGCCGCCAAAACTCAATTCACCCATTTTCACCGGGTTTGTTCTCGGGGTGTGTTTCGCAAGCTCAGTCGGTGTCGACGGCTGCACAACGGGCGACATGACGCCGGCAGGTGTCTGCACGGCGATCAAAGTCGGAGTCGGGGACGGCGCAGGAACCGCGGGTGAGGCACTGTGCATTGTTGACCTCAGCACAGCAACTGAAATACCGCCAATCGCAATCATCGCAATGCCAGCGGCCATACGCCATTGCTGGGCACGAAACAGTCTCGCCGAGGCGCGCGCCTGGCGGACCGGCTGTGGCAATGCCGCCACAATACGAGCCACATCTACTTTGGGCATTCGATATGAGGCACTAACTGTGCGAATCAATGCAAGTTCAGCCGCGCAGTCTGTGCAATGCGCAACATGCGCTTCAACCCGTTCCTGCATTTCATTTGGTAGTACGCCACTGGCGTACTCTGGCAGGATATCGCGCATTTCGCCATCTGGGCAATCATTCATCGTCATTGAGAAACTCCTTTACGGCCCGCATCGCGTTGTGGTAGTGCACCCGGCAAGCGCCTTCGGTGCTGCCAACCATCGTGGCGATGTCGCCGTATGCCATTCCCTCGGTCACCCGAAGGACGAACACTTCCTTCTGCAGCGGAGACAGCCGCTCCACTGCCGTTCGCACACGTTGCTCCGTCTCTTCGGCCACTAGCCCATCGAGGGCATCGTAGGCCTGCACCGCGTGTCCTTCCATCAGTTCGACGCCGTCCGGGCGCCGACGTTCAGCCCGCCGGCGGTCCAGCACCAACCGCCGCAAAATCGTAAACAGCCAAGTCCGAAGCGAACTGTCCGCCCGAAAGGACTCGAGCGAATTGAAGGCACGCACGAACGTATCCTGCACCAACTCGTCTACCCCATCACGTTCACCCGAACTCGCGGCAAACCGGGCCAGCGCCTGTGCGTGCCGTTGCACAATCTCGGCAGCGGCCCGCTGTTCGCCCCCCATCCACCGCTTGATGAGCGCCGCGTCTATTGCCGCATCGTTCGCCATACCACTTTGCTTATTTGGCGCTTCCATTCGGTCACCAGTTGAGACGCCGGATGTCACCGGATGTTAATTTGACGGTGCGGTTCTTAAGCGTAGTCCACATCACACTGGCTTCAGGAGGCCGAGTGCCCGATCCAGAGATCATCGCCCACCGAGGTGCCTCCGGAGAACAACCGGAGAATACGCTGGCCGCGTTTTCCCGCGCTCTTGAGCTGGGAGCCGATGCCATAGAACTGGATTTGCACTTGTCCGCCGATGGTGTGCTGTATGTACACCACGACGCCATTCCGCATCAGGCGCCACGGCCGGAGTTGGCTGGACGCGCGATCCCGACATTGACGGTTGAACAGCTGCAGACGTTTCGAATCGATGGTGAGCCGATCCCCAATCTGGCAGAGGTCTTTGACCGCGTGGGTCGCTCACTGCTCGTCTATTGTGAGCTTAAGGGGGCTGGGACCGCCGATCCGGCGTGCACGCTTCTCAGCGGGCTTGTGGACCACTCCTTTGCCGTGCATTCCTTCGACCACCGGATGGTGGCCAGAGCGCGACAGGTGGCGCCCGGCATCCCGCGAGGCGTACTCGAGACGAGTTATCATCTCGACCCGAGTGCGTCGCTCGCGAGCGTTGACGGCCGCGATTTGTGGCAGTATGCCGAACTTATTGACCAGGCGCTGGTGACAGCGATTCACGCCCGCGGCGGTCGCGTCATTGCCTGGACCGTGGACGAAGCCGCTGAAATGTTGCGCCTGGCCGAACTCGGGGTGGATGGGCTTTGCACCAACGATGTCCGGTTAGCGAAGCAGCTGCTCGGACGCTCCTGAACAGCTCTGTTTATCGCGATTTGGTCCAGATCGCGAGCATCCCGCACATCGCGTCGGGTCGAGTGCTGCGATACTCCACCGGGATTGTTGCCGGTCCGGGGTAGATCTCCATCCCATGGATATCATCGCGAATCAGCAGGTCCATGTCGAATCCCCACGGCATTTGCACATTGTCAACGACCACTTGAAATACACATGGGGCGAGGTCACTCGAGCCCGGCTTCATGACTGGCTTCTGCGCGCGGGCAGACGTCACCAGGAAGGTACCGGCGCTGTCGATGATTTTGATCGATGGAAACCGCCGGAAGAGGTCGGTGAGACGAATGTGGCCGCCCTTCACGATTTGCGAATCGGTAAGAAAAATCCCCGGACTCCCGGATAGTCGGCGGCGGTCGAAATCAGAGAATCGGGTGACCGCCAAATTAGTCCGAACTTCAACCGTTCCGAGCGCCTGCGCGGACACCGGTGCGAGCAATACGACAACGGAATCACCTGGCTCGCGCCCAGAAATATGAATCGATGACGGTACATATCCCACGCGTTGAAGCTGGCCGGAGAATGGCGCGCTCCCGGTGATGCGCATGCGAATCGTACCCGTCGAGTCCGCTCGCGCGAGTGGCTCACCAGAGCGCTGGTACAACTCAACGCCGGGAATGGCTGCGAGCGTGCGCACGTCAAAGACCCGCACCCGCACGACCTTCGTTTCAGCTGTGACCTGCGCGGCGAGCAGCACCGGCACGCCCCATGCGGCAATAGGAGCCATCCACAACGCCCGGAGCATCCGCACTGTCAGGGTTGCGGCGGCGGTTCGGCGATAATCTGACTTTTCGCCAAGTCCGCTTCAAGCCGTGCGGCTTCCGCCTCATGCTCGGTGAGCGTGGCGGAGAGACGCTGCATCAGATCGGCCTCGATTTCCTTACCGTCTTTGCGGGCGCGATGTACGGCGTAGCCGAGTGCCAGTGCGGCCTTGTCGGCTTCGCGGCGCACGCGGAAGATCTCCAGTCGGATTCGCCCTTCGTCGATCGCACCCTGCGTGGCTTTGCCGGCTGACCGCAGTTCGGTGCTGAGTTTATTCCATAGGCCCATGGTATGCGCTCCTTTTTGTATTATACGGAAAGTAACGGCTACATGTTTCCGGGTCATGCAGGGGACGCACGGTGCAGGGTTCAGCGTGCAGGAACCCGTTTCCTACGGAGCGGGCGGCGGGCAGCGTGTAGATCTATGATGCCTACGGAGCGGGCGGCGGGTTAAGCACAGCGGCCCCCGGCGAAATGCCGGGGGCCGCACTAATTGAGGGCGCAGAAACTACGCCGCTACCGTGGCTTCAGGATAGACGGAAATCTTGAAGCGCGTCTTGCTCTTGTGCTCGAACTTCACGATGCCGTCAACCAGCGCGTAGATCGTGTAGTCGGTTCCAAGTCCGACGTTCCGGCCCGGATGCCATTTGGTGCCGCACTGCCGCACGATGATGTTGCCGGCGCGCACCCGCTCGCCGCCAAACTTCTTCACGCCGCGGTACTGCGGGTTGGAGTCGCGCCCGTTGCGCGATGAGCCTACGCCTTTCTTATGAGCCATT
>JANYKA010000208.1 GCA_025358315.1 Gemmatimonadota bacterium | reverse complement strand
CAGTGTGCGAGCGGCCGTGTGGCATTGGTGGATTGCGAACGCCGGCCTCGCGCACTGTAAAGCGACCGGCCGGAGAACCGCGGAATAACGTGGTACGCAACACCGAAAATCATCATAGAGACAAAGCCGAGCAGCATCACGTGCACATGGGCCGCCCGGTAGACGGTCCAGGGCGGATACATGGCCATCGCAATCCCGAGCAAAAACCCGAATGTGAGCCAGACCACACTCGTCTTAATGAATGCCTTTACGTACCAATCCATCAGCCACCCTCAGTTTATCGGTGTTCACTCAACCTACTCTCTGTACGCTGTACGCTGTACGCTGCCCGCTGCCCGTTACGTTTGAAACGCTGACCGCCGTCCGCCCCGCCCCCACGCTCCGTCACATCGACAGAAGATAAGTACAAAAATGACCGCCCCGCTTGTGAAGTAAGCCCCAACCCAACTAGTATCGATCTCATGTCCGGAAAACCCGACCCAGTCGAGCCTCCTTACATCGCGCCCAACGCCAGTTCGGCCGGCACGATTGTTATCGCCGTGATGATCACCATTGGCGCGCTACGACTCGGCCGCGATCTGTTGCTGCCGGTCGTGCTCGCGATCCTGCTCGGCCTGTTGCTCAGCGCACCAGTGCGTGGGTTGCGGCGATGGAGAATTCCCGAGCGGGTCGGCGCCGCGCTGGTGGTATTCGGCGCCCTTGGTATTGCCATTGGCGCCGGCGCATTGCTCGTCAACCCCGCCACGCAATGGATCTCCCAATCGCCGCGGGCGATTCAAAAAATCAACGCGAAGCTGAAAGGCGTGACGCAACCCATTGCGAAGTTGGGGGAGACGGCCTCACAAATGGGCACAGTGTCCACCAGCGATGCCGCGTCCGTTAAGATCGAAGCGCCTGGACTGGTGGAACGCGTCACGATGCAGGGTTTGCAAGCGATTCCGGTCATACTCAGCGTAGTGTTTTTGACTTATTTTTTACTGGCGAGCGGCCCGATGTTCCGCAGAAAAATCGCCAAGATTTATCCCGGTCGACACGATGCCGCGCGGCTGGAGTCGATACTCAGTGAAATCGAGCTCGTGACATCGACGTACCTCGCCACGACGACAATGATCAACTCTGTTGTCGGCGTGCTGACGGCAACTGCGATGTGGGCCGTTGGTGTTCCGAACTGGCCGTTGTGGGGTGCACTGGCAGCGGTGATGAACTTCATTCCGTACCTCGGTCCATTGGTCACGGTCAGCGCGATTTCCCTTGCGTCATTCGCGACCTTCGATCAGACGTCCCATGCGATGATCGCACCGGCGCTTTTCCTGGTCATCCATTTGACAGAGACCAACTTTGTCACGCCAACATTGCTTGGACGCCGGCTTCCAGTGAATACGCTGGCCATCTTTATGGGCCTGCTCTTCTTCGGCTGGATGTGGGGGGTGCCCGGCGCCGTGATCGCGGTTCCGCTCACGGTCGTGCTCAAAGTCGCCTGCGATCACCTGCCGGCGCTGCACGACGTTGGGGAATTATTGGGCAACTGACCCGTGCGCCGCTGGTGGCAAGGGTCGGCGTCACCTAGTTTCCCGCAGATGCTCCGCCGCGCCGTCCTGCCCCGTCTCATCGCATTCCTTGCGCTCGCTTTTTCTTTCGCCCGCGCCCAAGTGCCGACGGCCGTGCCTGCGAAATCCAAATTGTCGCGCACCGGCGAGCCGGCGATCGCCAATTATCAGTCGTCCCGGATCAACGGCAAGCGCCTCCCGTACGGCGATCGGGCCACTGACGACAATGGGGTGCAATACCGGATCGAGTTTGACGAGATGATCCTCAGCATCCGCCCGAAGCACGAGTTTCGCGCGTCGCTGCGCTATCGGCAGACCCTCGCCGCGAAAGGTGAGATGGTCGGCCGCGACCCGCTGCAGAAGATGACCGTGTACGGTACGTGGACGGCGGCAGGAAGCTCAATTCGATTCGTCCCCGACCCAAAGCGCGGCGGCGACGGGCTTCGAATTCTCAACGGCACCTTTAATGGTGGAACGATTGAACTGCCGTTCGATTATCGCAACGGCTCCGTATCGCGCCGGGCGAACGTCGTTGTGATTCGCAACGATAACATAATTTAGCCGGGTAACCCCATGCGACTTTCACTCCGACAATTTCTTGTGTCCGCTACCGTCGCCGGAATGTGCGTGACAGTAGTGAGCAGCGGTGCGGCGCAATCCGGCCCCGCCGCGAAACATCTCGAGCTCGTCCGGGCACGGTTCTCCGGCCCGAAGGCCTATGAGACCGTCGCGTATCTCGACCGATTTGTGCGCTGGCCCGGCAACGCCGGTTTCGATTCCAGTATCGCCCACGTAGCGGCACGACTTTCGGCCGCAGGATATATCGAGCAGACCGCGGCGAAGCCGACGGACCGCCTCACGTATCGCATCGAACGGTACCCCATGGCGACACCGGCTTGGGAACCGCGGGATGCAACAGTCGCCATCGTCGGTGCCAGCGGACAGCTGACACCGGTGCTTGCATTCGCCACCAATCGCAACATGCTCGCCCAAAACTCGTTCTCGACTCCGGGCGGCGGCGTAGACGCCGAACTGGTGCGGATCACCGCGGCTTCACCGGCGGCACTCGTATCAGCGCTCGACGCCGCTAACGTCAGGGGCAAGATCGTGATGATCGACGGCGGGCTTGGCAGCGTATTCAATCAAGCCGTAGTGAAGTCAGGGGCATTGGGGGTCCTCGCGTATGCGATGCCGGCATACACGCAACCGGAGAAGCACCGGACATCCATTCAGTTCTCCGGCATCCGATATGACAGCACGCACAAAAGCTGGGGGATGACGCTAAGCTACGCAGCACACGAGCAGCTGATTGCCGCGCTTGCCGCTGGTCCGGTGAAATTGCACGTGACGACAAAGGTGCGGTTCACGGCGCCGGCGACAGAACTGACCGTCGTCGCCGAAATCCGTGGCAGCACGGCGCCCGACGAGCGATTCGTGTATAGCGCGCACGTCCAGGAGCCCGGAGCGAACGACAATGCCACCGGTGTCGGCGCGCTGACCGAGATGGCACGCGTCGCGGCCGATCTCGTGCAGCATGGCCTTGAAGACCCCAAGCGTACTCTGACATTTATTTGGGGACTCGAAATCACCAGCACCCGGCGGTTTATCACGCAAGACAATGCCCGCGCCAACGGCATTCGATGGGGCATGAGCCTCGACATGGTCGGCGAAGACACTAAGAAAACCGGCGGCACCTTCCTGATCGAGAAAATGCCTGACCCCAGTGCTATCTGGACGCGTGGCGAAGACCACCACACGGAATGGGGCGGTAGCGTGATGACGGAAGCCCAAATGTTTCCTCACTACTACAACGACTTCATTCTCAATCGCTGCCTCGATCAAGCCAAGGGCACCAGCTGGATTGTGAAGACAAACCCGTACGAAGGTGGCAGCGATCACACGCCATTCATCGCGGCGAAAAAGCCCGGACTGTTGCTCTGGCATTTTACCGATGTCTACTACCACACCGACGGCGATCGCATCGACAAGGTGTCGGTCGACGAACTCAGGAATTCCGGCATTGCGGCGCTGATCAGCGGCCTGACGATCACCACCGCTGACGGTGCAACGGCACGCGGGATCATTGCCGAAGTCGAGCGCGCAGCCATGACTCGCTTGGAGACCGAGCGGGCACTGTCCGCCGACCTCGTCTCGCGAGGAGGCGATCCCGCCACCGAGATTCACATCATTAAAACGTGGGGCAACTGGTACCGCGACGCGCTCAAAACAGCGGAAGACATCGAAGTCGGTGGATCGAGCGCTGAAACCAGAGCGGCGATCACGGCAGCTGTCGGCCAGGTGCACGCCGCCACCCAGAAAGCCGTGAAGTCACTGAAGCTCGAATAACCATCGTTGCACGGACATGATTCATCCTTCGACCTTCGCCAATATGCCAACGTCATTCATACGCTCCGCCGCGCTGCTGTTTTTGCTTCCCCTCGGCGCCTGCATAAACATTCCGCCGCTCGTCGCTCCCAACCTCGTGCGCGCGGCTGCCACCGTAGGTCCCGACAGCTTTGTCGTGCATGTCCGTGCGTCGAAGGGCGAATTCGATATCAAGGTGCACCGCGATTGGGCGCCGCTCGGCGCCGACCGCATCTATTATTTGACTCGCGCCCGCTACTATGACGGCGTGAGATTTTTCCGGGCGGTCGACAACTTTGTCGCGCAGTTCGGCATCAACGGCGACCCGGCGGTAAATGCCGGGTGGAAATCGTCAGCATTTCCGGACGACAGTGTGCGCCGCAGCAACGTGCGCGGCACCGTTTCGTTCGCCACGGGCGGCCCGAACACGCGCACCGTTCAACTGTTCATCAACTATAAAGACAACGCGCGGCTCGACCCGCGGGGGTTCGCCGTGTTCGGCCAAGTCGTGACGGGTATGTCCGTTGTCGACTCCCTGTACAAGGGCTACGGTGAAGGCGCTCCACGCGGCAAAGGTCCGGATCAGGACCGAATCGAGACAGAAGGAAACGCGTACCTCACCAAGGACTTTCCCCTCCTCGATTATATCATCACGGCCCGCGTCACTGACGCGTGGCCGAAGTAAATGGCAGAAGCGGACGCCGGACCGTCATCGCAGATCGATGACAAAAACGACCTCGGTTTTGGCGCGGTCGTCTCCAACGACAGCAGCCAGCGGCTGCTCAATAAGGACGGCACGTTCAATGTGCGGCGCGCCGGCCTTGGATGGCTGGAATCGCAAAGTCTGTATCACGACGCACTCAACCTCACTTGGCCGAGGTTTCTGGGATGGGTGACGTTGCTGTACGTCGTCATCAACATCATTTTCGCGGCATTTTTTTGGCTGTGCGGCCCCGACGCGTTGCGGGGTGCGGCACCGCACGGCATGGGCGGATCGTTATGGCGCGCATTCTTCTTTAGCGTCGAAACATTCGCGACAATTGGCTACGGAGAGATTAGCCCCGCCGGTTTCGCGGCGCACATGGTAATGGTGGTGGAGTCGCTGTTCGCATTGATGAGCCAGGCGTTGATCACCGGGCTGCTGTTCGCGCGCTTCTCACGACCACGGGCGGCCATTCGATTCACCAAGCATATGGTCGTTGCGCCATTTGAAGGGGGTCGCGGCCTGATGTTCCGGATCACCAACACCCGCAGCAATCAGATCATCGATCTGGAGGCGCGCGTGACGTGCAGCTGGAAGGACGCGGGTTCAAAGGGCGTGGGCGGCCGACGGTTCCAACTGCTCACGCTCGAGCGGTCACAGGTCATTTTTTTCCCGCTCGCTTGGACGCTCGTGCACCCGATCACGGAGGAAAGTCCGATTTTCGGTCGCACCGACGAGCAGTTGCGCGACTGCGAATATGAATTTCTCGTGATCATTTCCGGTACCGACGAAACATTTTCCCAGCAGGTCAACACGCGGACGTCGTATCGCGCTGACGAAATCGTCTGGGGCGCCAAGTTCCGGAATATTTTCAACCCACTCGACGCGGAAGGGATGCTCAGCGTCGATGTCCATCGACTGGACGAATATGACCTCGTGCCGTTGCCGGCCGCGTGACCTCTGTGCTCGGCTTTACCCATGTGTGGGAGCAACGCGACTCACCGCGCACGCTACTGCTGCTGCACGGCACCGGCGGCGATGAGCACGATCTGGTGCCGCTGGCCGCCATGCTCGATCCCGACGCCAATATCCTTAGCCCGCGCGGACAGGTGCTGGAGAACGGTGCACCACGATTCTTTCGCCGTCTGGCCGAAGGAATCTTTGACGAAGCGGATCTCCGCGTGCGCACCGCCGGCCTCGCCGACTTTGTCACCGCGGCGGCCGCCGAGTATGGCTTTGATCCGTTGCAGGTGACTGCCGCCGGATTTTCGAATGGCGCCAACATCGCCGCGGCATTGCTGTTGCTGAACCCGCGCATACTCCGTCGCGCCGTGCTTTTTCGCGCGATGGTCCCGCTCACTCCGGAGACGCCGCCTAGGCTCGACGGCACGAAAGTATTTCTGTCCGCCGGCCGCGCCGATCCGTTGGTCCAACCCGAAAACACCGAGCGTCTGGCGACCATGCTGACGCAGTACGGCGCTGATGTCGAACTACAGTGGAGCCCGCTCGGTCACACACTCGGCAAACAGGACGTGGCGGCCGCCAAAGCGTGGCTCGCGTAACCGACTACGCGACGTGACCCGTTCGCGCGACCTTGTGCCGCGGATGATGGCGTTTTTTTGCGGCGGCGGCGCGCTTTCTTAGTTCAGCCTTGGACAGCGGGGCGAGAATCGTTCCGCGGCAGCTCTTGGCTCCGCAGCGACAGGCGTAGAGCTGGAACTCCTCCTCGTCCGTCTCGGAGCCGTCGCGTGTGTACGCGTAATCATAGAGAAGTTCTTCGCCAGAGGCGATGTCGCGAATCGCCTCGATGAATACGCGTGACTTTTCAATCAGCGCTTCACAGTTCGGCGCACACGAATGATTCAGAAAGCGCGCATCATTGCCATTCACCGCGGCGTCGATCACCACCGAACGGTTCACCGCGAACAGAAATGTGTGATGCAGCGCGTGCTTCGCATCGTCGTAGCGCGAATCGGCGACGGAGTGTGACACCCGTTCACCGAGATATTCCATCAGCCGCTCGCCCTTTTTGATTGCCCGTGTCGCGAACCCGCCGCGCCCCGCGATTTTCGAGGACTTGATTTTGTACGCTTTCTCCGCGATCACCTTTACTTTACTGCGCGCCATCCGATTTCCATCCCAAAGTAGAAGTTTCTCAGTGGTGCCGGTTCAATGGTGCGGCCCCCTGCACCATTGAGCGTGACGGCCCCGACATACGACTCACTGGTCAAGTTATTCACCGCGACGAACGGCTGCAGATGCACATCGTGGACAGTGCCGCTCCACGACGCGCGCACAGCGACCACGCCGCTCCCCCATCCCTCAATCCGCTGCGTGTTCCGATCGTCAGCCCACATCGCTGAACTCAGCGTGTGATCGATATCAATCGACGCGCCCTGCCAGTGTGCCCGCACGCCCAACCGGACAAAATGATCCGGCACACCGGCCTGGGTCCGACCGTTGAGCGTATCGATTGCTGCACCGTTCTGCACCCGATAGTCTGTAAAGGTATAGCTGGAGAACGTCCATGCGGCACTGAGGTCAAGCCAACTCGCCGCCCGGGCCGCCAGACCGAGTTCGACTCCGTCATTCTGGGTGCGACCGGCGTTCCGGAAAAATGCCCGCCCATTGGTCTCGAGAAACTGGATGATCGCCCCGTCTGTCTGCGAGTGAAAAACGCTCGCGGTGTAGGTCACCCGGGCGCTAAATGCGCCACGTGCGCCTCCCTCAATAGTCTGCTCGTGCTGTGGCCTGAGTGCGGAATTGAATCCCCCCAGTCCGTCCATGCGCGCCTGTAGTTCTGTGGTCGTCGGCGTTTCGAACGCCGTCGAAAACGTCGCGTATGGCGTGAACGCGTCGTTAACGACGTACGTCGCCCCAATGTGCCAGCTCGGCGACGTCATCGTGCGTGATGCCGAATTATCGGCGCCATCGGCCAGGAAGTGATCGCGGACGGCGAAGTTGAGCTGGTCGTACCGCACGCCGGTACTGACCGTCATGGGCGTCACGGGTTTCCATTGCAACTGCGCAAACGCACCCACAGCCGTCACGACCTCATCCTGGAATACCAAAAGGGTGTCAACACCGGTAACCGGGCGCCCTCCCGAACTTCGACGGTTCCGGCGGATATCGAACGACCGTTCGTAGTCGAGCCCTCCGGAAAGCTGCGGCGCTCCGAGACAGTCACACAGCAGGCGCGACCCATCCACACGCACTCCCGTCACCCAGCGATTAATCGTCGAGTAGATGCCATTCGTCGGGCCGGCCGGCGCCGGCGGTGGCGTCGCCAAGGCATTATCGACGAAGCGTCGGTGGGCGAACACCACCACCGACCATTCAGCGGCATCGTCTGACGTGTGGTGCACCCGGAATGCATACTGCTGTTGTGAGACCTCGCGGCTCGCACCGCGCCGGATATTCACCGGAGAGGCGCTGTCGCGGTTTGCCGCGTACTCGGCGGCCGTCAGTGCTCCGGGGTTCAATGCTTTGGGGATATCTGCCGCGCTCACACTGAGTGCAAGCGTGGTGGCCGCGTTCAACGCGTAGTCGAGCGAGCCCAGAATCTGCCGAGTATCCGAGCGAGAGTACTGACGGAAGCCGTCCAGCGTGGTGCGCGACCACGAAAGTGTGCCGACCAAGCCGCCGACACGTCCTGATGTGCGCTCCTGCAGTTTCGTCATACCAAAGGAGCCGCTGGTGATACGCACCGATTCACCAAGCGGGTCCGGTGCCGAACGGTCGGTACTAAACGAGAGTACGCCGCCCGCACCATTCCCGTACAGCGACGACGCCGATCCGCGTAGCACTTCGACGCGCGAAATGTCCGCGAGATCGATGTTGGTGAGCTGGCTCTGTCCATCGGGAAGCGATTGCGGCACACCGTCGAGCAACACTTTCACGCCGCGCATGCCAAAATTTGCCCGTGCTCCCGCGCCGCGAATCGACAATCGCTGGTCGAGCGCGTAGTTGTAGCGGTTGGCGACATACACGCCGGGAATGTTCGGCAACGCCTCGTCGATCCCGAGTGTACTGCGCGCACCGCCGATCTCTGCCTTGGCCTGCACGCCAAGTGCCCAAGGCGCCGTTTGCGCCGTCCCGTCACTGCGTGCGACGCTCACTCGTACGGGGGCAAGAGTACGGACGGTGGCGGCCTTGAGTAATGAATCTCTCGCCGCAGAGTCAGGCGGTGTGCCCTGCGAGGCGACCGCCCGCGCTGTCACGGGCAACGCGATGAGCGCCGCGATGGGAATAACGGCAACAAACAGTCTCCGCCGCACCACCACCGATGGAGCCCGGAATCGCAACATGGAGTTCAGCATTACCTCGGTCAACGCGGGAGTGCGAAGGCAATGACATAGTCGCCTTTGCCCCAGTCGTCACCCCCGCCAACGGCAATCACCACAAACTGCCGTCCGTGTGGTGAGAGTTGATACGTCATTGGCGTCGCCCGCGCGCCGCCCGGCAGCGGGCCCTTCCAAAGTTCTTTCCCGGTCACCACATCGAATGCGCGCAGAACATGGTCGAACGTCGCGCCAATGAAAACAATTCCGCCAGCAGTGACAATCGGTCCGCCAAGATTTGGAGTACCGAGCGGCGTTTTGGAGATCCCGCCAATCTCGGGCTTGAGTGCAGCGGGATCACCGAGCGGCACATCCCAGGCCCGTGCACCGGTTGCCAGGTTGATCGCAACAAGCGAACCCCACGGCGGCGGTGCGCATGGCAATCCATTGGGTGCCGTGAGCATGCGGCGGCGCATGACATATGGTGTGCCGTGCATTCGCGTGTATTGATCGCCGAGTCGCGATTTGTTCTGCCGAGCTTGCGTCGTATCGAGCTCGTCGAGGTGAATGAGCTGCACGTACGCTGCAATGCGATTCACCGGGACAACGGCGATCTGGCTGGCCGGATCGAATGCGAGACCGCCCCAATGCGCACCGCCAATATTCGATGGCATCACCAGAGATCCCTGCAAACTCGGTGGCGTAAACGGGCCTTCATTTCGCAGTGGACGAATTTGCGCGAGACACGCTTCGCGCGCGTCAGGCGTCGGCGCCCAGACTTCATCGAGCGTCAGACGCTGCGGACTGAGCGCTGGAATGACCATATTAAACGGCTGAGTAGGCGATGCGTGCTCTCCGAAAATGCTACTTGAGGGCACCAGACGTTCTTCGACCGGGAAGACCGGCACACCGGTGTTTCGATCGAGTACAAACAGTTGGCCCGTCTTGGTTGCCTGCAATACCACATCGACCCGTTTCCCGTCATGCACGATCGTGACGAGCGATGGCGGCGAGGCCACATCGTAATCCCACAGATCGTGATGCACGGCCTGAAAGTGCCAGACAACTTTGCCCGTCGACGCGCGCAGGGCGACGACGGAATTCGCATACAGGTTATCACCCGTACGCTCGCCGCCGTAATAGTCGGGACTTGGACTCCCCGTCGGCACAAATACCAAGTCGCGCACCGAATCGGCGGCGATGACCGACCAAGCATTGGCCGCGCCCGTGGAATGCGCCATCGCACCGCGCCAACTGTTCCACGCTTTGTCCGTGGAATCACGCGGAATCGGATCCCAGCTCCAACGGAGCGCACCGGTTTTCGCGTCGAACGCGCGCACTTCGCCACTTGCTGCGTTGGTGCGATTGTTGTCTGCCACGGCCGATCCAGTAACGATCATCCCGTGAATCACCGCCGGCGGTGAGGTCAGCGCATACTCCTCGGCGTAGTACGGCGAGTTGTGCAGACCGTCCTTGAGGCGGATAGTTCCGCCTTTGCCGAAGCTGCGGCAGGGTGCGCCAGTCTTCGCGTCCAGCGCAATTATCCGCGCGTCGACGGTGCTGAGAAAGATGCGGCGCCGACACGCACTTCCAGCTGCGGCAGATGCATCCAACCATGTCGACACTCCGCGATTGGCAAAGTCGCCCCAGTCGCCTTGTCGATCCGAGTGTGCGTCGTATGTCCACCGGGCAGCGCCTGTTTCCGGATCGAGCGCCATCGCCTGACCAAATGGCGTTGACAGAAAGAGTGTCCCATCGACCATCAGTGGCGTGGCTTCGAACTTGGGCGTCTGCTGCGTCGCCACCCCGCTTTCGCCGGTGCGATACGTCCACGCCACGGTCAGTTGTGCGACATTGTCTTTGGTGATTTGCGCGAGCGGAGAAAATCTGCTGCCGAGTGGGTCGTGACCGTAGGCCACCCATTCGCCCGACGGGTTCGCGGTCGACCCTTTGGCATTCACTTGGGCGAACAGCAAACGCGTGTGAGTACATGGCAGTGCCACGCCAAAAACCATCAACAGCCGAACACTGCGACCAATATGGCGGACCAAGCGCATAGCGTACTCACATCCTGACTGGGGGTTCGAAAACTTAATCACTCTTGCAAATATCGCATTGGGAACTTATGCATTATTTGTGCATAATCTCGCAAAATCACTCCCCGACCGCAACGGCGCCGTCTCGCGTCCCAAACTCGTTGTCGAAACAGCAGCTGCTTTTCGTCGCGCCCAGCTTTTGGATGTACTCCAAATATGCGCGCTAGTAAATAGATATGCAGCCGAGAAGCTGATGTTGCCGCGCACGACGGAACAGGTGGCGCTTGAGCTCGACAACTATGTGGTGACGTCGGATTCCAGTGGGCGCGTCCTCGCCTGCGCAGCCATATACGAATATTCGCCGTCGGTCGCTGAGGTCGCGTCGGTTGCGGTGGACGAAGCGATGGTAGGCAACGGGCTCGGCACCCAAGCGGTGTTGGCGACTGAGCGCATCGCCGCTGGCCGTGGATTTGAAGAAGTTTTTGCGATGAGTCTGGCCGGATCGTTCTTCGAATCGCTGGGCTACACGGAGACGCCACTGGCCGGGTATCCGGAAAAACTTGCGCGGTACGAGGTGCTCGTCGCATCCGGCGTCGAGATCGTGCCCAAGCAATGCTTCACGAAATCGCTTAACACACACTGACGTACAGTTCTTGCGCGGGTCGGGTTCGAGGGTCTCGCTTCGGCTGGCCTACCGCTTACACGCATCGAGCCTCGCCCTAGGGGCGAGTCTCGCGCTACGCGTTGGGCCCGCCTGCGCTAGGTCCCCGAACCCGCCCGCCAAGCAGTATGTGTCGCGCGCACGCGCTCACCGGGCCGCGCGCATACTCCAACAGGCGGGATTTTCAACATTTGGCCGCGCGCATCGTATAGGTAGTAAATCGCGGCTCCCTCACCACGACAGACAGGAACCCCCATGTCACGTTCCCGGCTCTACTCGCTCGCCGGCGCGCTGTTCTCCCTCGCGCTGGCCATCGCGCCGGTGCTTTCCGCCCAAACCGTCGACTCGGCGAC
>JANYKA010000176.1 GCA_025358315.1 Gemmatimonadota bacterium | reverse complement strand
TTATCCACGAGTAGCGTGAACGGCAGGTTGAATTTCTTTTTAAAGTTTGTGTGCTTGCGGGCCGAGTCGGGGGAAATGCCGAGGACGATCGCGTGAGATTTTTTGAAGCGTGGGAAAAGATCGCGGAATTCGCAGGCTTCTGTTGTGCAGCCGGTCGTGTCGTCCTTGGGATAGAAATACAAAACGACGGTTTGGCCGCGCAACGATTTTAATGAGAGCCGTTCACCGGTATCGGTTTCGAGGTCGAAATCCGGCGCCTTTCTCCCAACGCTTGCCTCACTTTTCACTGCGCCTTTCCCGGCAGCGTAAAGCGGAAAATGGTGCCTGCGGGAAGCTGACGTTCCACGCTCACCGTTCCACCATGGCCCTCCACGAAAGTCTTCACAATCGCGAGCCCAAGACCTAAACCACCGTCGGTCTCGGGATCTGTCTCGCCTTTGTCAAAGACCTTGTCGATCAGCTCGTCAGCTATGCCCGCGCCGGTGTCACTGACCCAGCATTCCACAGCACCCGGCGACTCAACTTCACGTGCGGTGATCGTCACTTCGCCGTGCGGCGTGTACTTGATCGCATTGGCAATCAGATTCTGAAACACCCGGGTGATCAAACTGGCGTCCGCGAACACCACGAGGTCTTCGGGAACCTGGTTCATGAGCCGGGTATTTGAGGTCCCGGCCACGGGGTGGAGATCCTGCACCAGCGCTTCGACAAGCGGCCACAAGTCGAAAGCGCGGCATTCCAGCTTCATGCCAAGTTCAGTTTGCAGGTTGGCGTTCTCGTCGATGATTTTTCGGACGAGGCTATCGAGCTGACGCACGTTGCGTTGCAAGGCGTTCAGCATCCGCGGCACTTCGCTCGGTGTCGCCTGTTGCGCGAGCTTCATCTCGAGCACTCTCGCGCTGAGTGAGATTGCATTCAACGGCGTGCGGAGATCGTGCGCTACGAACGCGAGGTACTCTTCGCGGCGGTGCTGTACTTCGAGCGCCTTGCGGGTCGCGAAGGTCTGTACGGCCATTCCGATCGCACCGTCGAGCACTCGATTCAGTACGTGGAAAGGCCGGCCCTGAAGGATGATGCCGTTGCGGTCGGCAATATCGTGAACGCAGTCCCGCAGAATGTTGTACTCGGCGACAACTTCATCAAGCTCGAATCCGTCGAGTACGCGTTGCAGGCCGTGTGCAGGCGGACTTCCCTCACGCAACGATTGCGTGATAGTGACGTCGGTCGACAAACGAAGCGCTGCGGCCAGCTCGACGAGCAGGATCGGCACGTGATCGTTGAGCGTTGGCGTGTCGAGATGCTTCGCCGACGCCAATTGTCGAACCTCCCCTCTCCAGCGAGTGAGCAGCTCCTCGTTGTCGCGTTCGATGAGTTCGGCCAGCGTTTCGAGAGCGTTATTGCGCATCGGTCCGGTGTTGGCGGGTGACCTACCAATCTAGCGTGAGGCGCGGATGACTAGCTTCGTTTCGTCCGTTCGCCATATTACCATTGCGGGCGTTCTTCGTGCGTTCGCGCCACCAAAAAAGAATCGTTCAATCAACCGGGACAACATTATGAGGCATCGCGTCTTTGCCATAGCGCTATCTCTTGCCTGCATTGCCTGTTCCGGCGAACGCCTTACCGGCCCGGCGGCACAAAAAGCCGCCCTACGCTATCAGGCTAAGGCGAACAGTACCATGCCGACGCCACTCTTCCTGCTTGACGGCAAGGAGATCTCCGCTGAGCAAGCGCGCACGATCGACACGAAGATCGTCAACACCATCGAGGTAATGAAAGGCCCCGCGGCGATCCAAGCGTTCGGCGCGCGAGCCCGCGATGGCGTCATAGTCATCACCACCAAGTCTGTTACAGGCCCGGGACCTCAATAACCGGCCCTCCAACACTGGCACCGCAATCAACCGATCCGCTCGCCACCCATCAAAACGGCCATGATCGCCTTTTGAATGTGCAAACGGTTCTCCGCCTCGTCCCACACGCGGCTCTGCGGACCATCGATGACCTCTGCAGAAACTTCCTCGCCGCGATGCGCTGGCAGACAATGCAGAAAAATCGCATCGGGTGCGGCAAGTTTCATTAGCGTCGCATCAACAGTGAAACTGGCGAAGGCGCGCTCACGAATTTTCTGCTCCTCCTCCTGCCCCATCGAGGCCCAGACGTCGGTATTGACGACGTGCGCGCCAGCCACGGCGGCACGCGGGTCGCGATGCAGTGTGACATTGCCACCGGATTTCGCCCGCGCGAGCAGCGCAGCATCAGGGTCGTAGCCCTCGGGACAAGCCAGCGCCAGCTCAAAGCCGAGCACGCGCGCGGCGTCGATCCACGAGTTCGCCATGTTATTACCGTCGCCGATCCAGGCGATTTTGCGATCCTTGATTGTCCCCAAATGCTGGCGCACCGTCAGCAGATCGGCGAGGATCTGGCACGGGTGCTGCAAATCGGTGAGCCCATCGATCACCGGCACGTCGGCGTGGCGCGCGAGTTCCTCGATCTCCGAGTGCGCGAATGTGCGGATAACAATCCCATCCACCATGCGCGATAACACCCGCGCCGTATCGGCCACGGGTTCACCGCGGCCGAGCTGCACGTCGCGAGTGGCAAGAAATAGCGCGTGGCCGCCGAGT
>JANYKA010000163.1 GCA_025358315.1 Gemmatimonadota bacterium | reverse complement strand
CATTCCGGTGACATTGTTGCGAACTCTTCGGGTGAAGTCGTCGGAGTTGCCGTTCTCTGAGGCCAGTCTCGACTTCCCGTTCATCCTGCGTTTGATCCAGCGTATGCAGACAACACCGGCGCCAAGTGTTGGTCAGCTACGTCGTCGACTCGCACGTTACCGCGATGGCCGCTCGAAAGCGGTCGTCGGCGGAGAGGATGTGACGAAAGAGTTGGCGAGCCAACTCGAAGTGGTCGGCATTCCAGCGTCGATTGACCACGCTTCTGCCATCACTGATGGAGCCTCCATGCTCCTCATATTCGCTTTCCTTGAGCGCACGCTTCGTGCTATCTCAGAGGACTTGGCTCCAGCCGCGGAAGTGCGCCGATTCATGAAGGCCAAAGCAACCGAAGGCAATGTCAATCGTTACCTGCGCTTCCTTCGTGAGAGCGCTGGCCTATCGTTCGTAGTTTCACTCTCAGTTCGGGAGCTATTAAGGCGCGAGGCGCAAGTTCGCAACCACTTCGCGCACGGCGATTGGCTCATGCACTACTTTATTTCGAATAGAGGCGATGCCGAACAGCTCGCTAATGCCGTTGCTAGTTTAATCGAGTCACTCGATGCGGCATATCGGGCGGCACGCAGTGCGGTTTAGACGAGAAGTACTTCTACCGTGGCTTGATCCAAGCAACGTGAAGTTGCGCCTACGCGATAAGTTCGGCAACATCATGTACCTCGCAACCGGCACACAACGCGGCAGAATGCCAATTCGTTGCGAAGCACCCCGAAAACTGAGACTGACACGATGGCGATACCAACACACGAAGAAGCGATGCTACCGGTGCTTCGTTTCCTTGAAGACGGGGAAGCCCGAAATCGGCGGACTTTGTCGGATGCTACTGCTGACCATTTCCAGCTGACAGAGGCAGAGCGCGCAGTGCTGCTTCCGAGCAGAAAGGCTCCGGTTTTTCGAAGCCGGACGGGGTGGGCGCTAACATATCTGAAGCAGGCTGGAATTGTTACTTCGCCGCGCCGAGGTTGGTATCAATTGACGGACCGCGGCCGTGATGTGCTCGCTGACCTGCCCGCGCAACTCGATAACAAGTTCTTACTCAAGTTCCCAGAGTTCCAGGAGTTCCGAGCCCGATCACGGGCCGGCAGTGACGATCATACCGCGGAGATCGAAGGGATTCGGCGCACCGACGAGGCAGCCATTCCTGCCGTCCCGCCGGACGAAGCGCTTGAAACGGCTTACGATCGCTTGCGGGCTACCACAGAAGCCGAGCTCATCGACACAGTTCGTACGGTGTCGCCTGCGTTCTTCGAGCAGCTCGTTATCGATTTGCTAGTCCGCATGGGATACGGGGGCAGCCGCGAGGAGGCGGCTCGCGCAGTCGGGCGATCCGGCGATGGCGGCATCGATGGAGTAATCGACGAGGATCGCCTCGGTCTCGACGTGATCTACGTTCAGGCTAAGCGGTGGCAGGCATCCGTCGGGAGACCCGAGATTCAAAAGTTCGTCGGCGCGCTGCAAGGTCAACGCGCCAAAAAGGGCATCTTCATAACTACGGCCTCGTTTACGCGGGAGGCGGAAGAGTTTTCGCAGCGCATCGATACGCGACTCGTGCTGATTGATGGCACGCGTCTCGCCGCTCTTATGTTTGAGTTCAACATTGGAGTTAGCCCTCGTAGCACATACGTCGTGAAGACGATCGATAGCGATTATTTTGAGGAATCATAACGCCCGCCATGGCAGGCGAGGCGATGGTTGTGAACCCACACTTCATCGCCGGGACTCAATCCAATCTCGTGCAAGTGTCCATGCTCTTGCGCGAAACATGGGAACAGAAGTTCTGTGACGATCTATATGTCGACGCGAACACAACGGCCGAGCCCCCAATCGAGCACTCGCGAGCATTCGCACCGACAGTGAAGCGCGAAAGCAGTTGATCTCGGACCGCCAGGCCCATGTACCCGAATAGGCCAAGATGATAGCGAGCCGCAACGCTGCTATTAATTTGATTCTGCCTGAAAGTGCGCATTTACAGTTTGATGCGAACGCGGCGCGGCTGACGGAATTGCGAAAGGTCTAGGTGAGCATCGCTGCTGAGGTGGCTTGATTCGGCACTTGGAGTTGCACTGATGGACAGGGGCGGCGAACATCTATGTGTTGCTCGGTCCGATTGGATTCCTCCCGGAGGTTCATCGTGAAGAGTCTTGCGCTCGCCTTGATCACACTATTCGTCGCCGGTCCGTCGACTGAAGTGATTGCCCGTTCCGCGACACCGACCTCGTTTTCATTGACCCTCGAACACCGGGGCAACACGTGGTCCGCCCATTGTGCTATTGGCTGCAAGTGGACGGCAGGGAGCGTGACTTGTCGCGAGACTTGTGCTGTCATTGTCGACGACGAAGGAATGGTCACCGCGCAATCAGGGCGCCGCGATTCGGAAACGTTCGCGTTCGTGGCGGAACCGACGAGCAATGGCTGGAGTGCGAAGGCGTATGTGGGGACTGCGTGGGAGTCGCCCTCCGTCAGTTGCACGATCACGCGTTGCCTAGGGAGTGTCAGCGAGACTGGCGTTTCCAATCCTTAGGGCCATCCCCGTGACGGCATCTCCGATAGCCAGTTTCTTTATGCGTCACGAGCGCGCCATGAACAAGACTGGTGCGGCGCTGACGTTTGCGCTGTTTGTCAGAATTGCGTTGAGCATATTCATGGCCATCGCAGTGATCAGCAGCGTTTTCATTTTCGACTGACGCACCGTCGCCTTTCGCCTGCCGTGCCGGCGCGTCGCATCTGCGCGAACAATCCACCAAACTCTCGAACGACGGATGAACCTGTGCTTGATGGTCTAATAATCGCCGCCGCGTTTCTCTTCCCAACGCTCGCACTCATCTGGTTCTCACGGCGTCCTCGTCGTGTAAACCTCACCGTCTTTTTTGTCGCTGGCGGCTTAATCCTGAGTTGGGGTCTGTTTTCGTTCGTCACACGGCCAGGTTGGCTCCCGTGCGTGTTCATTGTTCAGGGGTTGTGCTTCATCGTTTTCGGGAAAGAGATGCGGCGCGCGACGCGGTCGTCACGATCCGCGGCGCCGAAAGTCTAACACGCGTTGCAGCAGGCGCAGTTCGGGCACTAGTTGTGGTGGTTCACGCGCTGAGTACCGATGGTGTGGCATCAAAGTCAGCGGCCCGTCGGCCGCGCAGCAGAACTCTCGTTGTTGGACACCAACATCTTTTCCGGAAATACCTGGCTCGTCGGCCTCTCGTGTCTCGGCTCCTCTCGATCCGGAGATCGTTCGTGAACAATCGTATCCTGGCGGCCGCGTTCGCGATGACTGGAGCAGCACTCGGCGGCTGCGCTTCGTTTCAGCAGCCGATGTTCCGGCGCGATGCTGCTCACGCGGCGGCGAGGACGATCGGTGACACGGCGGTCGTGGTGCTCCGGTTCGGCCACGACACCGGGGCGGTGGACCGCATTGTTTGGGCGGATGCGCCCGCGGCCGGGCGGACCATGAGGGGGCGCGTGGTCTCCGCGCGCACGATGGGCGTTGACTACCGCGTCGCACTGGATGCCGACGGGCTGGTCACCACTTACGCCTTCGAGATTAGTCCGCCGGCGCGAGCGGTGGCGGATAGCGTGACATTCGCGGCGCCACCGGCGGACAAGCCGGCCAGCGTGGTCAGCCGCGGTCGCGTGCCGCTCTGGAACGCCACGCCGGGGCTTTACGACGTTCTCCTTCGCAGCGCGCATGCGCGTCTCGCGCACGCGCGCTGCAACGCAACAGATCGGCGCGTCGATACTGTTGCACTGCCGCTCTTCCGCTTCGGGGCGGCGAGCCTTCGTGATACGGCCGTGGTCGCCTTCGTGGGATGCGACTCGGCGCGAGTAGAGCTCCGCACCGATGGCGCAATGCCAGTCGAGTTGCTTGCCGTAGTCGATGACCAGGGTCGCCTTGTGCGAGCCGAGGCACCGTCCGAGGGCTGGACTGTGGAGCGCGTACTGGCACTACCCGCGTCCGCATACTCACTCGCGCCCGCGTACGGAGCGCCTGACGGCGCGCCGTATGTCGCGGAGGAGGTGCGCATCGACGTTGGCGACGGGGTGACACTAGCGGGTACGCTCACACGACCGGTTCGCGCGTTGGCGGGATCGGGACGTGTGCCGGCCGTCCTTCTTCTGCACGGCAGCACCGCGAGCGACCGCAACAACGGGCGGTTACCGCTGCCGGGCCTGTTCTGGCAGCTCGCCGATACGCTCGCGCGCCGCGGGATTGCCGTACTCCGTTACGACCAGCGGGGGATTGGCGGGTCGAGTGGCAAGTCGGACGACGCCACCGTGCAAGTGCGCGCCGCCGACGCTCGGGCGGCGCTCGTCTACCTCCGCCGGCGCTCGGATGTGGCCCCCGACCGCCTCGGCGTCCTCGGCATCAGCGAGGGTGCGCTGGCCGCTATGCTGGTTGCCGCGCCGGAGGATGCAGCCGCGACTGGAACGTCATTGCGCGCGGCCGTGCTTGTGTCGTCGCCTGGCCGCCCGGGGCGCGAGTTAAGCGCGTACCAGAACCGGGTGAGCGCCGAGCGCTTTATGGGACTGAGGGACTCCGCCCTGATGGCGGCGCTCGCGGCCGCACGGGCCGAGGATGATTCGGTACTACGGGTCGGCCGCGGGCACGAGGCGGCGCTGCTCGCGTTCGACCCCGAGGCCGCCGCACGCTACGTTCGCGTGCCGGTCCTCGTGGTGCACGGAGCCACAGACCTCCAAGTGCCCGTCGACGACGCGGCCCGGCTCGCGACCGCGCTCCGTGCGGGAGGCAACGCAGCTGTGACGGTGCGCGTGTTCCCGGGCGTCGATCACGTGCTTCTCGCTGACCGAAGCGGTGACTGGCGGCGCTACATCGCGGTGCCATCCCTGATCGCGCCGGCTGCGGTGCGCGGCGCGATCGCCGACTGGCTCGTGCAGCAGCTGTCCCAACCCGTGCATTGAAGGCGGCGCTCCGCAGATGCCCACGGCCGCGCGTCCCCGGTTCGTATTCCGCCGGCAGCGCGCCTGGTGTCTAACGAAGCGTTGCAGCAGTCAAGCGATATATGGTAGCTCGCCGCGCTCGCATTCTATAATGTTTGCTTGCAGGTGAACTTGAACGTTAGCCAGTCAACAACGATGAGGAGGGAGAGATGAAGATGTTCAGAGTCTCGGTCACCGGAGCCATCGGTCTGCTTTCTACGATCGCGGCTACTGGTTCAACACCGCGGGCGACGAGCGCGCCACTGTGGGTTCAGCGAATCGGTGAGATGACGACCGAGCGAGCAGCTCACCAGGCAACATTGCTGACGAACGGCCAAGTGCTGATCACGGGCGGCTGTCCCGGTCAGAATTGCCATCCGTTCCTCCGCTCCGT
>JANYKA010000136.1 GCA_025358315.1 Gemmatimonadota bacterium | reverse complement strand
GCGATGCAAATGCGTTGAGTGATGGCCCCGACCGCTCACCCCGCGCCAGCCGAAACAGCCCGGCCCGCGCAATCATTGCGGCGTTGTCGGTAGCCAATCGCGGACTGGGCACGAATACCTGCACCTGCAAACTACACTCGGTACGCGTTCGTTCCCGAACCCTCTCCGCCAGTGCGGCATTGCAGGCCACACCACCGCCAATGACGATACGCGCGCGCCCATACTGTTTGGCGGCGCGCACCGTCTTCGCCGCCAGCGTATCTACGAGGGCGTCCTGAAATCCGCGTGCAATGTCGGTCCGGTCAGCATCAATAGTGCCGTGCGCCTCTGCGTCGCGCACCGCGTGAAGGACTGCAGTTTTTAGCCCGCTGAATGACATATCATAGTAGTCAGCATCTCTTGGGCGCTGGCCACCGTTGAGCATGGGACGCGCGAATTTAAATCGCTTGGGATTGCCGCCTTTCGCCAGCGCTTCGACGTGTCGCCCGCCCGGGTATGGCAATCCAAGTAGTTTCGCGACTTTGTCGAATGCCTCGCCGGCCGCGTCATCGCGTGTGGCGCCAAGCAAGCGGTATTCGCCCCACGCCGCCACGTCGAGCAACAGTGTGTGGCCACCGCTCACGAGCAGCGCCGTAAACGGCGGCTCGGCGTCGGCGTGATCAAGTGCCGTCGCAAATAGGTGCCCTTCCATATGATGCACGCCGATCAATGGCAGGTTGTGCGACGCGGCAAGTCCTTTTGCAAAGCTGACGCCAACGAGCAGTGCACCGACCAATCCGGGAGCGTTGGTGACAGCAATCGCGTCGATATCGGCGAGCGTGCATTTCGCATCTGCGAGCGCCTGGCGCACCACGGGGGTGATTGCAATGAGGTGGGCGCGCGACGCGATCTCCGGCACGACTCCGCCAAAAATGCGATGCACATCCTGCGAGAGAATCACCAGCGATTCGAGCTCGCCGCGATCGCCAGACCCACAGACGACGGCCGCCGACGTTTCGTCGCACGAACTCTCAATGCCGAGGACGCGCACCGTTCAGCGCGAAGAAGACACGGGTTCCGCGAGCAGCTGCCGGATCAATGCCTTCTCCGAATCGGCACTCCAATCGGAGCCTCCGACGACGCGTTTGCGGATGACGCCGTCCTTGCCGATGACAAATGTTTCGGGTACGCCGGTGGTTTGGTAGTCCGACTGAATCGCGCCCGCCGCGTCGTACAAAATATCGAAGGTGAGTCCGAAGTCCTTAGCAAAATCGCGAATCGGTTGCTCCATTCGCGGATTGTCGATGCTCACGGCAACTACCTTGAGGCCGACCGGTCCAAGTTCCTGCGCAAGCCGCTGCAAGCTTGGCATTTCGGCGCGACACGGACTACACCAGGTCGCCCAGATGTTCACGATGGTGACCTGGCCCGCGTAATTCGCCAGCGTGACTGGCGGCGTAATGGAATCGGCAGTGATACGAACCGCGTGAAAATTCGGTGCGTGTGAACCCGGGGCAACCGGCGCGATGCGACTGCCTATCATTTTCGTAGCCACGACAGCCGCGAGAACGAGTCCGGCGACGATTGCGCTGACAACCGCCCATTGCGCCCGAACGGTCACCGCGGCTCCGCGCACAATAACCGGAGCGTCCGGATTTCCGCCGCCGGATCGCTCGCCGTAAACACGGCGTTTCCCGCGACGAACGTATCGGCCCCGGCGCGACAGCACGCGGCGATGGTGTCGCGGGCAATGCCGCCATCTACTTGGAGCACCGCATTACTTCTTGCGGCCGTGAGAATCGCCCGTGCGCGCTGAATCTTGTCGATAGAACTACTAATAAACTTCTGGCCGCCGAAGCCCGGATTCACTGTCATCACGAGCAGCAGATCGAGATCGCTGACTACCTCAGCGACACAATCCACTGGTGTGCCAGGGTTCATCACCACTCCAGCGGTGCAACCTAATTCTTTGATGCGCACGATCTGCCGCTGCAAGTGCGGCGCGGTTTCGACGTGGATGGTGAGGCCGGTCGCACCGGCTTTGGCGAAGCTGTCAAAATACTTTTCCGGCTCGACCACCATCAGGTGCACGTCCAATGGCAGTGCGGTGAGTTTCCGGCACGACTCAATCATTTTTGCGCCAAACGTAAGGTTCGGCACAAAGACACCATCCATCACGTCCACGTGCAGCCAGTCAGCGCCGCCGGCTTCGATCATCGCGATCTCATCCTTCAGGCGGGTGAAGTCGGCAGAGAGCAGCGATGGCGCGATGCGGATTTTCTTTGGCATTCCGTTATGAGACATCAGCTGGCACTCCGGCGGAGGCGCGCGGCAAAGGCGCCGTCGGTTCCATGTTTTTGCGGCAGCACCCGAAGGCGGCCGGCATCGAGCACTTCATCCGGCACGGCGCCCTCCGGGGGTGGCTCGAGGGTGAATTGCGGAAAGTCCTTCAGGAATGACTCGACCTGCGTATCGTTCTCTTCCGTTTCGAGCGAGCAGGTGCTGTACACCAACAATCCTCCAGGCGCGACAATTGTCGCTGCCGAACGGAGAATGCTACGCTGTGCGGCCGCCATCACTGCGAGATCACTGGTGCGCAGCCGCCACCGGGCGTCGGGATGGCGCCGGAACGTCCCGGTCCCCGTGCACGGCGCATCAACCAGAACAGCATCCACCGGGGCGAGTGCCGGCATCCGCGCATCGCTGACGAGCGGCACTACGTTCGTCGCGTCGAGTCGAGCCAGGGTCTGTCGCAACCTTGTCAGCCGCCCGAACGACGCATCCGCTGCGATCACCAGCGCCGCTGTACGGGAAAGTTCCATCGCTTTGCCGCCGGGTGCTGAACAGAGGTCAGCGACGCGCGCGCCCGCGGGGACCGCCGCGTACTGGGTTACCAGCGTCGCTGCCGGGTCCTGAACAAAAAAAAGTCCCTGTTGGAATGCCCCGAGTTCGGTGAGCGCGGCGCCTCCGGAAATGCGCAGACTGTCCTGTACCAGTGGAGCATCTTCGACCGTTACGCCGGCGGCTTCGAGCGCTGCTTCGAGTTGCTCACGGACGATGTTGAAGGGTCGCAGAATCAGCGGAGCTTCCAAATTGTTGGCGACGAGCAGCGCCCGGGTCTCCTCCTCGCCCCACCGCGCAACCCAGCGGGCCACGAGCCATCGCGGATGCGAGTGCTGCATTGCCAGTGCCTCGACCGGGTCGGTGGGCACGGGCGGATGCAATGCTTCGCGCTCGCGATCAATCCGACGAAGAATGGCATTCACCAGTTTGCTGGCGCCAATGCCATGGCGTTTTTTGGCGAGTTCCACCGTTTGTGCAATCGCGGCGTAGGCTGGAACACTGCCCATATGCAATAGTTGCTGGGCGCCAAGTCGAAGCAGATCGGTGAGGTCGGAATCGAGTCGGGCGATTCCACCCTTGACCCGCTCATTCAAGATTGCGTCAAGCCAGCCGCGACGGCGCAGCAAGCCGTATGTCAGTTCCTGGGTCCAGCGACGGTCGCGCGCGTCAAGCGTTGCCACCCGTCGGTCGAATGCCGCGTCAAGCAGTATGCCGGTCCGAAGGTCGGCGAGGATGTCGGCGGCGGCGATCCGGGCGTCGGTGACGCCGAACACAGTGCTTGTCAGAGGGTGGCCGGGTGTGCGCATACTCCTAAAGTATAGTTGTGGTGTATAGTTGGGTGGCCC
Source organism: Gemmatimonadota bacterium (assembly GCA_025358315.1). GTDB lineage: Bacteria > Gemmatimonadota > Gemmatimonadetes > Gemmatimonadales > Gemmatimonadaceae > Fen-1231. The sequence continues at coordinate 669 of JANYKA010000136.1, read as the reverse complement.
CCTCCACATCAGACAGGTTTTGTATCCGGGAGGAGCCATTTTGGCCGGTCGGCCCCCCGCAAACATCCCGTCCACGCGATCATTCGTTACGGGGTGACGGGTCGAGCCGTCTAGATGGAGCAGAAGAACTGGCCACGGGCTTTCCGCCCGGCGGCCAATTGCCGCCTGTTCGGCGGTACACGAGATTCAATTTCCTCCGCAGACCCATCAGCACGGAGTTCCGATGCTTGGCCGAAAACCCGTTTCGAATGGAGTAGTTGTCGCAGCGCTCTTGGCTGTCGCCGTCATTGGCGGTTGCCGCGATAAGGCGACGACAGGTCCGTCAGGTGTCCAAGGCAAGGACTTCGCGGCCCACCTCAACGTGGTTCAGGGCAACCAGCAGACTGGACCGACGGCAGGGGCGCTATCGCAGCAACTTATTCTGAAAGTTGTCGATGCCGGGGGCAATCCTGTTGAGGGCGCTGCAGTCACCTTTCAGGTTCGCAGCGGGGGTGGCTCGATCACTCCGCCGGCCGGGACGTCGAACAGTTCCGGACTTGTCTCCGTCACATGGACTCTCGGTACGTCACTCGGCGCAAACAGCGCCATAGCGTATCTCACAAATAATTTCGTTCTCGATAGTGCGCTTTTCACCGCAAATGCCACGGCGGGGCCGCCGCAGCTGATCAC
>JANYKA010000106.1 GCA_025358315.1 Gemmatimonadota bacterium | reverse complement strand
ACCCGTCGCGGCGATTTCGTTTTTCTTTGTCTTTGGCGTCGGTTCACTCGGCCAGCCGCATGTGATCCACAAATTTACATGCTGAAGGATCCACGACCGTTGAAATGCGCCCGAGCCGTAACTCGTTCGTCACCCGATGTCCGAACGCAACAGGTAAATCGTGTGTGAGTGCCGCCGCACCGACACTCATGAATGAGTTGACGGTCGCCATAATCGCCGCCGCTACACCGGAAAAGACCAGCCCCGCGACCAGCGTCGGTGTGTAATGCAACAGGAATGTCGGTGTTGCCTGATCGGCCTTCACCAGTGGCAACAGCGCGCCGTCAACGACAAGCCCCTTCATAGCCACGCCGACGCTCACGTATAACAACTGTGTGACGGCGAGCGCGACGGTCATCAATAGCGGATACCACTTCAACTGCCGTGGATCCTTCAGCATGTAAAATTTGTGGATCACATGCGGCTGGCCGAGTGAACCGACGCCAAAGACAAAGAAAAACGAAATCGCCGCGACGGGTCCAATTGTTCCCCATGGGCCGAGATACTTCGCATCTGCTTGCATGATGGTCTGCGAGAGATGGTCCATTCCGCCGCCCGATTTAAGCGCAAAGAAAAAGACCACGGCCGACGCAATGGCCATAACAGAGCCCTGGAACACATCCGTGTAGATGCCAGCCAGAATGCCGCCGGCCACGGAGTACGTGAGAATGATCGCCGTACCTATCCAGATGCCCGCACCAAGACCCGTGCCGAAGATCGCGTCAATCACGAGCCCCAACGCGAGCAGATTCGTCGCCATGTAACCCACCACGGCGATCAGGATCCCAACGGCCGACAACCCCTGCGCCGCACGCGAGCGATAACGCGCTCCAATCGCATCGGGAACGGTGATCAACCCGCGCACTTCCCCGAGCAGGCGCATCTTCTTCGCCAGCACCCACGCACCGAGCGCATTGGAGATCGCACCCGGCAGAATAATGAAGACGGCGCCGATGCCGATTGTGTACACAAGACCTGGACCACCAATGAACGCGAACCCTGACAGTGTCGCCGCCATCTTGGCGATCGCCAGTGTCCATAGGCCTATGCCCGCACCGGCCACAAAGAAATCGTTCGCGTTCTTGGTCCGTCGGGTGGCCCACGTCGCGATGACCGCGACGATGGCGAAATACACGAGCGCGACGCCGACAATCTTTGGCTGCGTCAACGTCGGGAGCGACGACTGAAGCAGCGCGATCACAGTTCCGTTCCAGCGCGGCGTACGAACTCGGCGTGTGCCGCACGGACACGTTCGAGATCGCCGTCGCTCAGCGTGTTTGAATCGAACGTGAGCGCATAGCTAAACGGAAGAATGAAGATCGGCACCACGCCCACACCGTACAGCACGATCGCCGTGCGCAACGGAAGTCCCAGTAATAGCGCTCCGCCAACACCCTCGTTCGCGGGCAACGCCAGCGCCGCAACGAATGCGCCGGCACAGAGCAGGAACATTCCGACAAATGTCAGCACCAAGGTGCACGGGAGTGAACCCCGCCGCATAGCCCCGAGCGCCATCAGCGACATCAAAGCACCATTCGTGCCGATGGCAAGGCACCACGGCGACCACGAGGGCTCACCGCCCGGGAAAAACGCTCCGGCGTAACCGATGCCGACCGTTACGAACGAAACGATTACGAGTGTAAGCACCAGGCGTTTCATCGGTCGACCGGTCCGGTATAGAAAGAATCAAGGAGGTGACCATACCGCTCTGCCACATCCTTGCGGCGCAGCTTGAGTGTCGGCGTCAACTCGCCACCTTCTACGGACGGCTCACTCCCGAGCAACATCCACTCACGCACCTGCTCAGGGCGCGACAAGTTGGCATTGACGCGTTCCACTGACTGCCGTACGGCGTCGCGAATCTCATCGCGCAGAAGGAGCTGCTCAATGTCGCCCTCCGTGCCGTGTTCGCGGGCCCACGCCTCAGCCGCCGGTCGCCCGAGCCACAAGAGCGCCGAGATAAACTTGCGTCCTTCGCCATACAGCATCGCATGTGAAATCCACAGACCGTCCGTGAGTGCGGATTCGATTGGCAGCGGGGCGATCTTTTTTCCGGTAGAGAGCGCGATCAACTCTTTCTTGCGACCACTGATTACGAGTTGTCCATGCTCAGCGATCTTGCCGAGATCACCCGTGTACAGCCAATCGCCATCTGCCGTGAATGCAGCGCGTGTCTCTTCCGGCTGGCCATGGTACCCGCTAAAAGTCAGGGCGCTGCGACGGATAAGGACCTCACCGTCAGAGGCGATCCGCACCTCCGTCCCCGGCATCGGC
>JANYKA010000099.1 GCA_025358315.1 Gemmatimonadota bacterium | reverse complement strand
TGTTCGGCGTTTCGGAACGGCCATTGTCTACTCGTTGGTCTTCTGGGCGCAGCTGCAGGCGCCCTGGTTCAGATTGGCACCGCACGTCGGGCACAGCCCCTTGCAGTCGGGGCGGCAGAGCACGAAGGCGGGAACTTCCAGCAACCACTGTTCACGAACTGCAACCCGCAAGTCGACCACTTCGCCGGCGCGTCCTCGCGTGAGCGGGAACACATCGGGATTGTCATCGCCGGCGAGCTCGTCGTCGGCGTAGAGGAAATGCGCCTCCGCACTGACTGGCGATCGAACTTCTTCAAGGCAACGCGGGCATTCTCCCAACGTCTCGCCGGCGAACCGGCCGCTGAAATAGAATCGCCCTTCCCCAGCCGAAGAAAGCCGTCCCGTCACCTGGATAGCTTTACTGGGCCGCAAATCACCTTCGATCCAGAGCTGGTCGTCGGGGTCAAGTACGCCGTTGACCTGAACGGCACCGACTTGCAGGGTCTGGGCTGGGAACGACAACATATAACTCCCAAATATAGTCCGGTGGCGGCCTAGGGTCAACTCACGGCAGGACTACCACTTAGGCCGCGAAGCGGCAATGCGTTGCACGCTGCACCCTGCACGCTCCGTCCGCTCGATCTCCACTTCGTCTATACCGTTGCCTCACCCGCTTGCTTTTAGCGGATTAGGTCCGTCTCCGCAAAGAAAAACCGCGACTCCCGCGCCGCATTTTCGTCCGAATCGGATGCGTGAATCGCATTCCTTCCTTTCGATTCCGCATACAACCTCCGAACTGTGCCAGCCGCCGCCTCAACGGGATCCGTCGCTCCAATCGCATCCCGCAACGCCGACACCGCACTGTCGCACTCCAAAACCATAGGCATGCAATACCCGGAAGTCATAAACTCAACCAGTTCACCGTAAAACGGACGCCCTTTATGCACGCCGTAGAACTCCCCGGCTTGCTCGGGCGTCATGCGCATCACCCGCGAAGCGATGAGCCGAAACCCCCGCTGCTCCAAATGGGCCAGTATCAGTCCGGCCTTATTCCCGGCAAACGCATCGGGCTTGATGATCGTAAGTGTTCTGTTCGTCGTCATTATTTTAGTCTCGCCATAATCAGTTCCACAAAATCCATCGGCCGTTTGGCCACCCCAATGCCCGCCGCCTGAAACGCTTCAATCTTTTCAGCGGCAGTCCCAGCCGAACCAGAAATAATTGCACCCGCATGCCCCATCCGTCGCCCCGGAGGCGCCGTCTGGCCGGCAATGAAGCCCACCACCGGCTTCGTCATGTGTTCTTTCACGAACGTCGCGGCTTCCTGTTCATCGGTTCCACCGATTTCACCCATCATTGCCACGGCTTTCGTATGTGGATCCTTCTCGAACGCGGCAAGGCAATCAATGAAATTCGTGCCGTTGATCGGATCGCCGCCAATCCCCACGCAGGTGGTCTGTCCAATACCCGCCCGCGTGAGTTGGTAGACCACTTCATACGTGAGCGTCCCTGACCGGCTCACGACGCCGACATTACCCGGCGTGCAAATCCGTCCAGGAATAATTCCGACTTTGCTCTCGCCGGGCGTGATCAGTCCCGGGCAGTTCGGGCCGAGCAGCCGCACGCCACGCTCTTTCACGAACGGGTACACTTTTGTCATGTCAAGCACCGGCACGCCTTCGGTGATGCAGACGATAAACTGCACGCCGCTCGCCGCTGCTTCCATGATCGCATCGGCCGCAAACGGTGGTGGCACATAAATCACGCTGCAGTTGGCACCCGTCGCGGCCACGGCATCGGCCACGGTATTGAACACGGGCACCTTCTCCTCAAACTTTTGCCCGCCTTTCCCCGGCGTGACACCGGCGACGACTTTTGTGCCGTACTCCATCATCTGCTTGCTGTGGAACGAGCCGTCACGCCCGGTGATGCCCTGCACCACCACCTTGGTGTCCTTGTCAATGAAGATGCTCACGCGGCTTTCCCTCCCTTTGCCAATGCAACCGCTTTTTGCACGGCCTCATCCATATCGCTCGAGGCGGTAAAGCCGTTCTCGGTGAGAATTTTCATGGCGATTTCTTCGTTCGTCCCAGTGAGGCGAATGACGATCGGCACTTTCAGCGGATTCGCCTTGGTAGCCGTGACAATACCGTTCGCCACGTCGTCGGTGCGAGTAATGCCGCCAAAAATATTGAACAGAATCGCTTTCACGTTCGGATCGGCCGTAATAATCTTCAAGGCGTTGACGACTTTCTCCGGATTCGACGAGCCGCCGATATCCAGGAAGTTGGCAGGATCGCCGCCGTAATATTTCACGAGATCCATCGTCGCCATCGCCAAGCCAGCGCCGTTCACTACGCAGCCGACGTCACCGTCGAGCTTGATGAACGTCAGGTTCGCATGGCGCGCCGCGACTTCGCTCGGTGCTTCACTCGACTCATCGCGCAATGCCGCAATGTTCGGCAGGCGGTCCAGTTCGTTGTCGTCGATCACCATCTTACCGTCGACGGCGAGCATCTCGCCGGTAGGCGTGACGACCAGCGGATTGATCTCGGCGAGTGAACACCCGCTCGCCATAAACGCGGCGTAGAGCTGTTGCATTATTTTTGCGGCGGCCCGCACAAGCTTGAGATCGCTGTAGAGGAAAAATCCCATGCGCATGGCGTCGTACATCGGCAATCCGTACCGCACGTCGACGGGCACGTAGAGAATCTTGTCCGGTGTTTCGGCAGCGACCTGTTCGATGTCAATGCCGCCGGCCGCGCTGACCATGAACACGGGCTTTTTGGTCGCACGGTCGACGATGATGCCGACGTACGCTTCACTGCCGATGTCGGCGGCGACGGTGACGAGCACTTTCTCGACCGTCAGTCCTTTGATCTGCATGCCGAGTATTGCCGCTGCTTTCTCTTTCGCGTCGCCGGGCGTCTTGCAGAACTTCACGCCACCGGCCTTCCCGCGGCCGCCGGCGTGCACCTGGGCTTTTACCATGACCGCGGTGCCGTACTTCCTGGCAATCGCCTCGGCTTGTTCCGGTGTGGTCGCAATTTCACCGGGTGGGATCGGCACGCCGAACCCCCGGATGATGTCCTTCGCCTGATACTCGTGGATGTTCACGCGAAACCCCGTTTGCGGTGGACCTGTCAGCCTTCAAAGTTAGTCAGGCGCACGCGCCGCGCGAAGCAGGTGACCAAGGCTTGTGTACGCATCGCCGAATGCGATCCAGTTCCCGTGCCGCATCGCATTGCTCATGAGTTCGTAGAGGGCATTCACCTTCGAGCGGAATGCCTCTGTTCCGGTGGCGGTGACAGGACGAATGACACCGAGAGCTTGCGCCAAGGTTGCTCCGGTCGCGCTGGTCTTGCCATCATACAGTACGACGCCCGTAAGGCTCGGCGGACCGTCTGCGGGCCAGTCGTAGAATGACTGGGCAAAGACCATCCCTGTTCTGGTCGGCAGTATCTGTACCGTGCCGCGGCGGCCGCGGGCGGTGCCGTGGTCGTATCCGGCCGCACCAGCGGCGGCTAGAAGTTTTTCGAGCACGGACCGCCACGAGGTGGTGCCGGACGCTCGATGCCATTCCGTTCGCGGCACCTCACCGCCACGGGCGACGAGTGCGCCGATGATCCGCTCATCGGAATCGACTACCGCCTGACTCCATGCCAGCGCGCCGGAGTCGCCCTGATTGAGAAAGAGCAGCGGTGTATCGGCTCCGGCGTCGTTGAACGTTCCGCTCGCGTGGGCGACGCGTTTCGGATTGATCGTGTCGCCGTGAAACCCGGTGTGTACGAGCGCGTCAGCCTGCATTGCCGCCCAGTCGACGTGGGGCGGCCAGAGCGCATTCAATCGCGACGGCAGCAACGCGCTCGACGTAAAGAGCCAAGGATATCGCCGCATCCACGAGCGCGTGATCGGATCAGGCCGGGACCGGGGAACAATATGCACGCGTCCCGTCTGGGCCTGTACAACCGCTGTCGCGGCGAGTTGCAGGTAGTGCGTACTCTCACCGGCGAACAACAGCGGTTCCGAGAGGGGATACTCATCGGTCGCGACGAACAAGTCGACAAGCCAATACAGCGAATCGCCGGCGGCCACGGCTTGAAGTGTTGGCCCTTGAACGAAGAACGGCACCAACGCGTCGATGCGTTCACTCACCGCGCGATGCAGCACGAGCCGTGGCCGTGGTGTTGGGGCGTCGGCGGTAAACAAACGGGGCTTCTGCAAATGCCACGCGTGCCCGAGCCGCTGCCACCAACTCGAGAACGGTGGTGCCGCGACGGATCCCGAACTGTCCGCAATAAGTGCAAATGCGGCCGGCGGTGTTTTCTCGATCCAGACCGGATACCCGGCTACCTCAAAACGCATCGCCGGATCGAATGGAACGGTCGGGTGTGGTAACACGCGACCGCGCTCGTCGGCGGAGGTCACGTCTGCCGACGCGTGCTCCCACCGTCCCGCGCCGCTGCTCGGACGTAGCGCCACCGTTGCCGAAAGTGTTCCCGAAGCACCGTCCCACGCGGTCGCGGCGCCGGTGAACCCGTGCCGGTCTATCTCGGCCGCGCGGATCAGTACCGATGGATCCCAACTCGACGTCCCCAGGGCCATGGCCTCCCGGAGCGGGAGCGTAATGTGCGCCGAATCGGCGCTGACGATTCTATCGAGGCCGTATGCGCGGCGCGTGAACAAAACGCGGGTGGCGAGATATGGTCGGTCCCGGCTGCGCACCTCGGCGTCTGAACTCGACCAGGCGGCCAATCGAGGGAGCACGAAAAGACCGGCCGGACCGGCGACAATGAGCACGGTAAGAATCGTCGCGGCGACGCGCGTGTACCCGTGCCAACCCGACCAAAACACCACAACCGTCGCAACCATTGAGCCAAGGGCAAGGCCGGTGAGCAACGGTACTGCGATGCGGTGGTCGAAGGCCGTGAACGTGCCGTTCACGCCGGAGCCACTGGATACCAGCGTGAACAACTGCAGCCGGTAACTCCACGACACGAGTCCCAGGCATATCGCCGCGAGCGCCGCAAAATGACGCCGCACATATGCTGAGACGTAGAGCCGTCCCCTCTCCAGCCGCAAGCTTGGAGTGAGTGCGTAGAGCGCCGCCACGATAAGCGACACCAGCAACATCGTCACGACCGCCCACAAGTAGACGGACCGCTCGAACGGCAGATTGTAGACGTAAAAGCCGAAGTCGTGATCGAGATACGGATCAAGCTCGTTGAATGGCACGCCGCTCCGGGCGAGCGCCAGCGATGTCCAGGAGAAATCCGGAAGCGCCAGGATGATCGCCAGTAGCGATGATAGTGCGAGCACGGCCAATGTCAGCAGCCGGCTTTCGACAGCCTCACCCAGTTCGATGTTGCCGAGGCGCCGCGGCAATACTAGTGATACGATCGACTTGCGTACCGTGTACAGATTCGCAAATGCAAAGCTAAAGGCGACCAGCGTTGCGCTGCCACGAAGCGCCACCTGATGCGCCAACATGCTTTGGTATAGTGGCAAGGCACCCATCGCTGCATACCACGACCATTCGGCAAATATTCCGGCGGCGAGGCGCCCGGCGACTAGCAGCAGTGCCAGCGCGGCGACCAATGCCATGATCCATCGCCGCTTGGTCACGGCCTATCGGTCCGGGAAGACGACGCCCTGAGTCTGCAGCCAACCTTCGACTTCGGCACAAATGACATCGAGGCGGGATTGCGATGTCGCTTCGAAACGGACGACCAGGATGGGCTGGGTATTGGATGCACGAATGAGACCCCATCCGTCACCGTATTCAATGCGCACGCCGTCGACGTCAATCACGTTATAGAGCGCCTTGAAATGTTTCGTCGCGGCGGCGACGATGTCGAACTTTTTGTCGTCGGGACAATCAACGCGGATTTCCGGCGTTGAATGGTACGTCGGAATATCGGAAAGCAGGTCGTGCACTGCTGCATCGGCTTGTGAAATAATACGCAGAATGCGTGCCGCCCCGTAGAGCGCGTCGTCGTGGCCGTAAAACCCTTCGGTAAAGAACATGTGGCCGGACATTTCACCGGCAAGCGGCGCATGCGCCGACTTCATTTTCTCTTTAATCAGGGAATGGCCGGTTTTCCACATCACGGGGACGCCGCCCGCTTTCGTGATAGCGTCCGGAAGAGCCTGCGAACATTTCACGTCGAAAATGATCGACTGCCCTTTGCCCGTGCGTGCGAGAACATCGCGGGCATAGAGGATGAGCAGATAGTCGCCCCAGATAATCGTGCCACGGGCGTCTACAATTCCGATGCGGTCAGCGTCGCCGTCGAAGGCAATCCCGATGTCGGCTTGTCGACGCAGTACGGCGCTGATCAAAGCCTGGAGATTCTTCTCAACGGTCGGATCGGGATGGTGATTAGGAAACGTCCCGTCGCTTTCAGCGAACAGATATGTCGGTTCAACGTTGAGTCGCGCAAAAAGCTTCGTCATTACCGGTCCACCCGTGCCATTGCCGCTGTCGAACACCACTTTTAGACGCCTCGGCAGCGCACCGGTGCGCGCCACCATGTCGTCGACATAGCGGTCCACAACGTCCTCGGTCGAGTACGCGCCGGCGCCGCTCGGGAACACGCCCGCCTGAATGATGCCGAGCAGATGCTGCAGGGCGTCACCGTACACGGACTCATGGCCAATGCATACTTTGAAGCCATTGAACTCCGGCGGGTTATGCGAGCCGGTGATCTGGATGCCGGCGAATACCGGCAAATTGTGCAGGCACCAGTACATCAGCGGTGTGGGCACGATGCCGACGTCAATCACGTCCACGCCGGTTTCGCGAAGGCCGCATATGAGCGCTTCACTGAGTGCGGTGCCGCTGGGCCGGTTATCGCGCGACACGACCATGCGCTTTGTTATGCGGCGTTCGTCCAACATTGCCCCAAAGCCGCGACCGATGGCGTACGCGGCCTCGGCGGTGAGCTCAGTGCCAACCACCCCGCGGATATCGTATTGTCGGAAAATGCCGGCTGAGATCATGGCTGAATATGATTGTCGCCCTAAGGAGTCGCCGCGGCTATCGGGCGCGTCATCAGCGCACTGTCGGCAGCCGTGGCAGGCGGCGGCGTGGGACGGCTATTCCGCGTCCAACTTGCCAACGGGCCCGGGAACAACCCGAGAATGAGCATCACGGTAACGCTGAAGACCAAGACCAACTTGGTCATCCCACCCAGCGGCTCCGGATCCGTTGCACCTTCGGGACGCGGCATCATGAACATCACCCGTACCACGTTGAGGTAATATCCCGCGGAGACGACAGACGTGAGTACCAGCAGTACTGCCAGTGGCACCAACTGGTACGGCGACGTCACCGCCGCCTGCAGCACATACCACTTGCCGAAGAATCCGACGCCGCCAAACACCGGAAAGCCGAGCAACGCGAGCATGCATGCAGCCATCGCCATGGCTAGCCATGGGCGCACCGACCAGAGCCCTTCGTAGTCGCTAATCGCGAGCTTCTTGTCGCCCGCGTCGCTCACCGCGCACACGACGGCGAAAGATCCGAACGTCGCCAACGTATAAGCAAACAAGTAGAACAGAAATGCTGACGACCCGAGAAGCGTGCCGGCGGCGACGGCGACGAGCAGGTACCCGCTGTGTACCACACTCGAATATGCAAGCAGACGCTTCACGTTCCGCTGCGCCAAACCAACGGCGTTGCCGAAAATCATCGTTGCGGCGGCGAGCCACCAAATGGGCAAGATCCACGCATAGTGCAACTGCCCGAACGACTCGGTCCATACGCGGAAGAATGCCGCAAAGGCCGCGGCCTTTACCGCCGACGCCATAAATGCCGTAATCGGCGTTGGCGCACCTTCGTAAACATCGGGCGCCCACATGTGAAACGGCACCACCGCCACCTTGAAACCAAATCCGATCAGCAGCAGCGCGATGCCAATCAGCAGCATCGCATTTTGTGTCAGATGGAAATCGTGGATGCGCTGTCCGATCGCCAGCAGATTCGTCGTGCCCGTGGCGCCGTAGACCAGTGCGATTCCATACAGCAGGAATCCCGTGGCGAAGGCGCCGAGCAGGAAATACTTCAACGACCCCTCAGCGGAGCGTTCACTGCGCCGGTTCATGCCCACGAGCACGTACACGGCGATCGACATGATCTCGATACCGAGGAATACAATCATGAGGTCGCGCGCTGCCGTCAGTACCATCATTCCACTGGTGGCGAACAACACCAAGACGTGCGACTCCGCGTACTGAATACTCTCGCGCGCGTTGTACTCGATCGACAAAGCGATCGTGCAGATGGCGGCGATTAACAGGATGACGTCAGCCGTCCAGCGGAACGAATCCACGGCAATGATTCCTGCCGTGCTGGTCATTCCGGCCGTGGCGTACCAAATCACAAAACCGAGCGTGACGAACAGCACGCCAATGCTGCCAATACCAACAGCACGCTGACGTGATTCACCCTCAGGACCCCAGGCAGACATCAGCATCAGCACCATCGCGCCGCCCATCAGCACGAGGTCCGGGAGTAGCGCCTGCATCAGTTGCGCGGGGACGATGAGATTGAAGGTCATTTCCGTCTCCCTTCGTTCGCGGCCGTCATCATGGCACCATTCTCAACCTGCTGCACCAGCCGCTCGGCCGCCGCCTGGGTCTTCTCGAGAATCGGTTTCGGATATACGCCCATCCAAAAAATGAAAAAGATCAACGGCGCCATCAGGCCGATTTCCCGCCAGTTCAAGTCGAGCAACCCCTTGTTCTCCGGCTTCGTGAGGGGATTGAAAATGATGCGCTGAATCGCCCATAGCAGGTAGGCCGCGGCAAAAATCACGGCGGTTGCGGCAATCAGTGCGTAGACCGGCTGGGTGCGGAACGAGCCCACGAGCACGAGGAACTCGCCAACGAAACCGTTCGTCCCCGGCACGGCAATCGAGCTGAATGTGACAATCGTGAGAATCGTTGCAAACACCGGCATCACCTTGGCAATGCCGCCGTAGTCGGCGATGAGACGCGTGTGCCGGCGTTCATAGATCATGCCGATCAGCAAAAAGAGAGCGCCCGTGGAAATACCATGACTGAGATTCACCATCAGCGCACCCTGAACGGATTGCACATTGAGCGAGAAAATACCGAGCATGACAAAACCCAGATGGCTTACCGATGAATATGCCACGAGTTTCTTGAAGTCCGGCTGCACCAATGCAACCAGCGCGCCATACACAATGCCGATCACCGCCAGCGTGAGCACGATGCTTCGCACTCTCGGGTCCATAGCCGCATCGGGAAAAAACGGGAGCGCGTACCGGATGAAGCCGAACGTCCCCATCTTCAGCATGATCGCGGCCAGAATCACCGAGCCGGCGGTCGGCGCTTCGACGTGGGCATCGGGGAGCCAGGTGTGGAATGGGAACATCGGCACCTTCACCGCAAACGCCAAGAAGAAGGCGACGAACAGCAGCACCTGTTGCATGTGGGTAAGCGCCAGCGAGTGCAACAGGTAGTCGTACGAAAAGTTTGGTAACTGCGTAGTGGCATCGGGGTGCAAGAAGCCCATGTACAGAATGGCAACGAGCATCAGCAGCGATCCGACCATTGTATAGAGGAAGAACTTGATACTCGCATAGAGCCGGCGCTGGCCGCCCCAAATACCAATGATCAAATACATCGGCACAAGCATGACTTCCCACATCACATAAAACAGGAGCAGGTCGAGCGCCATGAACACGCCGAGCATGCCCGTGGTTAGCACGAGCAGCAGGGCGTAATAACTGTGGGCTTTCTCTTTGATGCTTGTCCAGCCACCGAGTACGGCAAGCGGCATGAGAATCGTCGTCAGCAGAATCAGCAGCATGGATATGCCGTCCACGCCGAGCAGAATGCGCGCGCCCCACACCGGAATCCACGGCAGGCTCACGTATGCCTGCCAGGACGATGACGCGGTGTCGACCGACCACCAGAGGCCGAGCGACAGCACGAGTTCGACCGCGAAATACGCCAACGCCAAGCCACGGACGCGGGAGAGCGATGAACCCGTTCCCGTTGCCGTACGCCCGAAATATGCGTCGGCCATCAACCCGGCCGCGCCAATCAGCGGCAGCAGCAGCAGGACTGGCAGAATCCACAGGTTGTAATGGATCGCGTTCAGAAAGTCGGTCATCGGATGGCCCTCACGAACGCGCCAAGCAACGCCACGGCGCCGATCACCAGAACCCAGGCGTAGGTGCCAACCTGTCCGGATTGGAGTTGCGAACCGACCCATCCAAACGCGCGGGCAAACATCGCCGAGCCATTCACCATCAGGCCATCAATAATTCCATTGTCGATTCCTTTCCAGAGTACCGCTCGTGAAACCACGATGGTCGGTGTCACGATCGCCTTGTCATACGCTTCATCCACATAGTATTTGTGTTCGAGCACCTTCTCGAAGCCCACGGATTCAGGCGAATCGGATTTCTTGACCAGTGCTGCCGGCTTGAGCCGTGTCACCGCGATGACGATGCCGGCCACCGCTATGGTGATCGCCACGCCAACCAGCAACTGCTCCGTGGACGCCGGGAGGTGCCCTTCTCCGCCCGCCATCCGTGCTGTCGCAGATCCGACTACCGGCTCGAGCCACTTCGCCAACGTTTCCCCAGGCAATGCCGGGATCAGGTCGGTGAAGAACTCTGGCAGATTCAGAAAACCGCCAATCGCGCTCAACACGCCGAGTACCACGAGCGGGCCAGTCATGGTCCACGGTGCTTCCTTGAGATAACTGCGCTCCTCTTCACCGGTCCGATTCGGACCGTGGAAGGTGTACAGCATCATCCGCGTCATATAGATGGCAGTGAGCAGCGCCGCGGCCAGCCCCAGCGCATAGACGAAATAGAGCAATGCACTTCCGGGAATACCCAACCAAACGGCATCGGCCAGCGGCGATCCATGTGCGCGGGCGAATACCGAACTCAAAATCTCGTCTTTCGAGAAGAAGCCGGAGAATACGGGAATGCCGGCGATGGCCAGTGTCGCGATCCACATCAGCACCCATGTGATGGGCAGATACTTCTTTAGCCCGCCCATGTTGCGCATGTCTTGCGCGTCGTCATGGTTGTGCGTCGCGTGATACGCGGCATGCATCGCGTAGATCACCGAACCCGAGCCGAGGAACAGAAGCGCTTTGAAGAATGCATGCGTCATCAGGTGAAACACACCGGCGGCATAGGCACCGACGCCAACACCGACGAACATGTAACCGAGCTGCGATACGGTTGAGTACGCGAGGACTTTCTTGATGTCCCACTGCTTGAGTCCGATCGTCGCGGCAAAGAGCGCCGTCACGCCGCCCACTAACGCCACCGTCAGTGAGGCCACAGGCGCCATCGAAAAGAGCAATGAAGCGCGGGCGATCAAGTACACGCCTGCGGTCACCATCGTCGCCGCGTGGATCAGCGCCGAGACGGGCGTTGGACCGGCCATCGCGTCGGGCAACCAGATATACAGCGGGAGTTGCGCACTCTTGCCGGCGCAACCGAGAAAAAAGAACAGGCAAATCGTCGTGACGAGCGGCCCGCCGTACTGCAACTTGTCGGCCGAGCCGGCGATTCCCGCAAAATCGAGCGCGCCAAGGTTCGAGAAGAGCAGAAACATCGCGACGAGGAATCCGAAATCGCCGATGCGATTGACAATGAATGCTTTCTTGCCGGCGTCCGCATTCGCCTGTTCGCTGAACCAGAACCCGATGAGCAGATACGAACAGAGCCCGACGCCCTCCCATCCGACGAACATCAGCGGGTAGTTGGCGCCAAGCACCAAGAGGAGCATGAAAAACACAAAAAGATTGAGGTACGCGAAGTAGCGCGGATACCCCGGATCGTTTTGCATGTAGCCGACGCTGAAGATGTGAATCAGCGTGCCGACACCGGTGATGATCAGCACCATCACCATCGAGAGCGGGTCGAGCTGCAATGCCGCATCAATGTGCAGATCGCCGACTGGCATCCACGAGAACAGGGTACTAATGAACGGCACGTGCATGTCCACGCCGCGCATTGCCATAAAAATTGCTGCGGCGAGTACAAACGAAGCCGCCAGGACGCCTGGCCCTACGAGGCTGACCAGCCCGGCGTGTTTGTGGCGCACCACGTGATGATCATCGGGCCCGCCGTGCGGGCCTTCCTGAGAATGATCATCGTGACCGTGACCGACTGTCGACGGATCCGCCGGCCCGATTTTCGCCGCCGCCGTCAGCGACAGCAGGCCATTCACGACAAATCCGAGCAGCGGCAGTGCTGGCAGCAGCCATACGAACTTCGCGGCGGTACCCGCCAGCGGATGCCC
The DNA here is from genome assembly GCA_025358315.1 of Gemmatimonadota bacterium. Classification (GTDB taxonomy): domain Bacteria; phylum Gemmatimonadota; class Gemmatimonadetes; order Gemmatimonadales; family Gemmatimonadaceae; genus Fen-1231. The sequence continues at coordinate 10,570 of JANYKA010000099.1, read as the reverse complement.
CGTCGTCGCCGCGGCCATTGTTTGCATCGAAGAAAGAAGCATCAGCCCCGCAGCACGTTGATGTTTTCGAGATTCACCGTCTGCTTATGACGGAAGATCGCGATGATAATCGCGAGCCCGACGGCGGCTTCTGCCGCTGCCACAGTCATGACGAAAATCACGAACACTTGGCCGGTCGCGCCGTACAGCCGCGACAACGCCACGAAAGAAAGGTTCACCGCATTGAGCATCAACTCCACGCACATGAACACGATGATAGCGTTGCGGCGCGTGAGCACGCCAACGACGCCGATCGCGAACAGCACCGCGGAGAGAGTGAGCGCCTCGGCAAGCATCGGTCAGCTCCGTTTTTTTGCGAGGACAACGGCGCCAATGATCGCCACCAACAGCAGCACGCTCGTCAGCTCGAACGCCAGCAGATATTCGGTAAAGAGCGGCCCGGCGACCGGCCCGATGATGCCGCCCGCGCCGGTCGTCGCGACCGACGGCGGCACGGTGGTCACCAACAGCCGTGCATCGAGCGGACTCCACGCCAATGTGAGCAGTTCCGCCGTCAGTGCGATGCCGAGAAAACCGGCGATCAGCCGCGGACCGTTCTTGCGAATGTCGGAGAACTCAGAGGGCTGACCGAGATTCAGCAGCATCACCACGAATAAGAACACGACCATGATCGCGCCGGCATACACGAGGATTTGCATGATCCCGATAAACTCTGCATCGAGCATCACATACAACACGGCCAGCGCAAACATGGTGCTGACCAGCCAGAGTGCCGCGCTCACCGGGCTTTTTCGCGTGACAAAAAACAGACTGCTCACCAGCGCGAGGAGCGCGAAGACATAAAAGTTGAAGGTGTAAAAGAGCGGATAGAACTCGTTGGTGATCATTCGCCCTTCGGGTCGGCGGGATCCCACATTTCGCACACCGGATGCGTCTGCGCGGTCAACCGTTCCAGGTCGTACACAAACTGATCCCGGCTGTACTCGGCGTTTTCATAATGCCGGCCTACGTGAATCGCTTCTTCGGGGCAGACTTCCTGACAGTAGCCGCAGAAAATGCAGCGAAACTCATCAATCTCGAATACCAAAGGATAGCGGTTTCCTTCTTCATCCTCTCCCGGCACCAGCTTGATGCAGTTAGCCGGGCACACTGTCGGGCAAAGGCCGCAGGCCACGCACTTCGCCTTGCCGTCTTCCGTGGTGAGCATGCGGTGCGTCCCGCGCCAGCGCGGCGAGATATCCCAATGTTCCTCCGGATACTGCACCGTGACTTTGTGCGGATCGACCATATGCTTGAAGGTGAGGGCGAGCCCTGACAGCGTGGCCCGCACGTAACTCACTTCTTCAATCGGACGGTCCATCACTTTGACCTTGATTGTCATTCCCTACACTCCCTTGCCGGACAGATCGCTGAGGGCCGGCGCCACGGCCTTCAATTGATTGACCTGCCGCTTGTTGAGCCGAGACGACGCGGGGCTGATAATGCGGCCGCGGTCGAGGACGAAGAACATTAAGACCACCAGCACGAGGTTCAGCGCGAGCATAATGCCGAGATAGGCCCAACTGCCGCGGGCGATGCCGGCGGCGTCGAGGCCGAGAATTGTCGAGGCCACGACCGTCACATAGGCGAGCGCCAATGGGAGCATGAACTTCCAGCCGAGGCTCATCAGCTGGTCGTAGCGGAAGCGTGGCAGTGTCCAGCGAATCCAAATAAAGAAGAACATAAAGAACATGACCTTGGCCGCGAACATGCCAAAGGTCGCCAGCACTTTCAGTCCCGTGTACGGCGGAATGTTGTCCCAGTGGGTGAACGGAATGTCCCATCCGCCAAAGAACAGCGTGCTGATCATCGCACCGGCGGTGATCATGTTCGCGTACTCGGAGATCGGAAACATCGAGAACTTCATCGCACTGTATTCAGTATGGTAGCCGGCGATAAGCTCTGCTTCGGCCTCAGGAAGATCAAAGGGAACCCGATTCGTTTCGGCGAACGAGGCCACGAGGAAAATGAAACAGGCCACCGACAGGATGAGCACATTCCATCCGGCGGTGGATTGTTGCTGAATGATTTCGGTGAGATGCGCGTTGCCTGAGACGAGCAACACGCACACCGTCGCCATCCCGAGGGCGATTTCATACGAAATCATCTGCGCTGACGCCCGGAGGCCCCCGAGCAGTGCGTATTTGTTATTGGACGCCCAACCGGCCAGTGTGAGTCCGTAGACACCGAGCGAGCTGATGGCGAGTGTGAACAGAAAGCCCACCGGAAGGTCGGCGACGACCATATCAATGCGGCCCCACGGCGAACCCCAAGGCGCAGCGAACGGAATGACGGCCCACGTGATCATCGCCGGCACAAAGGCCAGCGCCGGCGCGAGCACAAAGAGCACGGTGTTCGCTTCGCCCGGGTATGTCTCTTCCTTCATGAAATTCTTCACGCCGTCGGCGAGCACTTGAAACAGACCCCAAGGTCCGACACGATTCGGGCCGTGACGATCCTGGATCCACGCCGAGATGCGGCGCTCGGCAAAGGTTGAGTAGGCGATCCCCACCATATAGATGGTGAAGATCACGACCAATTTCAGGAGCGCGAAAATAACGAAGACGCCGGTAGACGCCGGAAGCGGCTCGATGGCAGCCTGCAAGAGAGACGGAATGAGATGCATCACTTCGCCCCCGCCATCGCGCCAGCAGTGAGTGCGCCTTTCAATCCCAGCGAATCATACGAGAGCCCGCTGAATGCCGGTTCATTCTTCGCCAGTGCATCGAACGCGGCGCTGGCCGTGAAATATTCCGCCTGCTCACCGCAAGCCGTGAGCAGATCCGAAAGGACATACCAACTCGGTCGCGCGTGGCCAGGCGTAGCCTTCGCCTGCAGAAACCGCTGTACACGGCCGCGCAAATTGGTGAAGGTGCCTTCTTCTTCGGCGTAGGTGGCAATCGGCAATACTGCCGCTGCACTCGTGACGGCCTGTGGCAACACGGTGCCAATCACAATCACCGCATCGGCCTTCGCAATGACGTCCGCCGAAATGCCGACCAACTCTTCGTTGGCAATAATCAGAACATCGCCGCTCTTAAGGCCGGCGAGTGCATTATCCGATCGTTTGAATCCAAGCAACTCGGCACCCGTACCATTCGCGGCGCGATCGGCGCGGAGCGACAGATCTGCCACGCCCGGCAACGGTGCTTCGGACCCGGTTGAAATCGAGAAGTGGCCCGCGCCGCCGGTCTTGGCAATCAGCCGCTTGAGCAAATAGAGTGCTTCGTTGGACAGCGAGGGGTTCGCGACGACATACGCACGCTTCCCCTTGAGGGCAGCGGCAGCGGCGGCGATCGCCACTGAGAAATCCACCGCTTTCCCTGCAACCATCGGCAACTCAATGCGATCCGGACGATTCAGCCAGCGATAGTTCGCCCGCCCCTCATCGCACATGAAAAACTTGTTGACGGCATCGTTGCCACGGGGCTTGTAGCGCATCACCACATTGTCGCGCGTCTCGATCGTGATGTTGCAGCCCTGGGAGCACCCGGGACACACGGACGCGGTGCGGTCGAGCTCCCACGCCCGCGCCTTATTCAAGAAATCTTTTGAGAGCAACGCACCGACCGGGCAAAGATCCACTACGTTCGCCGCCCACGGTTGCGTGAGGTCATCATCCACGGCTTTTCCGATGAAAGCGCGATCGCCGCGTTCGCTCACATTGAGCACCGGCGCTTCGTGGACGTCATCCATAAATCGCACGCAGCGCGTGCAGAGGATGCAGCGGTTCGGCACGTACAGCACATCGCCGCCGAAATCTTCAACCGGATTAAACCGCTTTGGTTCGCGATAGCGGGAATCGGCGCGCCCTTCGGCAAACGTGTAATCCTGCAGCTCGCACTCCCCGGACTGATCGCAAATCGGGCAATCGAGCGGATGATTGATCAACAAAAACTCGAGCACGCTCTTCCGTGCCTCGAGCGCCTTCTCGCTATACACATGCACCACCTGCCCCTCGGCGATTGCCGTGGCGCAGCTCGGAGCCAGCTTCGGTGCCTTCTCCACTTCGACAAGGCACATACGGCACACGCCAGCCACCGGAAGTCCCGGATGGTAGCAGTAATGCGGAATCAGCACACCAGCCTGCTTCGCCGCTTCAAGAATCGAAGTGCCAGCCGGCGCACTCACGGCGCGCCCTTCGATCGTGAGATTTACCATAGACTCGGCCATTACGCTGCCGCTCCCTTTGAGCTCGTATTGGCCGCAGAACCGGTTGCCACGGTAGAACTCCGCTTGCCTTTGATCAGCGCCTCAAACTCGTGCCGGAATTTTTGCAGCCCGCTGACCACGGGGGCCGCGCAGGAATCACTCAGCACGCAGATGGTCTTTCCGGTCATTTGCTCGGCGAGTTCAAGCAGTGTGTCGAGATCTTCAAACGTTCCGCTGCCGGCGCAGATCCGATCCAGAATCTTTGTCGTCCATGCGGTCCCCTCACGGCACTGCGTGCACTGACCGCAACTCTCGTGCGCATAGAAGCGCGTCAGTCGCGCCACTTGCCGCGGAATGCTCTGCGTATCGTCGAATACAATCACGCCACCCGAACCGAGCATCGTGCCCTGGGCAACAAAACCTTCGTAGTCCATCAATGTGGCTTCTGCTTCATCAACTGTTTGAATCGGCACCGACGACCCGCCGGGGATAATCGCCTTGAACTTCCGTCCCGCCGGCGGTCCGCCGCAGAGGTCATACAGAAAATCCTTGAACGGAAAGCCCATCACGATTTCGTAGTTGCCCGGACGTTGAATATTTCCGCACACCGAAAAGAGTTTCGTTCCCGTGCTCTTCGGGTTGCTCAGGCACATCGCCTTATACCACTCGGCGCCATTCACCAGAATGTGCGGCGCCGCCGCCAAAGTCTCGACGTTGTTGATGGTCGTTGGCTGTCCAAACAGGCCGGCGACCGCCGGGAATGGCGGCTTGATGCGCGGATTGCCGCGCTTGCCTTCGAGTGATTCCATCAACGCTGTTTCTTCACCGCAGATGTACGCGCCCGCGCCTTTGTGCACGTAGACGTTGACCGTCTTCCCGGTGCCCATCGCGTTCGCGCCAAGGATTCCGGCGGCATACGCTTCCTTCAGCGCAGCCTCCATCCACTTGATTGGCTCAGTAAACTCACCGCGGATGTAGATGTATGCCGTCTCAGCGCCGATCGCGTATGCTCCCAACGCACAGCCTTCCACCAAGGCGTGCGGTGTCCAACGCATAATCTCGCGGTCTTTAAACGTGCCGGGTTCCGATTCGTCGGCGTTGCAGCACAGATAATGCGGCTTGCCATCGCCCGGTTTCATGAACGACCATTTCATGCCGGTCGGGAATCCGGCACCACCGCGTCCGCGCAAACCCGACGCTTTTAGGACGTCGACAATTCCGGAGGGCTCCATCTGGAGCGCCATTTCGAGGCCGCGATATCCGCCGCGCTTTTTCCAGCCGTCGAGCGTGCGCGCTTCGGTATCGCCGAAATATTTCGAGAGCACGGCGGTCTCTCTCGGATGCGACTTATGCGGATACCCCATTATGTTAACCCCGCCAGAATCGTCGGGACTTTATCAGGCGTCACGTTCTCGATCGTGTCGAGATTAATCTGCACGGGCGTCGCGAAGCCGCAGGCGCCAAGGCATTCAACTTCGATCACCGTGTACTTCCCGTCCGGTGAGGTGATGCCGAGCTCATTGCAGCCGGTGTGCTTGAGAAATGCGTCGACCACTCTATCGGCGCCTTGACAGAGGCAGGGCGACGTCGTGCACACCTGAATGAAGTGTTTCCCGACCGGATGCAAATGGTACATCGTGTAGAAGGACGCCACACCGCGGACGTAGGCGGCCGTGAGATCGAGCTGAGCTGCGACCTCGGTGATGCCTTCTTCCGGCACCCATCCGTAAGCTTCCTGCACCATCCACAACGCCGGCAACAGGGCAGCCATTTTGGTAGGATAGCGCTGCATTAACGCGGCAAGCTGCACGCCCCGTTCGCCCACAAAAACTGAAGAATAGGGAGTCGAATCTGTATGCAAGGTCTGTTGGGTCATCGATCTATCTCACCCATGACGATATCAATAGAGGCGTTAATGGCGATCACGTCGGAGAGCAGATGCCCCTCAACCATTTTGGGGATCGCCGAGAGGTTTACGAAACTCGGCGGGCGTATTCTCCAACGTACCGGTTTGGCGGTGCCGTCAGAAACGAAGTAGTACCCTTTCTCTCCCTTCGGACTCTCCACCGGCACATAGCACTCGCCGGCCGGTGGCCGCGGACCTTCCATCACATTCTTGAAATGATGGATCATCGATTCCATTTCACTCGTCGCTTTGGTTTTCGGCGGGAGAATAATGCGCGGGTCGTCGATGTTCACCGGGCCATCGGGTAATCGCTTGACGGCCTGCTCGAGAATCCGCACAGATTGACGAAGCTCCTCGACACGGACGAGGTAGCGATCGTATACATCGCCGTTCGTGCCGACCGGAACCTCGAAATCGTAGGTCTCGTAGTCGAGATACGGGAAGTCTTTGCGCACGTCGTAGTCCACGCCGGACGCACGGAGCAGTGGGCCGGACAATCCGCAATTGATCGCCTCATCCGGCGACATCACGCCCAGGCCAATCGTGCGCCCGACCCAAATCGCATTCTTCGTGAGCATGCGGTCGCACTGGTCGATCGTGTTCGGGAAGGTGCGAATGAAGCCTTGCAATCCCTCCAGCCATTTGTCGGGAATGTCGGCCGCCATGCCACCGACGCGGGTGGATGAGGTGGTGAGCCGGCCGCCGGTCCAGCCTTCGAGCAGGTTGTAGATGTTCTCGCGTTCCTGGAACGACCAGAGAAACGGCGTGAAGGCGCCGATATCAATACAGGTGGTTCCGAGCCACACGAGATGACTGGCGATGCGGGAGAGTTCGGAGCCGATCACTCGCAGCACCTTACAACGCTCGGTGATTTCAATTCCGAACAACCGTTCAGCGCCAAGCGCGAAGGCAATGTTGTTGCCCATCGAGTTGAGATAATCCTCGCGGTCCGTCCACGGGATGATCTGATTGTATTGGCGATATTCGCCGATTTTCTCGAATCCGCAGTGTAAGTAGCCGACGTGCGGAATGCAGCGGACGATCGTCTCGCCTTCCATTTCGAGCACGAGGCGCAGCACACCGTGCGTCGCCGGATGCTGCGGGCCGATGTTGATAAGCATATGCTCATCGTCCATTCCCGGCTCGAGTGCCGGCGGCGCTTCAAGTGCGACGGCCGATCCATTGCTCGTGACCAGCGGCACACGTTGCGGGCGGCCCTGGCGGTCCATCCCGGTCGTCGACAGTTCTACTTCAACCGTACGCTTGGTCGCCACGATTATTCCCCCACCTTCTCACCGCCGGTGAGGCGGGCGCGCATGTCGAGCGGGAGTTCGTGGAACGCGTCGAGCACCGAAAGTTCTTCCATGGAGTAGCGTGCTTCCGGATTGGCGGCGAGCGCCTGGACGAGCTGTTCGGAGCGGCTGAAGCGGCCGCGCATCGGGAAATCTTTGCGCAACGGAAACCCTTCTTTGTACTGCTCCCACATCAGAATGCGGCGCAGGTCAGGATGGCCATTGAATTTAATGCCGAACATGTCATAACACTCACGCTCGAGCCAATCGGCACCCTTGTAGATGTCCCACACGCTCGGTGCTTCGAGCGGGACACCTTTTGTCAGGTGAATTTTGATGCGGAGAAAACGCCGGTATTTGAGTGAACGCAAATGCCAAACCACTTCGAGCGGCTGTTCGTGATCGCGAAACTCGACCGCGGTTACGTCGGAGAGATATTCGTACGATTGTGCCGGATCATCATGGAGCCACTGGATAATGTCGTGGGCGCTGGCGCTATCCACGATGAGCGTTGTCTCACCGCAGACGACGTCGCAGCGCTTCACCGCTCCGGGAAATTGGGTTTTGATCGCCGCCGCGCTCGGATTCTCGGTGCCACCGCGGTTAGGCACATTGCGCGGCGTAACCGGAGCAACGTCCGAGCCAGCACCGGACTGCACAATCGTGAATCTGTTCGCTTTGTCTGTTTTCTCTTGCGCGGAACTCACTGACTCGACCTCGTTTGATTAACCGAGTTGCCGAATGGCTCAGAGAGCTCGTCGATGCGCGAGGGCGGGATGTATAGCTGGGACGTCGGATCGGGCTGCATCTCGTCGCGCAATCCCTTATTCGACATATGCTCAGCCTTGATCTTTTTCTGCAGCATCATAATGCCGTAGATCAAACCTTCAGGGCGCGGCGGGCAGCCGGGAACATAGACGTCCACTGGAATGATCGTGTCGATCCCCTGCACCACGGCATATGAATCGAACATACCGCCGGTCGACGCGCAGGCACCCATCGAGATCGCCCATTTCGGTTGAGGCATTTGTTGCCAGATACGCCGCAACACCGGTGCGAGTTTGAACGGCACGCGGCCGGCGCAGATCAGCACGTCTGATTGGCGGGGCGAAAACGCCATCCGCTCCATTCCGAAGCGGGCGAGATCGTATTTCGAGGCAGCGGTCGCCATGAACTCGATGGCGCAACACGCGGTGCCGAACGGCATCGGCCAGAGGGAGTTGGCGCGTCCCCAGTTGACCAGAAAGTCGAGCTTGGTTGTGACCCAACTTTCAGCGCCATTCGCTTCGTACGACACCACGCTATTGGGCGCGATGTCATCGGTGGAGATCAATCCCATTGTAATGCTCCCTTCTTCCATACGTAAACGAAGCCCACCACGAGAATGGCCATGAAGACGAGCATTTCCCCGAGTCCGAAAAACGAGACGTGGGCAGGGGCGCACGCGATGCCGATGGTGAGCGGGATGTCACACGAGAGTTGCTTGTAGTAGGCGGCCCAGGGAATCATGAACACCGTTTCGATATCAAAGACGATGAACAGCATGGCCACCATATAGAACTTCACCGAGAAGCGTTCGCGGGCATCGCCGAGCGTGGGGATGCCGGATTCGTATGGTGCTTGCTTTTCGGGGGTCGGTCGGGCGCGCACGCTGAAGTGCGAGAGCCCGAGGATCATCACCGCATTGACGATGACGAAGCCAGCGAGAAAGAGAACCGGGAGGTAAGTGCGGTCCATTCTGTAGCAGCGGCCCTTATATAAGGATGCTTGTGAAAAGAATCACTAAGGAGGATGCGGGGAAAAGTACTGATTGGGGTGATCGGGTGTCAACGAGTCGTGGTTGACCCAAAACTTGTGCGGTATTGAGTTTTACGGCGCAGCCACGAAACACGTGCCGAGTGGGCGACGAGGCAGTAGTTTTCGCCGTCCCCACGGAACCACCTTCAGCCCCTACCACGCGATGTCGATCAAGAATGACCGTTGGATTACGGAGATGGCGACGAAATACGGGATGATTGAGCCGTTTGAGTCGAGCCAGAAGCGGGACGGGGTGATTTCGTACGGGGTGAGCGCCTACGGTTACGATATGCGGGTGGCTCGGGAGTACAAGATTTTCACGAATGTGCTGAGCTCGATTGTGGATCCCAAGAACTTCGATCCCAAGTCATTCGTGGAGTTCGAAGGCGATATGTGCATCGTGCCCCCGAACTCGTTCGCGCTGGCGCGGTCCGTGGAGTATTTCCGGATTCCGCGGAAGATTATGACCATTACGGTTGGAAAATCGACTTATGCACGATGCGGGATTATTACGAACGTCACGCCGTTCGAACCGGAGTGGGAGGGGTATGTGACGCTTGAGATTTCGAACACCACTCCGCTGCCGGCGAAGATTTACTCAAATGAAGGGATCGCCCAGGTGCTCTTTTTTGAGGGTGATGAAGAGCCGCAGGTGTCGTACAAGGACAAGAAGGGGAAGTATCAGGGGCAAGTTGGTGTAACCTTACCGAAGATTTAGCGCTTCGCCGCCGCCACCGACTCGGCGACAATCTTCGGGTGCCGTTTGAAGACGTTCAGCAATACGCGCGCCGGCCCGTCGGGGCGGCGGCGTCCCTGCTCCCAGTTTTGCAGCGTCGCCACGCTGATGCCAAGGGCGGCGGCGAATCGGGCCTGAGATAGTCCGACGGACTTCCGCAACTTCGCGACGTTGGGTTCCCGAAGCTCATGACGGATTTTGATTTCACCAATCGCCGGCGCGGTACGCCGTTTCCGTGATGCGTTTTTTGAATCACTGGTGGGTTGATCGAAGAGTTCTTTTTGCATCATGTGAAGTACGCCAATGGCTGATATACGTCAATGGCGGATTTATTTTCTCACAACCACGACACCCAGCGCATCTGAGCCAGATACTCCGGCCCGTGCACAACTCGCGTTGCGCACGTCAATCATTTTACGGATACTGTAGAAGTCCTATCCGTTACTGTTCCCCCCCCCATCAGCAACGTCAGGGAGAAATTTCCATGAATATCAAACGATGCATTAGTCTCGCCTCCGCGTGTGTCGTCCTAGCCCTGCCGCTCGGCGCGCAGGCGCCGAGCGGCATCATTACCGGCAAGGTGAAAGACGCCCTCGGTGCCCCGATCCAGGGCGCCACCGTCTCCATTACTGGCACTCAATCGGGCGC
>JANYKA010000098.1 GCA_025358315.1 Gemmatimonadota bacterium | reverse complement strand
GAACGTCACGCCGCCGCCAAGCGGCTCGTGCGCGATATGCTCGCCGAAGCGGCCCGCATCGGCATCGGGCGCGACGACATCAAGCGCGCATTCGCCGGCGAACTGGAGTCCAAATGAGCGACGCCATCCACATCCGCAACTTGGGCTACCGCGCCGGAAAAGAATTCGCCATCCGCGATCTCGCGATGACTGTACCCACCGGCTCCGTCTATGGCTTCCTCGGGCCCAACGGCTCCGGCAAAACTACGACCATCCGCCTCATGCTCGGCATGTTGCCGAAGCTCGACGGCGAAGTCACCGTGCTCGGTCACTCGATGCCCGAGGGCGCGCATCACGCGCTCGCGAAAATTGGTTTCGTGCCCGAGCGGCTCCATCTCTATCAAACGCTCACCGTCGAAGAAAGCATCGCCTATCACGCGTCCTTCTATAAGAGCTGGGACTCCGCAGAGGCCGAACGGCTCCGCCGCGAATTTGCGCTACGCGCCGAATCTACCGTCGGACGACTCTCGAAAGGCGAAGCCGGCAAGCTGATGATGCTGCTCGCTCTCGCGTCACGTCCCGATCTGCTCGTCCTCGATGAACCCACCGACGGGCTCGACCCCATCGTCCGCCGCGACGTACTCGGCGCGCTGGTCGAGTTTGTCGAACGCAAAGGCGCGACGGTGTTCATCTCGAGCCATCTCGTGCATGAGCAGGAACGCATTTGCGATTGGGTGGGCGTGATGGATGGCGGCCGGCTCGTCGCCGAGTTGCCGATGAATGCATTTCGTGCCGGGATCAAACGGCTGCGGGTGAACGGCGCCGCACCGGTGATCGATGGAATGCCGTTCGTGGTGCTGTCGCGCGATCTCGTCGTCGGCCACGAGGAGCAATGGGTGGTGCGTGGCTGGCAGCCGGAGATGGCGCAATGGTTCCAGCGCGGTGGCGCAGAGCTGCGCGGCGTGATGGATTTGGACTTGGAAGAAAGCTTCGTCGAACTGCTCCGCTCGTCGCGATCGCCGATGCCGGAGGGCAACTAAATGTTCAAGCAAATGTTCGCGGTGCAGTGGCGGTTCACTCGTAAGGCAATAGCAGCGGTGAGTGTGCTCGTGGCGATTCTGCCCGCGTTGACCATGCGGATGTCCGCCATGTCCACAGTCAACTACACGCCGCGTGGACTCGTCCAGCAATCCATCGCACTCGGATTTACACTGGCGATGTTCGCAACGCTCACTGGAATGTTCGTATATGAAGCCACGTGGCGCAGTGATATCAGCGGAAAAAACGTGTATCTGCTGTCGCTACCGATCACTTGGCGTCAGTTCATGCTCAACCGTTTAAGTGGGGCGTTGCTGTTGTTGCTCTTGCCTGCCCTCTGCCTTTGGGTTGGCGGCGTGATTGGAACGGCGTTTGTTCCACTGCCGCCGACCCTGCACGTCTATGCATTGGGCGTTGCATTCCGATTCTTTCTGGCGTCGGCGCTCACGTACTGCCTTTGGAGTGCGCTGGTACAGTTCAGCGGAAAGAAGGCCACGTTGGTATTTCTAGCGGTGTTGCTGCTGGCGATCTTCATACCGGTGATCATTTCGATAACGGGCGTCACCGTTCCGACCGAAACGATATTCCGGTGGATTTCGAACCCGCCGAGCCCGGTCTCTGTGTTCTTCAGCCGCTGGGCGATCATCGATGTTTGATCGGAATCGGTTTGCTCGCTTTCTCTTGGCGGCGATTTTCGCCGGGGCCGCACAGTTGCCCGCGCAGAATCGCACTGCCGACTCGGCGCTCGGCCAGCGCTGGGTCGCGGCCGAGTTGCGCTTGGCGCGGCTGAAGGCCGAGGCGGCGCATAGAGACTCGATTGTGAATAGCAATGCGCCCCCGCAGGAAATCGCAGAAGATGTCATTACGATCCATTATGACAGCACGTTGATCGGCCGGGCCACGGTGGCCGTGTTGCGCAGCGCGGCGCGGTCGGCCGCCAGGGAGATTCGAGCGGTTCAGGGCGACGGCGCAACCCGCACGATTGGCAGCATTCAATTCGTCGCGCTCCCCACTCGCCATGATGGCGATCCTCGTCGATACGTGCGCTTGCGTCCGATCGGCAGCACGGTAGGCCTGAGTGAGACGATTGCGCCAATGTCCGGGCTGGAATCGCCGTTCCGAAAATATTTTTTGGACATAGCCGCCGCGCAGGCGACGGGGGTTGCTGATCCCAGTCTATCGAGCTGGGTGAACCCTGTGCTGCCACCGAACAAGAAATCGCAAGAAGATTGGACGGAAGTTGCCGGCTGGGTGCTTGGTGCTCAAAGCGAGACCGTGAAGCGCTGCATCAACGGCAGCGCGTTATCGTGCGGCGCCGTGCTTGGACTCGAAGCGCACGACGACAAGCTCGCAGCATTCTACGGTCCGAGTGATTATCCGCCGCTGGTTGAAGCGTATGGGGTGCAGAAGAACGATCCGGAAAATGTGGCCACGGCGATGAATCGGTGTATTCGCAGTGCGGACGACACGGCGTGTGAGCAAATGATTCGCCGAATTCCAATTGGTGATCCGATCCCCGCACAATCGCGATTGTCGCTTGTTGCAATTGCGTTGGAGCGCGGCGGACTTGGAGCCGCGGACCGCTACCTGGCGGCCACGGGAACGATTCGCGATCGGCTTGCTGCGGCGTCCGGGATGCCGACAGATACGCTCCTCCTGCTCTGGCGCGATCGGGTGTTGGCATCGCGACCGTCGCACAACATCACGGGCGCCGCGTTGGCGGGCCTGGGCTGGTCGCTGGCGCTGTTACTTATCGCAATGCGGAGACCAAAATGCGGATGACGCCGTTGCGATGGGCTTCTGCGGCACTCTTGGGCATCGCGCTGCCGGCGTTGCTACTTGCTCCAGTCCCGGACTATTCGTTCGAAGGGGTGTACCGTAACGAATTAACTGCGATGCGATTTTCTGATTGGTCCGCTGTTGCGAACATCCGTATTGCGTCGCAGCGCAGCGGTACGTTGCGGAACCGCTACTTTGCCGAACGCGCAGCCGCGCTGGCGAAGGAGCCGGTGGTTGTTGGCGCCGGTTTATCGCCGAGCTTTGTAACAGACGCGCGCATTGATCTCGTCAAGCGCCCGCAGACGGATCGAACGTTGCCGTTCGCTTCGGTTGTCAGTGAGGTGGCACAGAAGATCGATGCAATCCGTGCCCGCACCGCCGCAGGTTCACGAGGCAACATTCGGGCGGTACTCAAGACCTTTGCGCAGGTTGATGCCGCCGCATTGTCATCACCCATTCCCCTGCCAAACGTTAGGACATTGCAGCCGTGGGCCGTAATGCCGCAGGCTATTGATGGACGCACCTGCATGGCGCTCTATCCGGTTGGTTCGCTCGACGAGTATGTGCAGCGCCACTCAACGCTAATCGGTCCCTGTTTCCCGTACGCCGCGTTTGGACTGCCAGGCCGTGGCATGCTGCAGTTTCTCTCCGATATGCAATATCAGAGCGGACGATTTGTCTCGTGGGAAGCAGATCTCCCGACGGACCCGTCGCCCGTGAAGCGCCTGCCGGCTTTTCTGCGAGAGCTTGATGTTCTCGAACGAGGAGAATACACGCAGGCTGGCTCAGTGAATCCCCTGCCTTGCATTGCGTACGGCGGACCTTACTGTGAGCAAATGGTGGCCGATGAGTACGCCAGTTCTGTGCGAACCCGCCTTTCGTTAGGGAATCCGAATGTCGCGCCAATTCACGGCTGGTACCGCAATTCATTTTCCGACCTCGGCACAATGTACCGCGAACTCGGCCCCGATCAGTTTGCCCTTATTTGGCGCTCGGACAAGCCGGTAACTGCAACATTCGCCGAGGTGACCGGCATGACCGTTGGCGAGTTTGACCGGAAGCTGATGCTCGAACAGACGGGTGCGTATCATCCGGGTCCCTGGCCAACAGCGCCGACCCTTCTCACACTGATTGCGCTCTGCCTTCTGGCGACGGGCATTGCCGCACAGTTCGGGACGCGGCCGCACGTAGCCTAGCGGGGTTGCCGTTTATGCTGGCGCCCAGTGCCCGGACATAGTACGATAGGTGTCTGGTCCGCCGAAGCGCCCCCCAATTCAAATACGTGAGGTTCCGATTTCAAACCACGTTCCGCTCGTCCGTCGCACCTTCTTGAGCCGTTTTACCGTTGGTGCGGCCGCACTCGGCGCGGCGCTCACAGGCGGCGCCGCGCTACCATCCGTTGCCCGTGCCGCGAGTACCGGCAACGCCAGCGGTCACCCGGAAGACGCCTGGTTTGATGGTATGAAGGGCATGCACAAAGTCATCTACGATTGCACGTCAGCCGAGAGCGGCCACAACGGCTGGTTCTTCGCGAAGAATTTTCTGACGGCGAATGCGAGCGGCTACAACATGAAGGACAGCGATTGCGCCGTCGTGGTGTCGGTGCGGCACTTCGCGACATTCTATGGATACAATGACGCTATGTGGGCCAAGTATCCGCTTGCCGAGATGGGCAAGATTGACGATCCCGCCACCAAGGCGCTGGCCAAAAAGAATACGCACACGGCCAAAGCGAAAGAGCTCGCGGCACGCGGCGTGGTGTTGTCCGTCTGCGGGATGGCGACGCAGTTCTTTGCCGGCGAGATCGCCAAGCAGATGAATCTCAAAGCCGAGGACGTGAATAAAGAGCTGGCGGCAAACTTGGTGGTGTCACAGGCGCATATGATGGCGGCCGGCGTGGTAGCGGTGAGCCGGGCGCAGGAGCACGGATTTTCGTACACCTACGTGGGATAGTGGTGAGCGGGAGTTCACAACCAAGAGCGGCGAGAAACCTTGTTTCTCGCCGCTCTTCGTTGCGTCGCGACTCTGCCACATACACCAAATCATCACCGCCGATTAAGGGATCCCTAATCCGCAGCTAACACCCTGTGAATACATCTTCTGTACGATCAGGAAGGGAGAGCTGTACTCACCTGACGAACAGGAGAATGGAGATGCTCAACAACTTATTGGAGTCGCGCCCGCAGCGGTCGCGGACAGCTACCGGGACGATCGTCAGTGTTGTGATGCATGCGTTGGTGATTGGGCTCGCCGTGCAAGCAACGCTCAATGCGAGTCAGTCGGTGCCAAAGGCGCAGCAGAGTATTGCCGTCTTTCGCGTGAAGAAACCCGATCCGGTGCCGGCCAGGAAACCGCCGCAAGTGCCGGACCAGACCTTCGCGCCGATCCCGCGTGGGCATCAAATCCTGATCGCGCCAATTGACATTCCCGATTCGCTTCCCGCTGTCGACCTAAACCGGACGCTAACAAACGCGGCGGACTTCACGGGAGTTGGCGTGGACGGCGGGCGGCCGGATGGAACAGACGTGAGCAATCCCGCACCAACGGCTACCGACGCGATGAACGCCGAAGACGTGGAGAAACCGGTCGTTCGAGCGCCCGGATCGCCCGGACCACGGTATCCGGAATTCCTTCGATCCTCCGGCGCGACCGGTGACGTGCTGGTGCAGTTTGTGGTAGACACTGCCGGCCGGGCCATTGTCACTACGTTCAGAGTGATAAGCACGACGAATGAA
>JANYKA010000082.1 GCA_025358315.1 Gemmatimonadota bacterium | reverse complement strand
CACACGGCAGCCACGGGGCCCTGTGGAGCAAGTGTGCTCGCCCTCTCTTCCGACCCAAACGGCAACGGTGGGAAGGGCGGGTTCGGGGATCTCGCGCAGGCGGGCCCAACGCGTAGCGCGAGACTCGCCCCTAGGGCGAGGCTCGATGCGTGTAAGCGTTAGGCCCGACGAAGCGAGGTCCCCGAACCCGACCGCGCGCACAGAAGCAAACCCCTCGGGCCCGACCGCGCGCACACGGATCAAACTGCTGACCCGCTAGATTAGACCGCATGAAAGTTGCCCTGATCACCCTCGGCTGCGACAAAAACACCGTCGACTCGGAACGCTACCTCGCGCAGCTCCTTGAGCACGGCGCCGAGCAGGTGCACGATGCCGCCGAAGCCGAGCTGATCATCGTGAACACCTGCGGCTTTATTGACGCCGCTAAGGCCGAGTCCATAGATGCACTGGTGCAGGCCGGCCGCCTCAAGGTGGACGGCGCTGCCCAGACCGTGGTGGCGGTCGGCTGCATGGTCGAGCGCCACAAAGTCGAGCTCACGAGCGCGCTCCCCGAGGTCGATTTCTTCCTCGGCGCATCCGAAATGGAACAGCTCGTGCCGCGTCTGCAGGAACGCGGATTGCTGGGCGATCCGGTCACGCTGCATCCAGGCCTGCGCGTGTACGCGGGCGACACGCCGCATGTGCGCTATCTCAAAATCAGTGAAGGGTGCGATCACGGGTGCGCGTTTTGCGCGATTCCCCTGATGCGGGGCAAGCACCGGTCATTCGCGCTCGATGAAATCATACGCGAGGCGCAACTGCTCGAACTGCAGGGGGCCCGCGAGGTAAATCTGGTGGCTCAGGATCTCGCACACTACGGCCGCGATCGCCGCGACGGCGTGCGCCTCCCGGATTTGCTCAAGGCGCTGATCGCCGACACGTCTATTCCGTGGTTTCGCAACATGTATTTATATTCGGCCGGCATCACGCCGGCGTTGCTCGATGTCATCGCCGCCGAGTCGCGCATTTTGCGCTATCTCGACATGCCGATGCAGCACGCGTCGGATAGCGTCCTCGAACGGATGCGCCGTCCCGAGCGCCAACACACGATCCGCGAGAAAGTCGCGCGCTTTCGCGACGTTGTGCCCGACCTGGCGATTCGCACGACTTGTATAGTCGGTTTCCCTGGTGAAACGGACGACGATTTCGCGCAGTTGATGGAATTTCTTGAAGAGGTTCAGTTCGAGCGCGTCGGCGCGTTCACCTATTCGCCACAAGAAGGGACGCGCGCCGCGGCGCTCGCTGACGATGTGCCGATGGACGTCAAGTTGAACCGTCTGGAACTGCTCACCGAGTTGCAGCGGTCCATCACCGCAGACCGCTACGAGAGTCGCATTGGCACACGGTCCCGTGTGCTTGTCGAAAAATCCGCCGGAGTAAATGACGACGGTGAATCCGTCGGTGCCCGCGGACGTCTGCCATGGCAGGCCGACGATATCGACGGTGTCACTTGGCTCGACACCGATGTTCCGGCCGGGGCGTTTGCCGAAGTCGAAGTAACAGACGTCATCGACGACTACGATTTTGAAGCGCGGGTGATCTCGGTACTCGACGCCCCCGCGCCGCCGCGTGCAGTGGCCTCGCGGCAGCTGCCAATGGTATCGATCGGGAGTTTCGGACGTTGAGCAACTGGCGGCGCCGTGGCGCCGTGGCGCTGCTGCTCGCCGTCGGCGCCTGCGTCACCCGGCACGTGCCGCAGGAATATCCAATGCCGGTGATCGTCATGCCGCCGAGCGTGGCAAAAGACAGCGCGCGAATTCACGTGGCCGAGGACGTTCCGACCGACGTCGCCCCGCGCCCGCGCACTGAAGGGCCGCGCGATGTGCGCGTCGCGCTGGCCACGGCCGCGCAAGGTGCCGTGCTATCGGCCACGGGTGCATGGCGACTGTCTGACTCGCGCAATTCCGTGCTCGTGCGCGGCCGCGCCGGCGATGAATGGTCGATCGAACGGCGCGGCCGGCAACTGCGGGCGACGGCAAACGGCAGCGGCGCAACGCCGTGG
>JANYKA010000022.1 GCA_025358315.1 Gemmatimonadota bacterium | reverse complement strand
TGTCGCGCAGTCTGATCGTCTTTCCGGAGCCAGCATTTGCGCCTCTTTGCCGATAAAATCGTGTTCATTACCGGGGCCGGGTCCGGGCTCGGGCGCGGGATCGCGATTGAACTCGCGTCCCGCGGTGCCGTAATCGTTGCGACCGACCGGAATGCCACGACAGCCGAAGAGACGGCAGCGACGATTCGAATTGCTGGCAATCGCGCCGAGTCACTCGCCCTCGATGTGACGAACGCCGCTGCCGTGCGCACGACTGTCGAAGAAGCGGCAAAGAAGTACGGTCGCCTCGACTACATCTTCAACAACGCCGGCATCGGATTCGCCGGTGAAATACGCGATTCAACGCTTGAGCAATGGCATACGGTGATGGATGTGAATTTTTACGGTGTGCTCCACGGCGTACTCGCCGCGTACCCCATCATGGTGAAGCAGGGCTCGGGCCACATCGTAAATACTGCATCGCTTGCCGGGCTGGCAATCACACCAACTATGAGCGCATACGCGGCGAGCAAACACGCCGTCGTCGGCCTCTCACGTGCCATCCGCGCCGAAGGCGTGGCACTCGGCGTGAAAGTCACCACGCTCTGCCCGAGTTTTATTGAAAGCTCGATTTACGAGAACTCGATCACGGCCGGCATTGGCGACACGACGGTGCGATCGATGGTGCCGTTCCCGATTATTCCACTCCGCCAAGGCATTCTCGCCCTGATCGCCGGCGTCGAACACAACGAAGAGTTAGTGGTGATTCCGAGAGTGGCGCGCACACTTTGGTGGATGATCCGGTTCGCGCCCAGATTGATGGCGGGCAAGTTTCAGTCGAATCTCAGCTACTTCCGACGCAAACAACGGATTGCGCCATGACAACCCGTCGTGAGTTTCTGTCGGCCGTCGGCGCCGCATCGTTTGCAAGTGCACTGCCCGGCGGTCGGGAATGGCCCGCAGCTGCAATGGAGGCGAAAATCAAACGCATCGGACTTCAACTGTATACGGTCCGCGACTTGATGGCCCACGACGTAGACAGCACGCTCGCCACGGTCGCGAAAATCGGCTATCGCGAAGTGGAGTTTGCCGGCTACTTCAACCGTTCGCCGCACCAGCTACGCGAGACACTCGAATCACTGGGGATGACGTCGCCGGCGTCGCACCTCGATTTGCATGAACTCGAGACAAACTTTGATGCCACGGCGGCCGCTGCGACGGCGCTGGGCAACAAATGGCTGATCGTTGCCTGGCTCGAGATGAAAGAGTATCCGAATGCCGCTGATTGGAAAAGGCTGGCGGCGCGTTTCACAGCGCTCGGTCGCCGGGCGCACGATGTCGGGCTGCGATTTGCGTATCACAATCACGACTTCGGATTCGCGCTCGTCGACGGGATCGTGCCCTACGATACGCTGATCGCCCAGAGTGATCCGAAGTATGTGGACTTCGAAATGGATCTGTACTGGATTATCAAAGCGGGCGGCAAGCCGCTTGAATATTTCGCCAAGTATCCGGGACGTTTTCCGTTAGTGCATGTGAAAGACGGCATGGGAGCACCGTCTTGGAAGATGGCCGACGTTGGTGGCGGCACAATTGATTGGAAGGGGTTGTTCGCCAAGAGAAAGCAAGCCGGGACTCAGCATTATTTTGTCGAGCATGATGATCCAGCAGACCCGATCGCGTCGATTCGCGCGAGCTACCGCTATCTCTCGCATCTCACTTTCTGAGACTTAACGTCATGCACACTGCTCCGAAGCGTCTTACTTATGATGTGATCATCGTCGGCTCCGGTGCTGGCGGCGGCATGGCCGCCAACGTGCTCACTAAAGCAGGCGCGACTGTCCTGATGCTCGAGGCGGGCGGCTGGTGGGACAATGCGAAAGATTCGAAGATGCTCACCTTCCCGTATCAAACGCCGCGACGCGGCGCATCCACAAAGGAACGTCCGTTCGGTGAGTTTGACGCTTGCATTGGCGGCTGGGAGATTGACGGAGAGCCGTACACCAAGGCCGAGGGGACGAAATTTGATTGGTGGCGTGCTCGAATG
>JANYKA010000267.1 GCA_025358315.1 Gemmatimonadota bacterium | reverse complement strand
GGGCTCGCCACCCGCGTCGCCGGCATATTCCCCGCCGCTCCAATCACGAGCGTCCCGGCGGCTGCCGCAACGGTCGCCGGCATATTTTGGACACTCTTTACCATATCGATCCCAAACGCCGGCGCCTTCTGATATCGCTCGTCCGCATCGCGCGCCAATGCCTTGTCCATCACGGCCTGCAACTCGGCGGGCCACTCAATATCCGGACGCATTTCAGCCAGCGTTTTCGGATGATCGGTGAGCCGCATGATCATCGCTTCCTGGGCAGAATTACTGGGGAAAGGAAGCGTGCCTGTCAAACAATTGAACGCCACTAGAGCGAGCGAATAGATGTCGCTCCGTCCATCGAGCTTGTCGCCGGCGAGTTGCTCGGGGCTCATGTATTCTGGCGTGCCGACGACCAATCCGGTCTTGGTCACCTTCTGCGCGTCGCTACTGCTGGCCTTGGCAATGCCAAAGTCCACGACTTTCACCACGTCGCTGCCGTCGCGCCCCTTCATGATCATGATGTTGTCAGGCTTCAGATCGCGGTGCACGATCCCCGCATCGTGGGCCACGCCAAGCGCATCTGCTGCCTGATGGATGATGCTCGCGGCGCGCGGTGCACTCATGCCGTTCCCCGCATCGATCAAAGCGGTGAGCGACTGCCCCTCGATGAATTCCATCGCGAGGTAAATCAGCCCTTCCGGTGTTTCACCAAAATCGTAAATCGCGCAAATATTCGGATGGCTCAGCCGGCTGGCGTTCGCGGCCTCGCGATTAAATCGCGCGATGGCATCGGGGTCCTGATTCATCCCCGGATTCATCACCTTCAGCGCGCTCTTGCGCCCCATCTTCACATGCTCGGCGAGGTACACCGTACCCATGCCGCCTTCGCCAAGCTTTTTAATAATGTGATAGCGATCCGCCACCACCGAGCCGATCATATCTCCCAGCGCATTCGTCGATCGGAGCGCGGTACCATCCCGCGGGCAAAAGCGCTCGGAAAGTGGATACTCCGTACCGCACGTCGGACACAACTTCTGTTCGCTCACAAACTCTCCACGCGCATTGTCAGGTCACCCATCAGAATTCGTTGACCCGCCTTCACCGGTTTCTCACCACGCACGGCGATGGCAATACCGTTCCGGCTGCCGTCGTCGAGTGCAATGAACTCCAGATCTTCACTGCGCACTTCGGCGTGCCGGCCGCTCATGGTTTGATCATATGGAAATACCCAATCGCCCGCGTCGCGGCCGAGCTTGATGTTGCGCCCGGGCGAGAGGTGCATCGTGTCGCGCGCACTGCCATCGGCGCGCAGCTGGGCAAGTACGGCGATATCGGCCGTTGGCGTAAATGAGCCAAGGCGGCGCGTTTGATCGGATTCCGGCGGGTGTGGCCCAGGGTAGCCGAGCCGGCGGAAACGGATGAGTTGCGATCCGATGAGCATTGTGTCGCCGTCCTGTAGGCGATACGGCGCGTCGATGAACAGCCAAGTGCCGTTGCGCGATCCCAGATCACGGACAAAAAGCTGACCGTCGCGCATCGAAAGCTGGGCGTGCACCGGGCTCAGATAGACATCGTCACCAAAGCGGAAATCGCCGTCGTTCCGCCCAAAGGTTGCTTCGCCGCGGTCGAGAATGATCGTCTGTTTCACCTCGCCGCCCTCGGAGAGGAGAGCAATCTTCGGACCCGTGCCGGTTCCTTTTGCCGTGAAGACGCCAGTGCCACTCGGTCTGCCGGCGCCGGTGGCGGCCCCGCCGTTCAACGGCGCGCCGCATTGTGGGCAAAACGGATACGCCGTCTCGACCATCGCCTTACATGCCGGGCATTGTTTCAAAGCGCCTCCCTTCGGCTGAGCAGTGCTGGACACGCGGGTGTTCGGAACGCCTTTGTGCGATGGGCGCACGGCATCGACCGGCGACGGCAAGCCGCTCGACGGTTTGGCCAACGACGCGACAGAAATGACGCGAGCGCCACCGGCCACGATCGGTTTGCCACAGTCGATGCAAAAGCGCGACTGCTCATCGTTCTCACGGCCACAGAAGCCGCAGGGTATCACGCGATAGCTCCAACATCTATATAGGGGAGAAGGCCTAAGTGGGCCGAATATAGGGAGGGGGTTGGGTAGCGTCTAGCTGACCATCGCAATAAGGTTGTTTGGTATGGCATCTGAACTGCACACTACGGCGAAGGAAGCAGGGCGGACTGCCCTAACTGCGGCGAAGGAAGCAGGGCGAACGGAACTAAATACGGCGAAGGTTGCAGGGCGAACGGGGATCGGTCGACAGTTTTCTTTGGTGGTTCTCGGGGTTTTTGGGGCTTCTTGTGCCTCGCCCCGGCCCCCGGGTGCGGCGCCTGGCACTAGTCCTGCGCCGACCGTTGGCGCTGCCGATTCTCGCGGCTCATTGCCGACCGTCCGGAGTGCGAGTGATGTGGCCGCGGTGGGGTCGCCGCTTTCGGTCATTCCGCTTGTTGATGGACCGCTGGCGGTCAAAGTGGTCTATCCGGAAATCGACCATCGGCTGACTGTTCGCGATTCGAATTACATCATTGGGTCGGTCGGCAGCGGGAATGCACAACTCACGATCAATGGCGTGAATGTGCCAGTGTTGCCGAATGGGGCGTTTCTGGGGTGGTTGGCAATTCCACCGGGCGCAAAACCGGTATTTGACCTCGTCGCAACCAAGGGTGCTGAGCGCGTGACGGGATCGCGCGAAGTGACAGCGATCACTCCAGTGGTCGTTCTTCCGGATACCGGGAAACTCATTGTGGATCGGGGCAGTTTGAGTCCCGGCAGCATGACTGTCCGTCCCGACGAGCATGTACGCGTTTCTCTTCGCGCGCCACACAACGCCGAGGTCGTACTCCGCGCCGTCAACGGCGAGAATCTTCCGTTGTTCAATAACGGCGGAACAATCTGGAGTCGCGAAGTTCCGGCGAGCCAACTCGCTGCATCACCTGCCGGCTCCAAAAACAGTGCCCACGTTGTCGCGATTCGCGGCGCGGACTCGATAACCGTTGCGCTTACCGGCGTGAAGATCACTGACCCGAATGTCCGTCAGTATTTGACGCTCATCGCCGGCGGAGATCAGGCCGCGAACGACACTGATGCCGTTTCTATTCTTCGTCCCACGCCGAGCGGCACTTACAAGTGGTTTCTGCTGCCGCAAACAATTGTGGAATTGACCGGACAAAGTGGTGAGGGGTCACTCCGCGTGCGCCTGGACAACGAGCTCGAAGCATGGGTGGACGCAAAAAATACCCGCAACATTCTTCCACACGGATCACCCGCGCCTCGTCGCGTCGCCAGCAACGCGCGCGTCACGTCGACTGCCGGATATTCCGATCTGCGCATTCCGGTTGGCGACCGTCCTGCCTACAGCGTGGCGCAAGCACACGATGCCATCATCCTCACGCTCTACGGCGTGACGGCGAATACGGACATTGTGAATCTTGCGACGGTCGATCCGACCATTCGCGATGTGAGTTGGGAGCAAGTCTTCACCGATCGGGCGCGCTTCACGATCCATTTGCGCCACTCGCCGGTTGGATATCTCGTGCTTTGGGATCGCAATGCGATTGTGTTGCGCGTGCGACACGCTCCGACGATCGATCCCAGCCGCCCACTCGCCGGCCGGACGATCGTCGTCGACCCCGGCCATCCGCCCATCGGCGCCACCGGCCCACTCGGCTCATACGAAGGCGACATCGTGCTGATGGTCGCCGAAGAATTGAAGCCGATGCTCGAAGCGCGCGGCGCGACGGTGGTGATGACCCGCACGACGCGCGGCCCCGTCGCACTAAATGAACGTCCGGCAATCGCCCGGCGGGCTAATGGCGACGCGTTCGTGAGCATCCATCTCAACGCGCACGGCGACGGAGTGAATCCGTATCGCCTCAACGGGTCGGGGACATATTTCTTCCAAGGCCAATCCGAACCCCTCGCCCGCGCCGTACAAACGGGAATGGTGCGACAAATGGGATTGCGGGATTTAGGCATCAACTACGACAATCTTGCCGTAGTACGGCAGACATGGATGCCGGCGATTCTCTGTGAGGGGGCGTTCGTAATTGTTCCGGAGCAGGAGGCTGCGTTGCTGACCGTTGAATTCAGGCGGAAGTACGCAGCGGGGATTGCCGAAGGGCTCGTTGAGTACTTCAGCGCGTTAGGAAAAGGTCGCTAATGCCTGCGGTGCGGACGGCGGAGCAGAACAAAGGCGAAGAATTGAACAGCGGCGAACGTTGCAGGGCGAACGGAACTAAATGCGGCGAACGTTGCAGGGCGAACGGGAACAG
Source organism: Gemmatimonadota bacterium (assembly GCA_025358315.1). Lineage (GTDB taxonomy): Bacteria > Gemmatimonadota > Gemmatimonadetes > Gemmatimonadales > Gemmatimonadaceae > Fen-1231. The sequence goes on along the minus strand of JANYKA010000267.1, from coordinate 21 downwards.
CTTATTCCGTTCGCCCTGCAA
>JANYKA010000155.1 GCA_025358315.1 Gemmatimonadota bacterium | reverse complement strand
CCGCGCCCCCAGCTAAAAGTCCGATTTACAGCGACAGCAAAGCTGACGGCGAGAATCGAACTCGCAACCGCCTGATTACAAATCAGGTGCTCTGCCAATTGAGCTACGTCAGCGGCAGGCTATTTGCGCGAGACTCACAAGCTATCAAGGCGCCGGAAGTAAGTCAATCCGTTGCCCTAACACGCCTTAGCCGCTCCCCGGGACCGCCGTTCCAGCCCTATCGAACCTTCTTCCAACGGGTACCAGTCGGGGAATCTTCAATCGCTATCCCCTTTTCTTCCAACGCCTTGCGCACCAAATCTGCCGCCGCAAAGTCGCGCCGCTGACGCGCCGCGGCCCGGGCCGCCAACTGCCCTTCCACCCATTCCGACAACACCCGGTCTTCCGTCCCGCTTTCCGGAACGATGTCCAGCACCGAATTCACCTGGCGAAACGCCTCACGCGCCCGGACCAACGATTCCACGTCGTGCCCGTGCAAATCCAATTCGCGGTTTGCCGTCGTGATGAACTCGAATAGCGCGCCCGTCGCACGCGGTGCGTTAAGGTCATCGGCCAGCGCATTCATTGCCTCGACCAACAGCCCTTCCGCCGCCTCGGCCAAGGCCGGCGTACCGCCCTGTTCGCGTTCAAGCCGATCCGCAAAATCCCCGACCCGCCGCACTGCTTCGGTCGATGCTTCGAGCGCATCACCAGACAAATTCAACTGCTTGCGATAATGCGTGGAGAATACGAAATGCCGCAGCGCTGCCGCGCTCACTCCGTTCGCACGCAGGTCGGCAACATTACTCACGTTTCCCACGCGCTTTGCCATTTTCGAGCCATCCGTCAGCAAAAACTCGCCATGACTCCAAAAGCGGGCGAAGGTCTTGCCCGTCGCGCCTTCGCTCTGCGCGATTTCATCTTCGTGGTGCGGAAAAATCAAGTCGATCCCGCCCGCATGCAGGTCGATGGTCTCGCCGAGAATTTTCATCGCCATCGCCGAGCACTCGAGGTGCCAGCCCGGACGCCCGCGACCCCACGGCGAATCCCAAACGGCCTCGGCCGCTTCATCCTCGGGCTTTGCCGCTTTCCAGAGGGCAAAGTCCTGGGCGTTTTCTTTGGAGTACTCGTCCTGCGCCACGCGTGCACCAGCCTTGATCTCGCGCGTATCGAGACGCGAGAGCTTGCCGTACGCGGGGAATTTGTCGATCGCGAAATAGACCGACCCGTCATCCGCTTTGTACGCGAGCCCCTTTTCTTCGAGCCGTTGCACAAGCGCAATCATCTCGGCGATATAATCCGTCGCCCGCGGATAATGCTCGGCACGTTGGATGCGGAGGTACTCCCGATCTTCGTGAAACGTCTCAATGACCGGATCGGTGACTTCACGAATTGTCTTTTTTTGTTCGGTGGCGCGCTTAATAATCTTGTCGTCGACGTCGGTCAGGTTCATTACCTGCTCGACGCTCCAGCCGCGCATCCGCAGCACCCGACGCAGCAGATCTTCGAACAGAAAGGTACGGAAATTCCCGAGGTGGGCCGGATTGTACACGGTGGGGCCGCACGTATACAAACGCACCGTGTGACCGTCCGCGGGAGCGAATGGCTCGATGGTTCTCGTCAGTGAATTAAAAAGGCGGAATTCCGGCACGGAGTAAAGCTAATCCATACAGCTCCCTACCGGTGGTACAGCTCCGCATTGAACGGACCAAGCCGGCGAAGGCCGCCACTGTGGTCCTGAATGAACGACTGGAACGACGGGATATTGATGAGGGCGCTTTGACTGCTTGTCAGTACCAGCGTGTCACTGGAATTGACAATTGCCAACGGGCCGGACGCCGAGCGGGGCCGCGTAATTCCATCAATGATGATCGTACCAATGCTGGAATCGCTCCAAAAAGCGGTTGGAGCGACACCGGCTTTCAGGATGAGCAATTTTCGGTACACGATGGTCACCGACTGTCCGGCGTCGACATATGTGTACGGCAACGGCTTCCCCTCGATACTGACAAGACTGTACGTGCCCACCAATTCCTCGCCCGGCGAGGTGGGCTCTTTCGCGCACGCCGCTCCGCTCAACAGTGCCAATGCGATCGTCATGCGCCGCATGATTACCCCTGGTGGGATTCCGTGTCGTGTTCGGCCACTCGCCCCGGTGGCTGTCTGACATTTATCACACGCGACCCGGTAACGCTAATTCCCAGTGCCACACACGCGGCGAGAACTTCCTCGGCGGAAATGCGATCGAGTGCCACCCTCACTGCCCGCCCGCGCCGCATCACGCTGGGTAGCCGGGCGGACAAGGCCGTCGCGGCCATTCGCGGCGCGCCAACGTTGATTTCCAGAGTGCGTCGCGCCCGCGGTGCTTCAATTATCCGGCCACCCTGAAGCAGTACCACGCGATTCGTGATACCGTCGCACAGCGCCGGGTCGCGCGTCGAAAGGATAACGGCCACGCCATCCGAGCCAAGCGCCCGCAACAGCGATGCGAATTGCAATCGCTCGGCGACGCTGAGCGCCGAGAGCGGATCGTCAATACACAGCAACTGTGGCGCACCGAGCAACAAATGCGCCACCACGGCACGGACGCGCATCCCCGGAGTCAGCGTGCCAATACGGGACCGGCCCAACTCACTCAACCCCGTTCGGGCCAACAGGCTGTCGATATCCGGTTCGGTGCTGTCACCTTCTAACTCCCGGACGGAGGCCGCGAATTCCAGTGACGCGCGAAGTCCGAGAAACGGATGGGCAATGCCGTGGGCCGAAGCGTATGCGCAGCGCGCCGAACGCACTGAGCCGGCGTCGGGCGCAAACAGGCCGGCCGCACACATCAGCAATGTAGTTTTGCCGGCGCCGGCGCCGCCGGCGACTCCCACGCACTCACCGCGCGCCACTTGTAACGACACCTCGGTGAGCGCCGTGACTTCGGCGGAACAACCGGGCACCCCGGCGCGAAATCGGCGGGTAACGGATTCAAGGGTGAGTGCGGCGGTCGGCACAGCGGGACAATACGGTTGTGTGCGACGGGAAACGCCACCGCACGAGCGCTGCCGTCAGCGGATTACCGCGCGGCGTTCGCTCCGTGCGGCGCGTCGCCATAGACGCCTTCGAACAGCACCTTGCGCACCAGCACCATAACGACCGCAAGCGTTGGCACCGCAACAAGCAAGCCAACGGGGCCGAGCAACGAGCCGACGATGAGCACCGACATGATCGTCAGGACCGGCGGCAAATGTACGCCGCGCTGAAAAATCAGCGGTGCGACGAAGTTGCCTTCGACAAGATGCACGAGCACGCCGACCAGTACGACGAGCAACGCCCGCAGGGGGCTCCCGTCGGCGCCCAGCACAAAGAGGGCCGGCAAAATTGTTGAAACCAGCGTGCCAAAGAACGGTACGATTGCCGCGAGGCCGGTAAAAATTCCGAAGGCAAGCCAGTACGGCACGCTGAGCAAGTAGAGCAAAAACGCGGTGAGTATTCCGAGCACCAGCATTGCGACCAGTTGAGCGATGATCCACGCCCGCAGCGTAACGGAGAGTGCCACGAATACTTCCCGTGCACGATCCCGGTGCCGGGGCGGCACTAGCCCTACCACCAGGTCGCGATACGTTTGCGGATGCAGTGTCAGGTATATCGCCATCACGCACACCGCCACGATGTCGATAAACACGTGCAGAAGATTAAACACTTTCGGCACGAGACCGGCAGCGAAGTCTTTCACTTCATTCAGCGCAACGTCGACAATCTGCCCTTGCTTGTCGGGATCGACCACCGGCTGGAGCGCCGGATAATTCGCCACCAACTGATTGAACCACGCGGTCCACGCTCTCGCGTAGTCGGGAAGCTTGGTAATGAGCTGTCGCGTCTGGTCGACTACGGGCGGAAACAACAGCACACCGAGTGCGACTAGTGTGGCGAGTGAGAACGTGAGGGCGGCAACGAATGCCCAGCCGCGCGCCAACCCGAACCGACGGCCGATGAGATCCGTGACTGCGCTCAAGTACACAGCGAGGAGCACGGAAATAAACAGCAACAACAGCATGTCGGCGACTGTCCCCGCAAGCCACAGTAGCAGGACCGTCAGCACAACGACGGCGAGTCCGGGCACCAGTTGCACGCGACGGAATACGCCGGCGCTGGTACCCAACTCCGCGCTCTCGGGGTTCAACGCGGTTTCTTGTCCTCAATTTCGGCGTGCACGGTTTCTTCACCGGCACCCAAACGCCGCGACGGCTGCGAGCTACCCGGCGGGAGCAATCCCATCTTTTCCTTGAGCGCGGTCAGCTGTTGGTCGGCGCTTGCCGAACCCGCAACTTTCTCGAGGCGTTTGAAATCGCCGGCGAGACGATCGCCCGAGAATTCTTCGTCGATTTCAGTGGACGCTTTGATCATCCGTTCATTCTGGTCGATCTTCTCTTCCATTCTGGCGAACGCTTCGAACGCGCTCTTCTCGCTCATGCCGGACATCGTCTGCTGAATACGCTGTTGTGCCTGCGCACGACGCTGGCGGGCGAGCAACAAATTCTTTTTGCGCTTGGCCTCCTCAATCTTATCGTTCAGATCGCGGAGCGAGTTCTTGAGTTTTTCGGTTTCGGCCTGATGCGACTGCCAGGTTTGCTCGAGCTGCTGGCCGGCGTTTAGATGTTCGGTATGGCGCAGGAGCGCCTGCTTCGCGAGATCGTCACGCCCTTCTTTCACGGCGAGCATGGCTTTCGCTTCCCAGTCCTGCGCCTGCTTGTATTCGCTTTCCGCCTGATCTTTCAGACGCTTCTCGTCGGCGATCGCGCCGGCCACTTGCTGCTTCGCCTGGGCGAGCTGATTGCGCATATCGACGACAATCTGGTCCAGCATCTTTTCCGGATTCTCCGCTTTGGAGATCAGGTCATTGATGTTGGACTTGAACAGTGTGGCGATGCGGTCGAATAGTCCCATCGTCAGCGAGCCTCGCGAAACGACGCCAGTTCGCGAATATGCGATGCGAGCGCCAAGGTGATGCTTTCGTATGCAGCGAGAAACTCATCGAAATCGAGGTGCGCGAGTTCGAGAGCCTCGGTGAGAACGATCGAAGTCTGTTGAATGCCGTAGGAACCGTGCAACAAATCGGTCGCGTTCATTTCCAGCAGGCGCCGATTCAGCGCATTGGCCTGCTGGGCGTCGGCCGGGATTTCCATCACGTTCACGCGCAACACGACCACTGGCGGCGAATAGTTGACGACGACGCCAAAATCCAGAGCGCCGGCGGGCTTCACGTTCCAGATGCCTTCGCCGACCTCGCTGTGACTTGCGCCATCGGCGGAAAGCCGGTCGAGAAAACTTTCGATGTCTTGATGCGTGACCATTGGGTGACTTGCTCCGTTGTCTGCTCCGGATCCTACGGATGAACCGGTAACGGAAGTTTCACTCCGACACGGAGTTTACGCCAGTTGCAGTCAAGAAACCGCCTTCTATATAACTAGCCCGATAGCAAACCAGGCGGCTTGGTCCAGATCACAATTACGGCGCAGGCCGCCCGCCCCCGGGGCGGCGGCGGGAAGAACTGGGGAATCTGGCGCCCCTCATAGAATTCAATGCCTCTGATATTCCCCGCGTTCAGCTGGCGCTGAAGCTCCGGAAACGGCCCGCCCGGGAGCGGCGACCGCATTGGCAGTTCATCAAGCCAATAGCTTGGGGTGCAGCCGCTGACGGTCGTCGTGCTATCGCCCGGCAGCGCTTCTTCCTCGTCAGACTTTAGCATGACGATGTTTGAACCGATGAACTTCCGGGCAGCCATATGCGGCAATCGCAGCAAGATCTCGGCAAATGTGGCGTCGGGCTTGGATTCGATCTGTGCGGCCGTCAGAAAAGTGCCTTTGAGCGTGCGCCGGCGCAGTTCGAAGCCGGTGGGGTCATGCCGAACGTCGTCGAGGGTCGCCACGGCTGGCGGCACCGTCTCGCGCACCCGATCGACGGGAAAGTCGATCTGCACGATATGTTCACCGTCGCTCCGAAACGCCACTTCGGCGAATCTCGGGTTCGCACCCAAGACGCGGGCTTCGAGAAACTGCGTGCCCGTTGGCACATTGCGCAGCGAGAATCGGCCGAGCGAATCCGTGCGGGCGTGGCCGCCCAAGCCACGGAGTCCGACGCTGGCGCGCGCAATCGGGTTGCCGTTGATGTCCTTGATCACACCGATCACCCGTGCGGTGGCGCGGCTATCACGACCAATCGCGAAGCTTCGATGCGCAACCGAAAAACTGTCAACCGACAATATGGCTTCGGCTGTTTCGTGACCGGGGATAGAGGCGCGAATAAAAATCGGGAACTGTACCGAGACCCCACACGTGATGTAATGCCCGTCGGCGTCGCTGCGACTCTCCCGCTGAAACGTCCGGCGGTCGATCCGACTATTGGGTGCGGCATCCGGATCCACCACAATTTCTGTCCACGACGCGACGATGAGCGCATCGCGCAACGGTATGGTATCGTCGACATCGCGAATGGATCCGACGATCACACCCGGGTTCCCGTCGGCCCCGGCCCGACACAGGCTGTACATGTAAGAACTCGCCGAGGGCATTGCCAACCGCGCGTCGATCGCGCCGGTATCTGGCACCGAAAGCAACAACGCGACGTGTGGGAGATCGAGCGCATCGAGGGCGTGATGCCGGAAGGTGATCGAGTAGCGACCGGCCGGAACCGGACCGAATTGAAAGCGTCCGCGATCGTCCGTCGTGACGGTGCGGTGGATCTCCGGAATCGTCACGGAGGCTCCGGCGAGCCACCGGTGAGTGACCAGCGAGTCGAAGATCGTGCCGCGCACAACTGACTGGGCATGCGCTCCGTGCAACGCGATAGTTGTCGTTGCGAGGAATATCGCGAGCCGACGGATCGCGCCCACGATCAACTGCCGCGTTTAATTTGCACGAGCCGTTCCCGCGCCAACCGTCGACCGGTCGGCGTGGCCGCCAGCCCACCGCCGGCCGTTTCGCGATAGCGGACGTCCATCTCACGGCCAATCTCACCCATCACGTCGATGACCTCATCCACGGGAATAGCAAACGTAATTCCCGCCAGCGCCATTTCAATTGCGGCCATCGCGATGGCGCTGCCGGTCGCATTTCGGAACACACAGGGGAGTTCGACGAGCCCGCCAAGCGGATCGCATACCAATCCCAAGGTCGCTTGTTGGGCAAGCGCCACGGCGTGGCCGACGGCAGTCGGCGAACCGCCAAGCATTTCGGTTGCAGCGCCCGCCGCCATACCTGCCGCGGCACCCGTTTCAGCCTGACAGCCGCCCTCGGCGCCGGAAAGCGATGCCCGGTCGGCGACCACCGCGCCAATGAGTCCGGCAGTTGCCAGCGCATCGACGATCTTCTCTTCGCTGAGACCCCGGGCCGCAGCAATGCCCGTGAGCACAGCCGGAAGAATGCCGGCACCACCAGCCGTCGGCGCCGCGACGATAACTCCCATTGCCGCGTTGACCTCCTGCACGGCGAGCGCGCGGGCGAGGACATCGCGGAAAACGGTGTTCGCCAATGGCCCGTTCCCCGAGGCTCGGAGCTTGGCGGCGTCGCCGCCGACGAGTCCGCTGGCGGACATCATATCACCAACCATTCCCTGCTCGACCGCACCGCGCATGACGACGAGCGCACGGCGGAGTGCGTCGCGGATTTCTTGTATCGGACGGCCCTGATCGATGGATTCCGTTTCGAGGGCGAGTTGGCTCAGTGATTTATTCTGGGACTCGGCGTCGCGAATGGCCAACAGAAGTGATGAGTACATGCTAAACCCCGACCTTATCCAGCCGGTGCGTCCAGCGGACCCATGTCAGCGCGCGAATGGAATCGCGGACCGACTCGCCCGGTGATTCGTCCACCTCGATGACCATGAAGGCGTCACCACCGCGCGCCTTTCGCGTCAGGCGAAGGGTGGCGATGTTGATGTCGGCGTCGGCAAGCAGGCCGGCGATGCGGGCGATGCTCCCCTTCACATCTTCAGCAACGAGCACAATGGTGTGATGGCTACCACTTACTTCGACGGGATAGCCATCGATGTTGACGATGCGGATACGGCCCGCGCCAACCGATTCGCCGATGAGCGAATGCTTGCGATGGCCACGCTCGAGCGTGATGCGCACGGTGTTCGGATGCGCATCTTCGGCGATAGTGGTTTTTTCAAAGACGTAGGCGAGCCCCTCTTTCTCGGCGATGTCGAGGGCGGTGCGAATGCGTTCGTCGTCCGGACGAAAGCCCAACAGACCGCCGGCGATGGCTTTGTCCGTACCATGTCCTTCGCCGGTGCGGGCGAACGAGCCGTGCAATTCAACGTGCGCGCGTTCGGCGGTGCCACCAACCAAGCCACGGGCCAGCAGGCCGATGCGGCAGGCACCGGCGGTGTGGCTGGAGCTTGGGCCGACCATGACGGGGCCGATGATGTCTAGTAGAGAAACCATTTTTAGTGACTGGACGGGGCGTGCTGACCTAATATGCCGACGGAGCGTGCAGGTTGTAGCAAGGGTGCAGCGTACAGCGTACAGCAAGCGACCCTACGAAGCGTGCGGCGTGCACCGTTTTTTATTTGCGGAGCATTGGGGCTAGGTAGTGACCGGTATATGAGGCCTTCACCTTAACTACCTCTTCAGGCGTGCCGGCGGCCACAATTGTGCCGCCGTTGTTGCCGCCGTCGGGGCCCAGGTCGACGATCCAGTCGGCCGTCTTGATCACGTCCAGATTGTGTTCAATCACCAGCACGCTGTTGCCACGATCGACCAAGCGGTGCAGGACGTGCAACAGCATCCGCACATCTTCGAAGTGAAGCCCGGTGGTTGGTTCGTCGAGAATATAGAGTGTTCGTCCTGTGTCGCGTTTGCTAAGTTCGCTCGCCAGTTTCACGCGCTGCGCTTCACCGCCGGACAGCGTCGTCGCACTCTGGCCCAAATGGATGTAGCCCAGACCGACGTCGTTAAGCGTCTGTAATTTTAACGCGATGCGCGGCTGGTATTCGAAAATCGCCAACGCATCTTCGACGGTGAGCTCAAGGATCTCGCTGATGCTCATCCCGCGAAATCGCACTTCGAGTGTTTCGCGGTTGTAGCGTTTTCCCTTGCACGTTTCACAGGTGACGTACACATCGGGCAGAAAGTGCATTTCGATTTTAACAAGACCGTCGCCCTGACACGCTTCGCAGCGCCCGCCCTTCACATTAAATGAGAATCGACCGGGCCCGTACCCTCGCAACTTGGCTTCGGGCAGTTCGGCGAACAATTCGCGAATCGGCGTAAAGAGACCGGTGTACGTCGCCGGATTTGAACGCGGCGTGCGGCCAATCGGGCTCTGATCGATATCGATCACCTTGTCGAGATGTTCGAGACCGGTGATCCGTTTGTGCTCACCCGGCAGCACGCGCGCCCGATAAAAGTGACGGGCCAGCGCGCGATGCAATATGTCTTCGATCAACGTCGATTTTCCCGATCCACTCACGCCGGTAATCGCGACGAACAGCCCGAGCGGAATCTCCAGATCGACGTTCTGCAGATTGTGCGCCTTCGCACCCTCGACGCGAACCGTGCGGCGCACATCGCGAGGGCGCCGCTCGACCGGCACGTCGATTTTCCTGCGGCCGGTGAGATACTGCCCCGTAATGGAATTGGGATTGGCCAATACCTCGGCCACCGTGCCGGCGGCAATCACCTCACCGCCATGTTTGCCCGCACCCGGCCCCAGATCAATCAAATAGTCGGCTTCGCGAATGGTTTCTTCGTCGTGCTCGACCACCAATACCGTGTTGCCGAGGTCACGCAGCCGCTTCAGCGTGGCGAGCAACCGCGCGTTATCGCGCTGATGCAGACCGATACTGGGTTCGTCGAGGATGTACAGGACTCCGACGAGCCGCGAACCGATCTGCGTCGCCAGTCGAATGCGCTGCGCTTCGCCCCCGGACAACGACTCGGCGCTGCGGTTCAACGTCAGATAATCGAGCCCGACATCCACCAGAAAACGCAGGCGCTCGCGCACTTCTTTAATAATCGGGCCGGCAATATCCGGATCAAGCCCCGGTTTGCCAGCCGTGCGCAACACGATTGAATCAACAAATGCATGCGCCTCACTCACGGCAAACTCGCCAAACTCGCCAAGATTCTTCCCCGCGACTGTCACCGCGAGCGACTCCGGCTTGAGGCGCATCCCGTGACAGTCAGGGCACTCGGCCACGATCATATACTCTTCGAGCTCGGTGCGAATCGAATCGCTGGTCGTTTCGTTGTATCGGCGCTGCACATTGGCGAGGATGCCTTCCCACCGCCCTTCGACTGTTGGATCGCCTTTCTTCTTTGAATGGCCGAACAGCAGCGTCTCTTGCACCCGCGCCGGAAGTTTCCCCCAAGGCATGTTCAATTCGAACTTGAGTTGCTTCGCCAAGCCCGGCAGAATCACGCGGCGCAAATAGCCGTCGGGCTCACCCCAAGGGAGCACGACACCCTCGAGAATCGAGATGCTCGGATCGCCCAGCACCAGCTCGGCGATGGCCGAGCGACGCGTGCCAAGTCCGCTACAGGTCGGGCACGCGCCAAAAGGCGAGTTGAACGAGAAGTGACGCGGCTCAAGCTCGGGCAGGGAGATCCCGCAGTCCGGGCAGCCGTATTTTTCACTGAAGAGTTGGCGCTCGCTTTTGTCGCCGGCGGCGTAGCGGATGACTTCGACGAGCCCGTCGGCGAGACGCAGGGCCGTCTCGAGTGAATCGCTGAGTCGGCCGCGGTCCTCGGCTTTGACGACGAGGCGATCGACCACGACCGACACATCGTGATTGACCTTGCGATTGAGCTTGGGTGGATCGGCGAGCTCGATGCGCTCGCCATCGACCATCGCGCGCACAAATCCCTGTTTTCGTGCCGACTCGAACATTTCGCGGAATTCGCCCTTTCGGCCCCGCACGAGAGGCGCGAGAACCTCAATGCGGGTCCCGTTGGGCCAGTTGAGTACGGTATCGGCGATCTGGCCTGCGCTTTGGCGCTGCACCGGGCGTCCGCAGTTGGTGCAATGCGGCGTGCCGGCCCGGGCGTAGAGCAGGCGCAGGTAATCGTACACTTCCGTGACGGTCCCGACAGTCGATCGCGGGTTATGGCCGGCGGTCTTCTGCTCAATCGAAATGGCTGGTGAGAGCCCTTCGATGGCGTCGACGTCCGGTTTTTCCATCAGTCCCAGGAACTGGCGGGCGTAGGCCGAAAGCGATTCGACATACCGGCGCTGGCCCTCGGCGAAAATCGTGTCGAAGGCAAGAGACGATTTGCCGGAACCGGACAGCCCAGTAATGACGGTCAGCTTATCGCGGGGGATAGTGACGTCAATATTCTTGAGGTTGTGCTCGCGGGCACCGCGTACGATCAGCGCATCTTCGGGCATAGCCTGTGAAAGGTCGCCGGACCCCTCTCGGGAAACAAGCGTCAGCATATAGATTTCCTGACGATGCCTTTCCTTCGTATTTCTTTCATTGGGCCCGCACTTGCGGTCTGTCAATGAACGAATTCACCCCGCCAGCGGGGCTGCGCTCTGCGGACATAAACCAGCTCCCGCTGGACGTCTTCGACGGTGCGGCATTGCCGCCGACAGTGGAGTTGCCCATAAGCGGCGACGGCAGCGAAGGCGATCAAGCCATTGCGTTGCGGGAACCGCCGGTCTGCGGCGAATGGTCATTTGATACGAGCGACGACGCCAATACCCGGACGGCGGCAAAAATGGTCGAGGTTGCCCCCGCTTCCGTTGTGCGCGTGGCGATGCCGGATCGAACCGTCGCCACCCCGGCTCCTCGCCCTTCAGGCACGGCGGGCACTCCAGCCAAGGCCGGAATTCCGGGCATTCCGCGCATTCCGGGCATTCCGGGTATTCCGGTTCGCGAACCTGCGAGGGACTATGTGCAACGCGTCACGCCTCGAACTGTCGCGCCGCCGCTGCGTACGCCCGCAGCACCGCGCTCGATGACGCCGCCAACACCGCTCCCTGCGCTGGCCGAGCTCAAGAGCATGCACGACGCCAGTCCGGGTGATGCCAGAACAGCGATCTCGCTCGCGACGGCGCTGGACAAGCGTGGCAACATCGAAGGCGCACTCAGCGTACTCGGCCGCGCAATCGAGGCGGGCGCTGACGGCGTTCCGCTGCGCTGTGCACGCGCGACAATTCTCAGTGGGCGCCTGAGGTACGACGACGCCGAAGCAGAACTAAAGCGCGCCGCAAAACTACAGCCGGAAGATCCTGACGTGCTGCTGCAACAGGGAATTCTCGCCTGCCGGCGCGCGAAGTGGCGTGACGCCGTCGAGCCGCTGTCGATGGTGGCGCGTCTGAATCCGACATCCGCATTGGCGCACTTTTACCTTGGTGAGTCGCTCAATAAGCTCGACCGATTACAAGAGGCATTGGTGGCGTATGAGCGGGCGGCCGAACTGGAGCCGACCAACTGGCGCGCGCTGAAGGGCGTGGGAATTATTCTCGACCGCATGGGGCGGCCTGCCGACGCGGCACCGTTTTACCGCCGAGCGCGCGACGCGCAGAGTGGATGAACGGATGAAGGCGGCCGACGTAAAAAACAGTTCGCGCCGACGGTCGCGCACGGTGATCGCCGTCGCGGTATTAGTCGCATGGGGTGTCGGGCTCGGGCTGCTTGCCCGTCGCGAGCTATTCGCGTCCCACGCCGACCGGCTCGCCGAAGCGGCAATGCGATTGAACCCCGGTGCGACGTTTTACGTCGTCGAACAACAGGGGAAACAAATCGGATTTGCGTCGAATACCATCGACACGGTCCAAAATGGAATTGACGTCACCGATTATTACGTCGCCGATTTCTCCACGGGGACGCGGCCACATCGGGAAACAACACGGTCCGTGACGCGGCTGTCGCGGGCGCTGGCGCTCCGCAGTTTTGATCTACTCGCCGAGTCGCCGGGTTCCGCCGTGCACATCGGCGGCCGCACGGACGGTGACAGCGCAATTGTGTTTGCGCGAAGCGACAGCGCAGCTGGCATTCGTGCCGACAGTCAGCGGGTGTCGGTGCTGGGCCCGGTCTTATTGCCGCCGATCGTCCCTCTGGCGCTGGCGCTCGGAGAAACACCCAAGGTTGGACGCAAATATTCCTTTCGGATGTTTGTCCCCGAGGCGCCCGCCAAGCGGGGCGAGACGCAGGTGTCCATTCTCGCCGAATCGCTGTTCACGGTCGTCGACAGTGCGCGGTTCGATGCGACTCAACGCACCTGGCTGGTGGCGCTGACCGACACGGTACGGGCCTGGCACGCGTCGTCGGAGAATGGCGCGCTGATCGACGAATGGATTGATGCCCAAGGGCGCGTGGTGCAGAGCACACGCGACGGCGGAATCACTCTTCGGCGAATGGCGTACGAAATTGCGTTCGAGAACTGGCGAAAAACACAAGACAGTGCCGCGGCGCTGGGGACTACAGGCGCAGCCGCATCGAATTTTCTGGAACAGACGGCGATCGCGTCGGGCGCCGACGTCTCGAAATCCAACTTGCAATCCCTCACGGTGCGGCTCGTCGGAATGACGAATGTAGAAGCACATGCGTTCGATATCGTCGGCAGCCGGCAGACGCAGACCGGTGAAACAGTACGCGTGACTCGCGAGACCGAAGGCCAACTGGTCCCGACTTATTCGCTGCTGGGCGACAACGCGGCGATCAAAAAACAATTCGCCCGCGAGCTTGCCGACGAACCGGGGCTGCAGGCTCACGAACTGCGCATGGTGCAGACGGCGATCGGGATCGCCGGCAATGATCGCGACCCCCGAGTGATCGCCGGCAAGATTAATGCGTGGGTCGCCACGAATGTGAAACGGGCGGTGTCCCCAGGCGCGCCGGACGCGTTGCAATTGTTGCGCACGCGACGCGGTGACGCCAATGACCATGCGCAGTTGTTTGTGGCGCTCGCGCGGAGCATCGGCATCCCGGCGCGCGTGGCGATGGGCGTGGTGTACGTCGGTGGCAAGTTCTACTACCACGCGTGGCCAGAGGTGTACTTGCGCGACTGGACGGCACTCGACCCAACCTTCGGCCAATTCCCGGCCGATGCGTCACATGTGCGGTTCGTAGTCGGCGGGATGGCCCGCCAACCGGAACTCTTGCGACTGGTGGGGTCTGTAAAAATCGAAGTCACGCAAAAGACTGAAGGCAGACGGCCGAAAGCAGAAACAGGAAAACAATGATCAAGCTGACCAATCTTACGAAGAACTACGGCAAATTTTGCGCGGTTGACGCGATCAACTTGCACGTGCCGCCGGGAGAATTGTTCGGATTTCTCGGGCCGAACGGAGCCGGCAAAACCACGACGCTGCGGATGATCGCCGGCATTCTCAAGCCGACATCCGGTCGAGTGCAAATTGGTGGGATCGACATCGCCGCCGACCCGATCGGTGCGAAATCGAAACTCGGATTCATTCCCGACCGGCCGTTCATCTACGAAAAACTGACCGGTGCGGAGTTTCTCCGCTTCGTGGCGGGCTTGTACGGCCAGGAAGGGGCAGAAGTCGAGCACCGCGCCCGCGAGTTGATGGCGCTCTTCGATCTTGAAGAGTGGCGTGATGAGCTCGTCGAGAGTTACAGCCACGGAATGCGGCAGAAACTGATCGTAAGCAGTGCGTTTGTGCACCGGCCGGAAGTCATCGTGGTGGACGAACCGCACGTCGGGCTCGACCCCAAGTCGATCAAAATTCTGCGTGATCTGTTCAAAGAGTACACGCGCCGCGGTCACACGATCATGATGAGTACGCATACACTCGATGCGGCCGAGAGCCTGTGCGATCGTATTGCGATTATTCATGCCGGGAAGATTGCCGCCTGCGGCACGATGGATGAACTGCGCGCCGACGCCCAACACGGCGGCGCCGGACTCGAACAGATTTTCCTGAAACTCACCGGACAGAACGCGGCGCGGGATCTGATGGACGTGCTCGATGCCTGAGGACGTGCTTGCCGACGCGCCGCTGCTGCACCTGCTGAAACCGAAATGGATCACGGCGCGAACCCGTGCGATGGCCAACGAAAAGGGGCGGTCGGCGCGATTCATG
Source organism: Gemmatimonadota bacterium (assembly GCA_025358315.1). GTDB lineage: Bacteria > Gemmatimonadota > Gemmatimonadetes > Gemmatimonadales > Gemmatimonadaceae > Fen-1231. The sequence continues at coordinate 15,479 of JANYKA010000155.1, read as the reverse complement.
CTGCTCGGCCTCGTGGGTGCACTGTTCTGGACATTTATATTTGCCGTGCTGTATAAACTGCTCAGCTACTTCAAGGGCGTGCAGGAGATCGGACCATTGCTGGCCGGCAAGTTGCTCGGCCTGATGCTCGTCAGTTTTTTCTCGCTGCTGCTGCTCTCCAACGTGATCTCCGCGCTGAGTAGTTTCTTTCTCGCAAAAGATCTCGACCTGCTCGTGAGTGGTCCGGTGGACTGGTTGCGGCTCTACGGCGCGAAGTTGCTCGAGACGATGATCGCTTCGAGCTGGATGGTCGCGCTGATGGCGATCCCGATGCTGGCGGCGTACGGATTTGCCTACGGCGGCGGGTGGCTGTTCGCGCCCTTCGCCGTCGGCATCGTACTGCCGTTTATCCTGATTCCGTCGGTGATCGGCAGCGCCACGACACTGATTCTCGTCAATATTTTCCCGGCCCGACGCACGCGGGACATTCTGAGCGTCATTGCCGTTGGCTCGGCGGCGGCGATCGTCTTGCTGCTCCGGCTCGTTCGCCCCGAGCGACTCGCCCGCCCCGAAGGATTTAAATCGTTGGTGGATTTCGTCGGTATATTGCGGACACCCACCTCCCCGTTTTTGCCGAGTGAGTGGGCTCAGCGTGGCATCATGGGATGGCTGTCAGGACAGACCGACTGGCTTAGTGTGTACCTGCTCTGGTCCACGGCGGCGGCTCTGGTCGTGATGGGCGCCCTGTTGCACCGCTCGATGTACCTCACCGGCTTCAGTAAGGCGCAGGAAAGTGCGCAACGTTGGGCGCGCTCCGGACGGTTCACGTCGGTCGCCACGCGCATTCTGCGCCCCCTCGGCGTCCTGAAGCGCGAGCTCATCCTGAAGGAACTGCGGTTGTTCTTTCGCGACACGACGCAATGGTCGCAACTCATTCTGCTCGCCGTGTTGGTCGTGGTGTATGTGTTCAATATCAAGTTCCTCCCGCTCAAGGGAGAAGGCATCACCTTCTTCCTGGTGAACGTCATTCCGTTCCTCAATTTGGTGCTCGCCGGCTTCGTGCTCGCGTCGATAGCCGCGCGATTTATTTTCCCGGGCGTTTCACTTGAAGGGCGCACGCTTTGGCTACTCCGGTCGAGTCCGATGAGTGTGCGTGACCTCCTCTGGTCGAAGTTCTGGGTGGGAACGACGCCATTGCTGGTGCTGGCTCTCTGCATCATCGGCGCCACGGACTACCTGCTGAAAGTGTCCGACTTCATGTTCCTCGTGTCGATTTTTACTATCACGTTGATGACGTTCGCGGTCGCCGGAATGGCCATTGGTTTCGGCACGGTGTTCCCGCAATTCGAAACCGAAAACGCGGCGCAAATCCCGACGTCGTTCGGCGGCCTGCTCTTTATGATGGCCAGTATCGGTGTGATTGGCACGGTGGTCATTCTGGAGGCGCGACCAGTGTACGGATATCTCTCGGCGCGCGCCTTCGGCACCGAAGCGAATTCGCTGGAGATGGTCCTGGGGTTTGGCGCCGCTGCCCTGCTCTGCGTTGCTGCAACCGTGATTCCAATTCGGATCGCCATGAATCGGCTCGAGTCGGTGGAGCTCTAAATGCACGTCGAACGGGCAAATGAAACCGATCTGCAAGCGCTGGTGGCGCTGAATAACCGCTTCGCGCCACTGGGCCTCACGCTCGTACGCAGTGAAGAGTTTGGTTACGCCCATCTCGCCGACTATCGCGTCATTCGCGACGCCGATGGCGGCGTCCTTGGGTGTGTCGCACTCGACGAATACTCGCCGAGTATTGTCGAGCTCATCTCGCTCGCCGTCTCACCGGACGCGCAGGGAATCGGGCACGGGAAGGCGCTGATCGCCGCTGCCGAACAACTGGCGCGGGTGCGCGGCTATGCGGAGCTTTTCGCAGTGTCGTATTCCGACGAACTGTTTTTGACCTGTGGATTCGACCGCGCGCCGCTCTCGGCGTTCCCGGAAAAAATCGCGCGCTATGAAAAAATTGACACCACCGAACTGGCGGTGGGCGAGAAGCACTGCTTCACCAAGCGGTTGCGCTGAATTCGGATTCATACGGCAGACGGTACTACGGACTCACGACTTCAATGCGGTGATCTGCCCGCAGGGTGAGCTCACCAGCCACCGCGATCTCCAGCTCCACCAGATACGACCCCTTCTGAAGCGTGGAGATATCCAGCTCGAGCGCTCGCGATGAGGTCCGGCTCCCGCGCGCCGAGATGTCCTCGACCGTGACGCTTACGGGCGTCGCCTCGCGGTCGAGATTGAGCGATTTGGCCACGCGCTGCCGCAAGCCGCGCTCCTGGAGTTCGCGCACTACTGTCAGTGTGACTTTAATTTTTTCGCCTTGAGGATCGGTGCCGTACGATTCCCAGAACACACCCAGACGTTCCTTCGCGTTGACGCGTTCGGACGTCAGCGAGTGCGGTGCGGCCTCTTCAACAGATTGCGGTGCCGTGCCATACGGTTTAAAAAAGAGCAAATCGGAGAGTGTCACACGCGACCCGAGCGCGTCCGGTGGACGCAACCCGTAGCGGGCCCGGGCAACGGCGTTGTGGGCCGGGGCCATCACCTCGGCGCTCATCAGCAACGGCCCCCACGGAGCCTTGACCGTGAACACGCCGGTCGCAGGCGCGTTGTCGCGCCGCACCATGTATCCGCGCGGCCTATCGTCGCCCGGCGTCACCACCAGTGCCGCGTTGAGTTTTGCGCCGGTCAATTCCTTGTTTGCATTAGCATTGTAGGCCATGACGACCAACGCGCTGTCGCCACGATGGAACATCGCCTGCTGATGTTCCAATGCCACAAGTTTCTTTGCATAGACCGGTGCATAGCGCGCGACGACTGGCGGCAACTGTGGACGCCACTGCGCCGAATCAGACATCGCCGGAGTCGCCAGCACATACCCTGCGGGGACATAGCGATACGCCGGTGTCGGCTCCATGCCAATAACATTGATGCCATCGCGATTGCCATCGTCGCCGCTGCCACGGCCATCGCCACGACCCCCGCCGCGGCCCGGCGTGCCGCCGGTACCGGTGCCGCCGCCGCCATCAACGCCGCCACCAACGCCACGCGGGCTGCCTGGATAAGAGATTGGCGGAGCGCAGCCTGTTGCGCCTCCACCACCGCCACGCCCACCTCCGCCAGGACGGCCGGTCGTGCCGCGACCGCCACCAATGCCGCCAAAGCCGCCTCCGCCAGTCCCGCCGATCCCGCCACCCGCCCCACGGCCACTGGGTCCGGAGCATCCGGTACCCGGCGCGTTCACACCCAATGGGTTCGCAAAAATGTGCGGAATGTTTATGGAGTATGTGCCGGCCCAATCGCGCGGCCAGCCAAAGCGCAACAACAATTCCTTCTCGTCGTCGTCGAATCCAAACTGGTACGGGCCCGGTGCGTCTTGTTCCATGAGTGCCATCGTCATGCGCGCGTAATACTCGGTTCGCGAGTCGTTGCCCTTCATGGAGTAAAGGGTACGGGCAAGGAACCAGGTGCGATCTTCAAATGCTGTTCGGCGCTTGTCCCCGCACGGCAGCGCGCGGTATTGCAGGCGTGTGTCCTCATCGACTAACAACGCGATGCTCCGCCACGCACAGCGATCGGGCGCATTCATGTTGCTGAGTACGACCGCATAGAGGCTGTCCGCCTGCGCATAGTCGCCGAGCAGGTGGAGCGAGAAACCAGCGAGCATATCGCACCACCAGCCGCCAACCTGGCATTCGTGTGCAGCCGCCAGTGCCGCGTCGAATCGATTTGCTTCGGCGAGATACCGCACGCGCTGCGCCGTGATCCACTGATCGTCGGGCACGAGTCGGGCAAGTGAGTCGAGCTGAACGATGAACCGGTTGCGCGCCGTCGTGATGGCTTCAGGTTCGCGCGGTGGCGGAGGTTCGTTCTCGTCATACCAGTAGCAGAAACGCCCGACGGTTTCGTCGCAGCGCGCCGGCGGCCCCTGCCGAGCACTCGGCAAGTGCAGGCGACGATAATGTTCGAAGTCGATTTGGGCCCGACGGGCGACTTCGTCCGGGAACATCGCCCCGGCGGGCGTCCCCGGCTTCGCTGGGCCATCAGGGTCGCGAATTATTTGCGCCCCCAGTGCAAAAGGGGCGACAATGACGGCAAGGCACAACTGGGGGAAGCGCCTCATGATTGTCATTACACCCCGATATGCAAAAAAAGAACCATCAGACGGTGAGTCGCAGGCCGCATGATGAGCAGAATTTGGCGTCCGGTTCCAACTGGCCTGCGCAATTGGGGCATCGTGTAACTCGACCCCGCCACCGATTTATGGCCTGCTCGGCCGCCGCGTCGAGCTCCTCAGCGGAACCGGAAATAAATGGCGCCGATGGAACTCGAGAAGCCCCGCGTGTGTGCCCGGTGCGCGCCGCCGCGGCAAACAATCCGCCAATGGCAATCAGTACTGCCCCGCCCCACCCCCAACTGGCGAATGGAACGAATGTCAGATGCACCGTCGCGACACCCGGCGCGACGGCCGTGAATGTCAGGCGGATCTCCTGAAGAATCGTACGTCGCACCCCGGCCGCGAACATCGTTGCCGGCTCGCCGCCGATATCGTTAGCGGTCGACTCACGATGTTCACTGGTCAGCATTGGCTGACGGCGGCCGTTGACCGTCGGAAGGAGCGCCAGCGTGATCACGAAGTTGCTGTCCCGCTCGGCTCGGCTGATGCCTTGGCTGGCGAACGTCCATTCGCGGCCGAATGGATCGCGCGCGTGATAGACCGCTCCATCCGCAATTGGTGCATCGTACGACCGCCCGAAGAACGCACCGATCGCGGCGATCGCCAACAGGGCAATGCCAAGCGCCGCACACCATCCGGCAGGAGAGCGCGGACGGCGCGACAGCGTGTAGTTATTCATTACCGTGCACTCAGGTATCGCGCGCCCACGTCACTGCGGCCCGCACCGCGCGGTGCCAACCGGCGAGCGATTGCTGCGCAGCGGCAGCGCCGTCGCCTGGTCGAAAGCGGTGGTACTCGCGCGATGCGAGGAACGCGTGAGCGTCCGGCCACACTCCGGCCGCTATTCCGGCGAGTGCGCCGGCGCCCATCGCGGTGGTCTCGATCACATCCGGACGCTCAACGGGAACCCCGAGTACGTCGGCTTGGAATTGCATAAGCCAGCTGTTTTGCGTCGCGCCGCCATCCACGCGCAACACGTCGAGTGGCGCACCGCTGGCGGTGCGCATCGCCTGAAGTACATCCGCCGTGCCGTAGCACATCGCTTCGAGCGCAGCGCGCACGAAGTGCTCACGGGTCGTGCCGCGAGTCAGGCCGACGATCATGCCACGCGCATTGGCTTCCCACTCCGGCGCACCGAGACCTGTCAAAGCGGGAACGAAGTAGACGCCGTCATTCGACCGCAGCGAGCGGGCCATCGCTTCGGTCTCCGATGCGCGCGAGATAATCCCAAGGCCGTCGCGCAGCCACTGCACGGCCGCACCGGCAATAAAGATGCTCGCTTCGAGCGCGTACACTGGCGCGCCCGTTGCATCGCACGCGAGGGTCGTGAGCATGCCGCCGCCCCCGGCCGGCCGGGTGGCGCCGGTATTCAGCAACAGAAATGCCCCGGTGCCGTACGTATTCTTACTTGTGCCGGGCGTCCAGCATCCTTGACCGAAGAGCGCCGCCTGCTGATCGCCGGCAACGCCGAGAATGGGAATTTCAAAACCCAAATGATTCGCCGCCGCGACCCCGAACGAACCGCTCGACCGTCGCACTTCCGGGAGCAGTGACTCCGTCACGCCAAAGAGCGCGCATAGTTGAGCGCTCCATTTCATCTCATTGATGTCATACAGCATGGTGCGCGACGCATTGGTGGGGTCGGTCGCGTGCACTGCCCCATTGGTGAGCTTCCAGATCAGCCAACTGTCAATCGTTCCGGCGGCAATGGCATCGATGCCACCAGGTGACGCGCCAAGCCCGTGCTGTAGCAACCACTCCAGCTTGGACGCCGAGAAATACGGATCAGTGACGAGCCCCGTGGCAGCGTACAGCGTATCGCGCTGAGGCGCGAGTGCCGCGCATCGTGCCGCCGTGCGGCGATCCTGCCAAACGATGGCTCGGCCAATCGGTGCACCGGTCGCGCGGTTCCACAACAGCACCGTCTCGCGCTGATTGGTGATGCCAATGGCTTCGGGCCGCAAACCGCTTTGGGAAATCGCTTCACGGGCGGCATCGAGTGTCCGGGAAAAAATCTCTTCGGGGTCGTGTTCGACCCACCCCGGCTCGGGGTAATGCTGGGTAATCTCGCGGTATCCCCGGCCGGCAATCCGGCCGTCGTCGGTGATGACGAGACAGGTGGAGCCCGTGGTGCCTTGGTCGATCGCGAGAACGGAACGCGTCATGATGGGCGGGTTTTCCTAACCGTGGGGATAGGTGAACAAATATGGTGCGCGATACACGCCTTTGTCGGTGATGACTCCGGTGATCAGCGCGGCGGGCGTGACGTCGAACGCGGGATTGCGCACGACAGCGTCACGTGGGGCGATGGCCGCGCCGTGCACAAGGCGGATTTCGTCCGGATCCCGCTGTTCAATCACGATCGCGTCACCGTTCGACGTGGCATGGTCGATCGTGGACCACGGGGCGCAAACATAGAACGGCACATGGTGGTGACGTGCCGCAACCGCGACCGCGTACGTGCCGATTTTGTTCGCGGTATCACCATTTGCTGCCACGCGATCGGCGCCCACGAGCACGATGTCGATTTCTCCGGCGCGCATCAGGGCGGCCGCCATTGCGTCAGTCAAAATCGTGCAGGCAATCCCCGCTCTTGCGAGTTCCCATGCTGTGAGACGGCTGCCTTGCAGAAGCGGACGCGTTTCATTCGCGAAGACATGCACCACTCGGCCAGCGGCGTGCGCCAAGTACACCGGCGCAAGGGCGGTGCCGATGCCTGCCGTGGCAAGTGCACCCGCATTGCAATGCGTGAGGACGCGGGCACCGTCAACAACGAATGCCAACCCGTTCGCCCCAATTGCATTGCACATCGCGCGGTCTTCGTCAAGAATCGCCGTGGCCTCTCGCCGAAGCGCGTCGAGTAGTTGCGGTCCGGATGCTGCGTGCAGCGACTGAACGAGCGCTGACATCCGGGCCATTGCCCACGGAAGATTTACTGCGGTCGGACGCACACCTGCCAGCATGCTGGCGTGCGCCCTGGCTCGTTCGCGAAAAAGTCGCGGGTCTTCGTTAACGAATGGAAGAAGTGACGCGACAAGTCCGATCGCGGCGGCCACACCAATTGCCGGGGCGCCGCGGACGGCGAGCGTGGCAATCGCATCGCAAAGCTCGTCGAGCGTGCGCAGGTCGCGCTCGATGTATTCGCCTGGCAATCGGCGCTGATCGATAATTCGAACAGCGTCACCGGTGGGTGACCATTGGACGGCTCTGATGGGTTGCACCCGCTAAAAATACCACAGGCGCGCCAGCCAGCGGTGGCAAGTAGATTTCACACACCTTCAGCCGCGCGCGAGACATGCCCTACGCACTCCTGCAACTCGACATCAGCGACCGCATTGCGACGGTCACTATCAACCGTCCCGACAAACTTAACGCACTCAACGACCAGATGATGGGCGAGATCGCGGCGGTGTTTGCCGACCTTGCCACGAATGCTGCCGTCGGGGTGATCATTCTCACGGGCGCCGGTCGCGCGTTTGTTGCCGGCGCCGACATCGCCAACATCGCCACGCAGTCCGCGGAGACGCTCGAAACACTTTCGGCGCTCGGCCAGCGCACCTTCCGCGCGATCGAACGATCGGCGAAACCGGTGATCGCCGCTGTGAACGGATTTGCACTTGGAGGTGGCTGCGAGTTGGCGTTGGCGTGCCATCTGCGCGTCGCGTCGGAGCATGCGAAGTTTGGCTTGCCAGAAGTGAAGCTCGGACTCATTCCCGGCTACGGCGGCACGCAGCGGCTGCCGCGACTGATCGGTCGCGGGCCCGCGTTGCAGTTGATTCTTACCGGCGACACGATCGACGCGGCCGAAGCGCTGCGACTCGGCATAGTTAATTCGGTTGTCGAACACTCCACGTTGCTCGACACGGCGCGGGCGATCGCCCAAACGATCCTGAAGAACGGTCCCGTGGCAATTGCGCGGGCATTGCAATCGGTAGACGAGGGGCTCGACCGTCCGCTGGACGCCGCGCTGGCCAACGAATCGACACTCTTTGGCTCACTCGGCCATACGACGGATATGCGTGAGGGTACCGCAGCGTTTTTGGAAAAACGTCCGGCGTTGTTCCGCGGCGAGTAGTATGACACTGTCGGCGCTTCTGACGTCCCACGCCGCGCTTGGCGCTGGGCGCGTTGCGCTCGAACGCGTTGATATCCGGGACTTTCGCAATATTGAGCGCGCCGAAATGCACATTCCCGCCGACGGCATCGCGATTGTTGGCGACAATGGACACGGCAAGACGAACCTGCTCGAGGCGCTCGCCTACTTGCAATTGTTGCGGTCGCTGCGCGGCGTGCGTGACCGGGACCTGATCCGGTTTGGCGCGCCGGCATTTCACATTGCGTCGCGGACCGCTGGAACTGCGGCACGCCACGTTGGCATCGGTGTCGATCGCGCGGGCCGCAAACGCGTATCGCTCGATGGCGTCGACACGCCGCGCCTCACAGATGCACTCGGTGCCGTGCCAAGTGTGTGCTTCTCGCCAGCCGATGTTGCACTCATTGCCGGCGCGCCGGCCGAACGCCGGCGGTATTTGGACATCGCGCTGGCACTCAGCTCGCGCCGGTACCTTGGGGCACTGCGGAATTACCGGGCCGCGCTTGCCCGACGGAACGCTGCATTGCGCGCCGCCGCCAGGCCCGGGGCGCGCAGTTCGAGCGTATCCGCGTGGGAGCCTGCCCTCGCAGAACACGGCGCCGTGCTAATTGAAGAACGGCGCGCCTGGGTGACTGGCGGCCGCGCCGGATTCTCCGAACGGTGCGCCGCGATTGGCGAGCGCGCACCAATGGCTATCGCGTATGAATCACCGCTCTCCGAAGCGGCCGATGTGGCGACGGCACTCGCCGATGCCTTGGCCACGGGTCGTGACCACGACCTGCGCCGCGGCATGACGCACGCCGGTCCGCATCGCGATGATCTTGCCGTGACCCTGCGCGCGCGCGACCTGCGAGTCGTTGGATCTGCGGGACAGCAACGCACCGCAGCGATTGCCCTCCGCCTGCTCGAGGCCGCGACATTTCGCGAGCGCGGGGGTGTCCAACCGCTGCTACTGCTCGACGACCCGTTTGCTGAACTCGACCGCGAGCGGGCGACCAATGTGCTGGCGTTGCTCGATGAGCTTTCTGCGCATGGCACAGGGCAAACGGTGCTGTGCGTCCCTCGCGAAGACGAAATTCCGGCGGAGTTCACCCGACTGGAACGATGGCGCGTCGTTGACGGTGTGTTCGCGAGGCTGTTATGAACGAGAAAAAGACGTGGCCAACGCCGATTGCCGAAGCGCTGCGAAGTTTCTTGCGCGAAAAGGGGCTCGACTCGCGCGTGGAACGTGCTCAAGTGCTGGTGGAATGGGCATCATTGGTTGGTCCGCAAATCGCCAGCGTGACAGTGCCCCGACAAGTGACCGAGGATGGGACGTTATTCGTCGGCGTGAAGAATCACGGCTGGATGAGTGAGCTGTCGATGATGGAGCGGGCGCTGCTCGCGAAAATCAATGCGGTAGCGGGGCGCGATCCGATCAAAAAGATACGCTGGGAACTGCAGCGGTAAGTTGTTGTGGGCTGGCGTTTTGCACAGCGTTTTTGCTGTTGCCAAAACGGGGGTCAAAGGTTAAAATTAGGGGTCGGTTTTGAACTGCTGAATTCGGCCTTTGTTCGCGACCGGTTTTTCTTCTATTTTCTGCTTTTTTCTGCTGTCTTTGCCCCATCCTCATCCCCGCAAATGGCCAAGACGAACGACAGTTCCGCCTCGTCCTACGGCGCCTCCGACATTCAGGTGCTCAAAGGGCTCGAGGCGGTTCGCAAACGCCCGGGTATGTACATCGGCAGCACGAGCGGCCGCGGCCTGCATCATCTCGTGTACGAAGTGGTCGACAATGCCATCGATGAAGCGCTCGCCGGTTATTGCGATGCCGTAGATGTCATCATTCATAGCGACAACTCAATCACTGTCGCCGACAACGGCCGTGGCATTCCCGTTGATATTCATCCGGGCGAAGGAATTCCGGGCGTCGAACTGGCCATGACCGTGCTCCACGCCGGTGGCAAGTTCGACAAGAACAGCTACAAAGTGTCCGGTGGCCTTCATGGCGTCGGCGTAAGCGTGGTGAACGCGCTCTCCGAGACGCTGAAGGTCTGGGTCAAGCGCGATGGCAAAGAGCACTATATGGATTTCACGCGCGGCGACACCAAGACCAAGCTTGAGGTAATCGGCAAGGCGGGCCCGAAGGAATCCGGCACGAAAGTCTGGTTCAAACCGGACGCCGAGATCTTCACAGAACTCGAATACGATTTCACGACCTTGCAGTCACGCCTGCGCGAGCTGAGCTACCTGAATAAGGGCGTGACCATCTCCTTGAAGGATGAACGCGCCGGCCTCGAGCGCGAGGAGATCTTCCAGGCCAAAGGCGGCCTCAAGGAGTTCGTCGGATTTCTGATTGGCAACAAGAAGCCGCTGCATCCCGAGATTCTCTACCTCGAAGGGGAAAAGGACGACATCGGGATCGAACTCGCACTGCAATACAATGACGGCTACAACGAGAATGTTTTCTCGTTTGTGAATAACATCAATACGCACGAAGGCGGCACGCACCTGACCGGCTTCAAGTCGGCGCTCACGAGCGTGATCAACAAGTACGTCGACAAGTCGTCCGCGAAAAAAGACAAAGATCTCAAGCTCTCCGGCGAGGACGTGCGCGAAGGGATTACGGCCGTGCTGTCGGTGAAAGTGCGCGAACCGCAGTTCGAGGGGCAGACGAAAACCAAACTCGGCAACTCGGAAGTCGAGAGTGCCGTGAAGACGTTCGTGAACGAATGGCTGGCCGCGTATCTCGACGAGCATCCGCGCGTGGCCAATATTGTGATCGACAAAGCGCTCAGCGCGGCGCGGGCCCGCGAAGCCGCACGCAAGGCGCGCGATCTCACCCGCAAGAAGTCGGCACTCGATGTCGGCAACCTTCCCGGCAAACTCGCCGATTGCTCGCTCAGTGATCCGGCGCTCTGCGAGATCTACCTCGTCGAAGGTGACTCGGCCGGCGGCAGCGCCAAGCAAGGGCGCGACCGGATGTTCCAGGCCATCCTGCCGCTGCGCGGGAAAATTCTGAACGTCGAAAAAGCGCGCATCGACAAGATTCTCTCGAACGAAGAAATCCGCACGATCATCACGGCGATCGGCGCGGGTATCAAAGAAGAATTCGAGATCGCCAGCGCCCGGTATCACAAAATCATCATCATGACTGACGCCGACGTCGACGGCGCACATATTCGCACGCTGCTACTGACGTTCTTTTATCGGCAGATGCCGGAGCTCATCGAATCCGGTTTCGTGTATATCGCCCAGCCGCCGCTCTTTCGCGTGGCCAAGGGGAAAGAGGAGTACTACGCGTACGACATGGCCGAGCGCGACGAGATCGCGAAGCGGTTTGGCGGCGCCGACAGCAAGAGTTCCATCAACATCCAGCGCTATAAAGGCCTCGGCGAAATGAATCCCGACCAGCTCTGGAAAACGACGATGGATCCATCGAAACGCACGATCCTCAAAGTGAACATCGAGGATGCGGTAGCAGCCGACTTGCTCTTCGAAACACTGATGGGTGATGAAGTGGAGCCGCGGCGGGCATTCATCGAGGCGAATGCGAAATTTGCCTCGAATTTGGATGTCTGATTAACTGCTGAGTGGGAGTAGAAGTGCGCATGCAGCGTGAATGGGAGAGAGAAACAACGGTTTCTCTCTCCCATTTTTTATTCGCACTGAATGGCAAACCGGCAATTCGGGCGCGAACCGTGATCACAGTGCTGCGTTGCCTTCACTCCAGCGTGGCGTTCCAAGAGCGCCTCGATGATTGTGCAACTGCCCGGCTCTGCTCGCACAGCTGCAGACAGCGGGCAGCCGGCACCAGTAATGATGGCTTCGTGCCGACCGACCTTCACCGTCGCACTGCCGCCCAGTGATTCGATCAGCGACACGCACTGCCCGGCGCGGTAGGAGAGTGACGCACCGGCGGTCGGCGATCGTCCGCCACTTTCCGCGATGCGGGATCCGGTATCGGCCAATACCGCGCGAAGGGCGCGCGGCTCCAACCGCGCGCCCAAGGCGGCGACAAGTGCCGTCAGCACTGGCGGATAGGCGTGCGACAGCGCGGTCTCACCATCCGACGTGAGCCCGTACTCCGCCGCCGGCTGACCGGCTCGGCCACTGTGCCTGGTACCAGTCCGCGCAATCAGACCGTCCGCTTCGAGCGCCACGAGGTGAAGCCGGACGGCGTTGTCGGTGACCGACAGTTCGGCCGCAAGAGCGTTCACGGTGCTGCGACCGCGACGGACAGCGTCGAGGACGGAGAGACGGGGGGCAGGTACCACTTCGGAACTGCTGGTCATGCCCCACAGTATAGCGTGGATATAATAAGTACACAATACCCTTGACTTATTCAATATCGCGAGCGATCATTGAGTTGAGCGATCCGACCAGCCCGGCACAATTGCGTACCAGGCACATCCACACCCATCAGGAGTTCATCATGCGTGCACTACGTACGGCGATTGTCGCCGCCGCAATTCTGCTTCCGTTTGGCGCCCATGCCCAAGCGCCGGCAAAGGCCCCAGCGGGCCTCGACGATGCCGCGATTGTCGGCATTTTTGACGCCGCGAACACGTGGGACATCTCCACCGGCAACCTCGCCGCAAAGAAGGCAACGCGCCATGACGTGAAAGATTTTGGTGCGATGCTCAAGCGCGATCACACGTCCGTGCAGAAGCAGGGTCGCGCGCTGGCCAAGAAGCTCGGCGTGACGCCGACGCCGGTCGCCAAGGATTTCGCGTTGAAGGTGGACTACGATGCGACGATGAAGAAATTGCGTGGCTTGAAGGGCGCTGCATTCGACAAAGCATTTCTGGAACACGAAGTGGCGTACCACAAGGCTGTGATCGACGCGGTGACGACTGCATTCCTGCCGGCGATCAAGAACGCCGAGCTGAAGGCGTTCGTGCAGAAGGTGGCCCCGGCATTCCAGGCGCACATGGTGGCGGCGCAGGCGTTGCTGGACACTAAGTAACTACAGCTTCGAGTGGGAGAATGAGTGCGCGTGCAGCAGTAAACGGCTACACGCGCACTCATTCTCAGACCCGCTACTGCAGTATTTTCCGACCCGGCAGATTTGCACCATTCTGGTGCAGCACCAGTCCAGTCACCGCACCACTGGAATCTGTTATGAAGGAAACTTGAGCATCGACTACTTTCAAAAAGAACTCGTTCTCTTTCTCGGCACAGATCTGGACCTTACCCTGGCCAGTCGCCTGCGCCCACAGCGTCGTGCCGTCACGGGTGACGACCAGATGAAAGGCCGGAGTGAGAGCGAAGTCACCGACATAACGCTCGAGCGCAGCAGCCGTCAATGACATCTCGGTCCGCGCCTTGGAAAAAACTGTCAGCGGCCGCTGGGCATCGAGGAGATGCATCCCGATATCGTCCACAGAAGTTGCGGTATTTGATAGCACGACCACACCGTTGCCGTTCAATTCATCGAATCCGATGAACGTGGTGTAGCCTCCTGTTCCGCCATTGTGCCACGTGATATCGGGACCGGCGCCGGAGAGTACCAGCCAATTGAGTCCAATCCGCATTCCGCCCGCCGACCGGAGCGGACGATGCGCGTCATGCATAGCTGGTCCGAGTGGACGGCTCGCGGAATCGAGATTCGCGGCGAGATACTTCAGCATGTCGTTCACGGTTGAACGGATTGCACCCGCGCCGGCGAGGGCATCGAGATCCCAGTTCGCGACTGCCGTGCCCGCCGGATTGTGCCCGGGCGCAAGACGCGCCTCCAACTCGGGTGTCAGCTGAATCCGGGTATCGCTCATCCCAAGCGGATCGAGCACCCGACGTCGCATCATCGCTTCGTATCCGACACCGTCATGCGCGGCCAATGTGACCCCGAGCAAGCCAATGCCAAGGTTTGAATATTCAAACTGCGAGCCAATGTCACGCGGCAACTCGTAACTGCCGAGAAACGCGAACAACCGATCGATGTCGTAGTCCGCATACGGATTCGCTGCATTCTTTGGTGCGAAGTTCGTCGGCATCCTCGGCAAGCCCGACGACTGCGTACTGAGATCAATAAACGTGATCTCCTTGCCGCCTCGCTTCGGAATATTCGCCGACGCCGGCAGGTACTTCGCGACGGGTTCGTCGAGCCGCACTTCGCCGCGCCGGACCATGTCCGCGAGGACTGTCGCCGTAAATGTCTTGGTGATGGACCCGATTTCAAACACCGAGTTTCCGTCGAGCCGCCGGTCGGCAGCCCCCAAGCCATACGCGATTACGCGCGGACGTTCGCCGCGGTGCAACAGGCCGACCACAATGCCGGCATTATGTTTTTCGTCAACCCTTTGGCGCACAATCGCCAGCACCGTGGAGTCAGCCGGCAGGCTGCGCGACTGCGCCGCCAACGGCATGACCACCGGCGCGCCCAAAGCCACGAGCAGCAATAAAGTCTTTTTCACGCCGACTCCCTCTCCGCAGTTCCGCTGCACGCGCACTCCAACTCCCACTCGAAGTTCAATAGTGCATCGCCCGTTTTCCATTCTTCAACTGCACCGCAAACGCAATGTGCATCCCCCCCAGAATCACCGCCGGCACCATAATCGCAACAGCCGCCACCAACCAACCTACCCGATCCATTCCGCCGGTTATTGTCGGACGAATCACATAAAGCATCGCGACATACACCACGGCGATTCCGCCAGCCACGCCAAATGCGCCGAGCGATGCGAACTTCGCAAACTTTTCCATAAGCGACCTCCGAAAGTCAGGCGAAAAATTGCCCCCGAAAACCAGCCCGCGCAAGCGCGAGCGGCGTTCACGCGAGCTGCTCCACTCCAGCGCCGGTGATGCGATGCGACACAAGCACCACTGGCGCCACAGTCTCATCGCCAATGAGCAGGGCCGCGTCGAGCGCCGCCCTGCCGACGGCGGCACATAACGCATCCCGCGCTTCAATGGTTGCGAGCGTATCGCCGCGCTGAACGACGTCGCCCGGTTTCACGGTGATGCGCAAACCGACCGACGGATCCACACGGTCCGCCATCGCGGTCCGTCCACCACCCATAGCCGTGATCCCCTTCCCGACAGCCCGCGGATCGACGCGTTGCACAATGCCGTCTTTGGTGGCTAGGTATAGCACGCGCATCGCCGGCTGAGGCAACAGCAGCCCCGGATCATCACACACGCGCGATTCACCGCCCTGCGCATCGATGATGTCGCGGAACTTCTCCAATGCCGCCCCAC
>JANYKA010000258.1 GCA_025358315.1 Gemmatimonadota bacterium | reverse complement strand
GCTCAATCAAGCGATGGCAGGTTGGGTCGAGCGGGGATTGCCGCAGTCGCTCTGTGTGATTTGGGCGACCGGCACCGCACAGTTTGACGCGTTCAAACAATACGATCGTGCCGACGTGCGGGTGGTGCCGTATCTCGCTCCTATCGCCGACGCGTATGCGGCAAGCGATCTTGCGTTGGTGCGGGGCGGGATGATGGGGACGAGCGAGTTGTGTGCCTGGGGCGTGCCGATGATTATTTGCCCGCTGCCAACGGCCGCGCAGGATCATCAGACGTCGAATGCCGTGACGCTCGAGCGTTCGGGTGCTGCGGTGCATTTGCCGCAGCGGGAGCTGAGCGCCGAACGACTCGACGAAACGGTACGGGGTTTGTTGGGCTCACCGGCGCGGATGATGACGCTGCGAGACAGCGCTTTGCAGAGGGCGCGACCGCACGCCGCGGCCGAGATCGCTGCGCACATTGCCAGATTGCTGGTCTAATGTCGCTCATCGATCCGAACGACCACCGTCCGGTCCACTTCATGGGGATCGCTGGAGCAGGCATGAGTGCACTCGCCGAGTTGTGCGCACGGCGCGGCGCGGTGGTCACCGGCTGCGACCAGAATTCCGAAGGGGCAGGGGATCTTGCCCGTTTCGGTATCACCGCACTGCGCGGACACGACGCATCACACGTCGAAGGTCACCGCGCGCTGGTGGTGAGTTCGGCCATTCCAAAAGATCATCCGGAAATCGCGCGGGCCCGCTCGCTTGGGATACCGGTCGTGCGTCGGGCCGAAGCGTTGGCCGAAGCCACGGCGGGTGGTCGCTTGGTGGGGATCGCCGGCACACACGGGAAAAGTACGACTACCGTTATGACCACAGAGGCGCTTTCGAGCGCCGGCATCACGGCAACCGGAGTTGTCGGCGCCCGTGTGGCGGCTTGGGGCGGGAACCTCAGCGCTGGCGGCGACAAAACAGAGACGGTATTCGTGGTTGAGGCTGACGAATACGATCGGTCCTTTCTCGCGCTCTCGCCGGCAGTGGCCGTGGTAACGAACATCGAGGCCGATCATCTCGACATCTACCGCGACCTCGAGGACATCAAGGGCGCGTTCACGCAATTCGTGCGCGGTGCGCGCTGGGTGGTGTTGTGCGCCGACGACGTGAATGCGAATGCGCTGGCGACGCCACCGAGCGCGGAAGTGGTTCGCTATGGCGTCGACAGCGCAGATGCGAGGCTCAAGGCCGCGAATATCACCATGCATGACGGCCGCACACACTTCGACGTGATCTACGACGGCAAGAAGCTCGGCGCACTTGAGCTCGGTGTGCCAGGACTGCACAATGTTCGCAATGCACTCGCCGCGATGGCGGTAGGGATTGGCACGTGGGGCGTGACCGTGGAGCAAATGTCGGCAGGCCTTACGCACTTTGTTGGCGCCGAACGGCGTTTTCAGCGTATTGGCGATGTGGCCGGAGTAACGGTGATCGACGATTATGCGCATCACCCCACGGAAATTCGCGCCACCCTCTCCGCGGCGCGTGACGCATTCCCGGGTCGCAGGATCGTCGCGGCGTTTCAGCCCCATCTGTTTTCCCGAACGCGGGATTTTGCCGTGGCGTTCGGCGACGCGCTTGCCGCCGCCGATCAAACGTTTCTCGCCGACATCTATCCGGCCCGCGAACAGCCGATTGCCGGTGTCAGCAGCGACCTCATCGCCAGCGCGATGTCGCAAGCCGGTCGCGGGCCCGCGTGGCGAGGCGCCCGTTCTGACTTGGCAGTCGCGCTCTCACAATCATTGGCGGCTGGAGATGTCGTCCTTACGATCGGCGCTGGCGACATCACCAAGACTGCGCCAGAGCTCCTCGCGTTGTTGGGTCGCCAACTATGAAATTCACCCCTCGCTGCACGCTCCACGCGGCACGCCCCGTCCGATGACTCCCGAACCCGCCAAGTGGCGCGCAGTTCTGAAGCGGACATCACTCGCCCTCGGAATCCTGCTGCTCCTCACGAGCCCGTGGACGTTGAAAGCTGCCGCCCGCCACCTCGATTTTTTCCGCGTGCGACGAGTCGAAATTGACGGGGCCCGTTACATCGCGCCCGATCAGATCGTTTCTCGAATGAGAATAGACACCACAGCGTCCGTCTTCGACGATGTGGGACCGTTGGAGCAGCGGGTGCGGGAACACCCGTCGGTGCGCGACGTGCACATCGAACGGAAACTCCCGGGCACGCTAATTGTACGAGTCACGGAAAACTTGCCGGTCGCGCTCGTCCAGGCGGCCGCAGGGCTGGTGCCGGTCGATGCATCGGGCAAGAGTTTGCCCATTGATCCGGCGACAGCAGACGTGGACCTGCCCGTGCTGGCGACGCGTGACACCGCTGCGCTGCGCGTGCTTGGGCAGCTCCGCCAGCAGGCGCCGGCGCTCTTCGCCCGGATTGGCGAAGTCCGACGGCTCCCGCACGGCGATCTGATGTTTCGTCTTGCCGAGCAACCGTCACGTGATATTCTCGCCGCCGCCAATGTGACGGCGGATCGTTTGACCGATATTGTCCCCGTCGAACTCGACCTCACCCGGCGCAATCTGCGTGCGGTCGAAATCGACCTGCGTTTCCGAGATCAGATCATCGCCAGACTGCCATGAATGTAGACCGCCTTGTAGCCGGCCTCGACATTGGAAGCGCCAAGACCACCGCGGTCATCGCGGAAGTGGTTGGCGACTTTCCGAAGCACCCGACCGTCAACATCCTTGGCGTCGGCCAAGCGCGAACCACTGGCCTGCGCAAAGGGGTGGTTGCGGATATCGACGAAACCACGCGCTGCATTCAGAAAGCAATGCAGGACGCCGAGCGAATGGCCGGTGCCAAAGTCACGACGCTCTATGCCGGCATCGCTGGCGAGCATGTCCAGGCCATGACGTCCAAAGGCATTGCCTCGGTGACCGGTTCCGATATTACCAAAGCCGACGTTGATCGCGCCAATTCCGTCGCCCGCGCGCAGGCGATTCCCCAGGACCGTGAACTCATCCACGCGATCCCCCAGGAATACACGGTCGACAAAAACATTGGCATTCGGGATCCCATCGGCATGATCGGGACCCGGCTTGAGACGGAGATGTATCTCGTCACGATTGGATCGAGCCCGGCAATGAACTTGCGCAAAGCCGTTGAAAAATCCGGCTATAAGGTCGGCGAGCTGGTGCTTGAGCCACTCGCCAGCGCGCTGAGTGTTCTTACCGACGATGAAAAAGAGCTGGGGGTTTGTCTCGTGGAAATGGGGGCTGGCACCACCGACATCGCCATCTTTCACGAAGGGAAAATCCGGCACCTCGGCACCGTTGGGTATGGTGGCGGTAACGTGACGAGCGACATCGTGCATGGCCTTGGTGTGACCGCGGCCGACGCCGAGCGGTTGAAAGAGCTGTATGGGTGCGCATGGGAGCCGATGGTCGACCATGGCGATGTGATCAAACTGCCGAGTACGGTTGCACAGGGGGATCGCGAAATTCCGCGGGAGTTGCTCGCGCACATTATTCATCAGCGCACAGCAGAGATTTTTGAACTGGTCGCGCGCGACGTGGAACTCGCCGGGTTCATCAAGCGGCTGTCGGCGGGCGTGGTGGTCACGGGCGGTGCGGCGGCTCAGCCGGGTACTGCCGAGTTGGCGAGCCATGTGTTTGGAACCGGCGCCCGGGTCGGCGAGCCGGGGGAGTTTCTCGGCGGACTGGCCGATTCGGTGCAGGCGCCGCGCTTTTCGACAGTCGTTGGATTGGTGCAATACGGCGCGCACCGGGTAGCGCTGGGCGGCGCTGGCGCCAAGGGTAAACGCCTCTCGATGGCGAATGCCACGCCGTCGTTCGATGGGCTGGCCCAGCGGTTTAAGACCTGGCTTCAGGATTTCTTCTAGCCCGAAAGCGTGGCGACTAGAAAGCCCGTGCCGGTGACCACGCGCCTGTTCGCGGGCGCAGGGCCCAGAGGGCATCATCTGTTGCTTATCACGTAGCTTGCGGCTTCCCGAAACTGTGGATAACTCCAGTAATTCGGGGCCGTTCTTTTTTTGTATTCCAGTCGTCCTTACTACGTGGTGGGAAATCATCACGCGCGTATATTTCCGCCCAGTATGATCGGCCCACCGTTTCGCTTGCGCCGGTCCGCAATCGCGTTGTAACAGTCACGGAGCACCACGCGCATGAGCATTTTTGAGTTCGAGGAGACCCCCGCACAGAACGCCCGGATGAAGGTGGTTGGCGTCGGCGGTGGTGGTGGCAACGCAGTGAATCGGA
>JANYKA010000058.1 GCA_025358315.1 Gemmatimonadota bacterium | reverse complement strand
GCAATGTGCCTCGGCGTTATTGTGTTGTCACCCCAATCTTGATGAGGCTCCATTGATTCGCATTCGGCTCGCGTCAGTATTCGCTCTTTCTCTCCTGTTTTCGGCCTGCAGTGCCGACAGCCTGCCCACCGGCCCGGACATCGCCTCGGCGACTTTCGCGACGGCGCTCGGCGTCAATATTCCGGCGTCAACCAAGACAGCGACTGGTCTGTATTACCGTGACATTGCCGCCGGCTCCGGCGCGACGGTCGTCAGCGGGCAGAAGCTCGTCGTCCGCTACACTGGTTGGCTCATTAATGGTACGCAGTTCGATTCCAACCAGACCGGCTTTCCGTTCACGATCGGTACGGGTGCTGTTATCTCGGGATGGGATCAGGGAATCGTCGGGATGAAGGTCGGCGGCACGAGGCAGTTAATCATCCCGCCCGCGCTTGCCTACGGCGCGACGGCAAACGGCACCATTCCCGGCTACTCCATTCTCGTATTCAACGTCACGGTCATCAGCGCCCAGTGAGCCTGTACGATATTGACGTGACCACCATCGACGGCGCATCGCAGTCGATGGCCGAGTATAGAGGCAAGGCATTGCTGATCGTGAACGTGGCGAGCCAGTGCGGATTCACGCCGCAGTACACGGGATTGGAAGCGCTGTATTTAGCATACAAGGACAAAGGGTTTGCGGTACTTGGATTCCCCTGCGACCAGTTCGGCCACCAGGAGTCCGGCACCGAGGCCGAGATCCAGTCGTTTTGCACGCTCAATTATCAGTTGACGTTTCCGCTGTTTGCGAAAGTCGAGGTGAACGGCGGCAACGCCCATCCGCTCTTTCGGTTGCTCAAGTCCGAGCGCCGGGGTCTGCTGGGTTCCGAAGCGATCAAATGGAACTTCACCAAGTTCCTGGTCGGCAAGGATGGCACGGTGCTGAAGCGTTACGCACCGACTGATACGCCGGAACAGATCACCAAGGACGTCGCGGCGCTCGTCACGTAGCGCTGGTCGCGACGTTTCCACTCGCCGCCGCTGGCGAGTTGCTTCTTCCACGCCGTAGCTGACAGCACGTCAACATACCAACCTCCTGTTGCGTAGAATTACGGATCTCTGACGAGCACTTCGGTGCGTTACTGATATGCTGAAGTCGCTCGTAATGACGGGGTCCCGGGGTTAACATTCTAGAGAGCGAATTCGACCCTGATGGCGCCCCCAGGCGCTCGGAGCGAACGACATGGAAGAACAGGAAACACCGAAAGAATCCACGACCCGGCTCAAAGACTGGAAGGCCGTCATCGCCCGGTATCAGGGCGCCGACATTCGCCGTTCATTATTTCAGCTGATTTCCACGATGGCGATGCTGATCGTCACGCTCGTCATCATGCATAAAATGATCGATCGCGCATGGTGGGTGACCGCCGTACTCGCGATCCCCGCCGCCGGCCTGATGGTTCGAGTGTTCATCATCATGCACGATTGTGGCCACGGCTCATTCTCCCCCTGGCCGACATTTAACGACGCCATCGGATTCATCACTGGCGTGCTGACCTTCACGCCATATGCGCAGTGGCGTCGCGAGCACGCGATGCACCACGCATCGTCCGGCGATCTTGACCATCGTGGATATGGCGACGTCGACACGCTCACCGTCCGTGAGTATCTGGCCCGCTCAAAGTGGGGCCGGTTCAAGTACCGCCTGTTCCGCAATCCCGCGGTGCTCCTTGGCCTCGGACCGTTACATATGATCATCCTCCAGCGCTTCCGCACCAAGGGCGTCGCAACCGGCAAGGTGCAACTTTCCAGCGTATGGATGACCAACATCGCCATTGGCGGACTCGCGGCGACATTCATTCTGGCCGCCGGATACAAATCGGTGGTCCTCATCTACCTGCCGACGTACTATCTCGCCGCGGCAACCGGCGTGTGGCTCTTTTACGTGCAGCACCAGTTCGAAGACGCCTATTGGGAATCGCGTGAGAAGTGGGACTATGCGACGGCCGCTGTCCATGGCAGTTCGCACCTGCGACTCCCCAAAGTGCTGCAGTGGTTCACGGGAAACATTGGCTTGCACCATGTGCATCACCTTGGCCCGCGCATTCCGAATTACCGGCTTCAAAAGGCGCACGATGAAAATGCGCTCTTTCACGAAGCGCCGGTGATGACGATTAAGCTCGGCATGAAAGCGCTGCGCCTGACACTCTGGGACGAGCAGAACCGCCAGATGATCCGTTTCCGCGATCTTCGCCGCTCGATCAGTGCGGGCCAGCGCTAGCAGTTCGCTGTTCGCCGCCGTCTGCCTGCTCTCGGCATGCGGCGGCGCCCGGTCCGGCGCCGTTCGTGTCTCAACCGCCAACGATCCCGCGCCAGTCGCGCGATTGATGCCGTCGCCGTCCACCGTGGCGTGGGGGTACTACGACGCCGCGGCCGTTCCGGTGTTACGCGTAAAATCCGGAGACATCGTAGAGGTTGGGACGCTGATCACCAACAGCCCCGCGCGACTCGAAGCGGCTGGTGTAAAACCCGAAGCAGTCGAACAGTCACTGCGCGACATTTACACAAACATCAAGACGCACGGCCCCGGTGGTCACATTCTCACCGGCCCGATCTATGTCGAGGGCGCCGACTCCGGTGACGTACTCGAAGTCCGCTTTCGCTCTATCGAACTGGCGATTCCGTATGCCTACAACAGTTTTGGTCGCGGCAGCGGATTTCTCCCTGAAGATTTCACGTATTCAAAGACACGCATCATCCCACTCGACCGTGCGACGATGACGGCGCACTTCTCCGACAGTGTCACCATCCCGCTGCATCCGTTTTTTGGTTCGGTGGGAGTGGCTCCGCCGGCAGCAATGGGAAAAATCAACAGCGCGCCACCGGGAATCCACGCTGGCAATCTCGACAACAAGCGGCTCGTCGCAGGGTCGACGCTCTACATCCCCATTCACACGAAGGGCGCCCTGCTCGAGATCGGCGACGGGCACGCCGGTCAGGGCAACGGTGAGGTTGACATCACCGCGCTGGAAACATCGCTGCTCGGCCGCGTGCAGCTGATCGTGCGAAAAGATTTGCATCTCACTTGGCCACGCGGTGAGACACCGACGCACTGGATCGCGATGGGCATTGATAAAGATTTGACGCAAGCCACCAAAATCGCCGTCCGCGAAGCTATCAACTTTCTCGTGACGATGAAAGGAATGTCGCGCGACGATGCCTACATGCTCACCAGCGTCGCCTGCGATGTAGAGGTCACCGAACTCGTCGACGGCACGCTTGGTGTGCACGTGATGATCCCGAAGTCGATCTTCACGAAGTAGCGGCCGACGTGACCTGGCGCGCGCTGACCGCGGCGCTCCCGTCGCATTGGACCACACGGTTCGCTCCCGCCCCCACCGGTCGTCTGCATTTGGGCCACGTGCTCAATGCGATCTATGTATGGGGAATTGCCCAGGCCCACGGCGGGCACGTGGTGCTCCGCATTGAAGATCACGATCGGACGCGTTGTCGCCCGGAATACGAAGCGGCCCTGCTCAGCGACCTTGCATGGCTCGGCTTCGAGCCCGACACGATTGCGCCGCCGCAACGTGACCGCAGCGGACGATACGAACAAGCGCTGGCCGCGCTTCACAAAAACGGTCTGGTGTATCCGTGCGATTGTTCGCGCCGGACGATCGCCGGTGACGCGCCGGAAGTGCCCAACGAGGAACTCCGCTACGATGGGCGCTGCCGGAGCCGAAATCTCCACGAGACAGCGACGCTGGCGCGACGCGTTCGTATAGACGACGGAGTTGAAGCGTTCAACGATCTGCTGCTTGGCCCTCAGGTCGCGGCACCGTCGCTCCAATGCGGCGACTTCCTCGTACGCGACCGGCTTGGTCAATGGACGTATCAGTTCGCCGTAACGGTGGACGATCTCGATCAGAAAATTGACTTGATAATTCGCGGCGAAGATCTGCTCAGTTCCACCTCCCGGCAGCAACACTTGGCGCGACTGCTCGGGCGCGTCGAACCACCACGTTTTCTGCATCATCCACTTTTGAGACATCCGGACGGCACAAAACTCAGTAAGTCGCGCCGTGACAGCGGGATCGCTGAACTGCGCGCTGCGGGCCGCAGGGCCGCCGAGGTGATTGGACTCGCCGCCTTGCGCGGTGGTCTATTGGGTGACGCGACAGCGATAGCCGCGAACGATGTCGCTCAATTTTTCGTATTGTAACGCCCGCCTAACTGGACAGGCGCGGGCTTCAGGTCAGATTCCCTGCACATCACGTATTCCCGAGGTTTCTGTGCTTGCTCTCCATCGATCATTCGCCGCGCTGACGATTTGTGCACTGGCAACTATCCCGCTCACGGCTAGTCGGGCGCCGCTAAGCGCGCAGACCAATACTGCCGCCCAAGTCACTCAAGCGCTGAAGTGGCGCATGATTGGACCGTACCGCGGCGGCCGCACAAAATCGGCGGTCGGAGTGCCGAGCCAGCCGAACGTGTTTTATATCGGCGTGACCAATGGCGGTGTCTGGAAGACCACGGATTATGGTCGAGTTTGGAAACCGTTGTTCGACGAGCAGCCGACGCAGTCGGTGGGCGCGATCGACGTATCACTGTCTGATCCGAACGTGATGTACGTGGGCTCCGGCGAGGGGCTGCAGCGGCCTGACCTTTCGACCGGCGATGGTATCTACCGGTCGGGCGACGCCGGAAAGACGTGGACGCATCTCGGATTACGCGATGCACAACAAATTCCGCGCATCGTTATCGACCCGAAGAACCCCGACCGCCTGTTCGTCGCGGCGCTCGGACATCCGTATGGCGCAAACACGGAACGCGGCGTGTTCCGATCCACGGACGGTGGCAGGAGTTTTCAGAAGGTGCTCTATAAAGATGAGAATACCGGTGCTGCCGATATCGTGATGGCATCGAACGATCCGAACACACTCTACGCCGCACTCTGGGAAGCTCGGCAGGGGCCGTGGGAAAATGGCGCCTTTGCCGGCGCCGGCACCGGGTTGTTCAAGACCACCGATGGTGGCAACACGTGGACCCAACTCACAACCGGCATGCCGACCGTCGCCCAAGGTTTAGGCCGGATGGGCATTGCGATTTCGCCAAGCAATCCGAACCGCCTGTATATCACCGCCACGGCGGGCAGCAATAGCGGCGTGTTTCGTACGGACGATGCTGGCGAACATTGGGCGCGCGTCACATCCGACAATCGCATCTACGGCCGCGGCGACGATTTCGCCGCACTCACTGTCGATCCGAAAAACCCCGACATCATCTACTCGGCGAACGTTGTCGCGTGGAAATCCACAGACGGCGGCAAGACATGGGCGGCGCACCGTGGTGCTCCCGGCGGCGATGACTATCAGCGGTATTGGATCAACCCGAATGATCCAAACGTTCAACTCTTGGTTTCAGATCAGGGTGCGGTAATCACGGTGAACGGCGGCGAAAGCTGGAGTTCGTGGTACAACCAGCCGACCGCGCAGTTCTATCATGTGACCGCTGACAACGCGTACCCATATCATCTGTGTGGCGGGCAACAAGAATCCGGGTCGGCGTGTATTGCGAGTCGTGGCAACGACGGCTCGATCGGGTATCGCGAATGGCGGCCGGTGGGAACCGAGGAATACGGATACGTCGCGCCGGATCCGCTGAACCCTGACATCGTCTACGGTGGAAAGGTGTCGCGATTCAATCGCGCGACCGGACAGACCCAACAAGTCGGGCCCAATGGCGGTGGGCGGAGGAGCAATGGTGGCGTCAATGATTTTCGCGCCGTGCGGACGGCGCCGTTGCTTTTTTCACCGACCAACCCGCACAAACTGTATTTCGCTACGCAGCACGTGTGGCAGACATCCAATGGCGGCCAGAGTTGGAAAATGATCAGCCCTGATCTCTCGCGGGAGAACTGGGACGCCCCGACGAGTGTTGGCAAATATCTCGCTACACCGGCAGCCAATGCAACGCGACGCGGTGTGATTTACACACTCGCACCAAGCCCGGTGGACTCGAACACAATTTGGGCGGGGACGGACGATGGACTGATCCACATCACCCGCAATAATGGCAAGACGTGGACTAATGTCACCCCGCCAATGCTCGGCGCGTGGGCGAAGATTTCATTGATGGACGCCAGTCACTTCGACGCTGGCACTGCGTACGCGGCGGTCAACACGCTGCGGCTGGATGATTTGCGTCCGCACATTTTTCGTACGCGTGACGGTGGCAAATCGTGGACGGAGATCGTCACCGGAATTGATAGTGGCGCCACGACCAATGTTGTACGCGAAGACCCCACGCGTAAGGGTCTGCTCTTCGCTGGTACGGAGCGACAGGTTTGGTTTTCGCTCGACGATGGTGATCACTGGCAATCGCTCCGGATGAATCTTCCAGCGACCTCGGTGCGCGACCTGATCATCAAAGACAACGACGTGGCTGTCGGCACGCATGGCCGCGGCTTCTGGATACTCGACGACATCACGCCCCTACGTCAGTGGAGCGAACGCCTCACCACTGCGCCGGCCGCCCTGCTCAAGCCGGCGATCGCTACCCGCGTACGCTACAGCATGTACACCGACACACCGGTGCCACCGGATGAATCACTCGCCGAGAATCCGCCGGATGGCGCGGTTATAGACTACTGGCTGAAAGCCGATGCGGCAGCGGCCGTGTCGCTTGATATTCTCACTGACAAAGGGCGCGTCGTGCGCCACTACTCGAGCGACGACAAGTTCGATGCGCCGAAAGATGAAGGCAACTGGCCGTCCTATTGGTTCAGACCATTGTCACCACTCGCGGCGACGGCGGGGATGCACCGTTATGTCTGGGATTTGCACTACACCACTCCGAGCGTGCAGCAATTCTCGCTGCCAATTTCCGGCACCCCGCGCAACACGCTGCGCGAGCCGCAAGGCATTTGGGCGCACCCGAGCCATTACACAGTGCGCCTCACTGTTGACGGCAAGAGCTACATGCAACCGCTCATGGTGCGAATGGATCCTCGGGTAAAGACGCCGGCAGCCGGACTGCAGCAGCAATACACTTTATCACTCGCGCTTTATGATGGATTGCGGCATGCTGTCGCCGGCACCGAGCAAACGGACTCACTCCGCTCGCAAATCAACGACAGAAAGGCAAAGGCCAGCGCCGGGCTCAATGCAATGCTAGACTCGCTGGATAAAAAGTTGGTGGCGCTGGCTGGCGCCAACGGAGGAAGTGGCGGCCGAGGCGGTCCCCGCGGTGGTGGAGGAAACGCGCCTGCGACGTTCCGCTCGATGACGGAAGAGCTTCAGCCGCTGATCGGCAACTTGCAAAGCGCCGACGAAATGCCGACGTCACAACAAGTAGCCGCAGCCACGGAACGCATCCGTACTATCGATGAACTTCAGAATCGCTGGGACGCGATCGTGAAGACAGATGTTACAACGCTAAATGCGAAACTCAAGGCGGCGGGGTTGAACGTCCTGACTGTTCCGGCACCGCATCTCAAGGACCCGAGCGAAGCCGGCGACGGCGACGAGGACTGGCCGTAGCTGAGCTCGCCGGTCGAGTCGCACTGCTTCTGCGCGCGCGGTCGGGCCCGAAGGTCTCGCTTCGGCTCGCGTCGGCTTACACGCAGCGAGCCTCGCGCTGCGCGCGAGTCTCTCGCTACGCCGAGTGCTCGCCTGCGCGAGACCCTCGGGCCCGCCCGCCGAGCATCGTGTGTGGCGGGCGGGTACACTCAAGTTGTGCGCCGAGGCCAGTCCAGGTCGGGCGAGCGCATTCGCTCCACAGGGCCCCGTGGCTGCCGTGTGCCGTGGGCCGGTTGGCCGATGGCATACGGATGCCACTTGCAGGCCCGAAGGAGTGAATGCGCTTGCCCGACCACGCACACGACTGCGAGCACGACCGCGTGCACGAACACGAGCGCGAGGGCCGCTAGTCTAGCGCGAACTCGCGCGCGAACGTGAGCTCGAACGAGAACGTCTTCCGCTTGGTGCGCGACTCAATCGCATCCGCCACCCGCTCGAGCCGCTCCGGAATTGCCTCGAGCTTCTCCTGCGCAGCGCGGCCGGCCGCGTTCAATCCTTCCATCGCCCCGATCTTCCAGAAATCGAGTTGTTCGCGGACGATCTGCAAATAATCCCGCGGGCCATAAATGCCAACACGACGCACCACGTCTGCGAGATC
>JANYKA010000254.1 GCA_025358315.1 Gemmatimonadota bacterium | reverse complement strand
TTGATGGGATATACCGGCGCAGTCTTCTTGAAGTTTTTTGACGGACCGGTGGGCGTGGTGATCACGCTCGCCGCGCTGGTGATCTGGGTATCACTGCCCATTGCGCTGGGGGTCCGGGCGTTTTCGCGAAAAGATTTTTGAATTGGAACACAGACACTTTTGTCTGCATTGCATTTACTCTTCACTGAGAATTACTCGCTCCATGTTAAATCGAAAGTATCGTGCATTGACACTGATGGCCGTAGGAATGGGGGCTGCTGCGTGCGGCGGCAAGCCTGCCGCGAGCAGTGATGCGGCAAATCCCCCCGCAACCGGCGCGGCGACCGGCGGTGGTTCGGTGGCAAAGCCGACAGGTAAGATCGTGACCGTGGAACTGATCACGGACGCCGTCGGGAATTATTTCAAGCCGGCGGAGTTTGAAGTGCACAGAGGCGACATCATCCGCTACACGTTGTCAGTCGGCGTGCACAACGTCCATTTCCTGCCGGATTCGAATCCCGGCAAACTGAACCTGCCCCCAGCAAGCGATTTTCTTCAGCTTCCCGGCCAGACCTATGACCTGCCAGTCAACTTCGAGCCCGGCATTTACTACTTCCAGTGCGATCCTCATGTGCTACTCGGGATGAAGGGGCACGTGAAGGTCGAACGCTAAACTTCGGAGCAATACAATGACTGATACAAAAACTGCCGCGCCGTCGGTGTCCCTTACCGCCGGCTATGTCGATTCCTCGTGGAGCATCAACACGCTGTTGGAGCACTATCCAGAAACGAAATCGGTGCTCGATACCTATCACATTGATACCTGCTGTGGCGGCGCGCTGCCGATCCAAGAGGTGTCCGTTCGTCACAAGATCGATCTGGCAGTTTTGGTCGATGCGCTTGAACAGAGTGTAAAGGCCGCGCGAGTCTGAGCCAGCGGCCAATCCGTGCATTCAATGGTGCGACGGTTCATCAAGACCGCGATCGGGTTTCTCTTTATCGGTCTCGCAATTGGTGGGTGGCTGCTGGTACGACGTGAGTTCGCGGGCGACGTGGCGTCGTCGTACGAAACCAGTGCGCACACGCATGCCCTGTTCGTGGGCTTCGTGATGATGATGATTCTCG
The DNA here is from genome assembly GCA_025358315.1 of Gemmatimonadota bacterium. Classification (GTDB taxonomy): domain Bacteria; phylum Gemmatimonadota; class Gemmatimonadetes; order Gemmatimonadales; family Gemmatimonadaceae; genus Fen-1231. The sequence goes on along the minus strand of JANYKA010000254.1, from coordinate 9,847 downwards.
GTGTGGCGCTCTGGCTTTTTCCGCGACCGGCGCAGGGAGACGTGCGCTACAGCCCCGCCGCAATCAACGTGGCCTACTGGTTCCTGACGCTTGGCACCGCTGGCCGGATTGGCGGTGAGCTGGCGCGGGTCCAGTGGTCCGGGCCGATGCTGCGCATCGGTATTGTCGCCTGTGGAGCCGCCCAAATCATCGGCATCAGTATATTCTTCCTGACGATGTGGACGCGGATTCGCGCCTTGGGCAGTCAAACGAGAGAGAGGCAAGGCGAGCGATTTTGACGCAATTCCAAGTACCGCACATTCTCGCGATCAATGGCGGCTCCTCGAGCATTAAGTTCGCTTTATATAGTATGAGTGATCCGCCAGAGCGGCGGATGCACGGCGTCATCGACAGAATCGGTCTCGACGACACCACGCTCCGTTGCGACGATTTATCCGGCTCGGAAGTGAAATGCCGGGCCATCGGAACGCTGGATCATCGTGCGGCGGCCACCTTTCTTGTCGACTGGCTTGACAAGGAAATCGGACTCACCTCGATCGCCGCTGTGGGCCATCGAATTGTGAATGGCGGCGTACAGCACTCCCAGGCCGAGCTATTCTCCGATGCACTCATGCTGGAGTTGCGCCGCATCAGCGCCTGGGCTCCCGAACATTTGCCAGCCGAAATCGCCATGGTCGATCTCATCCGTGAGCGCCGGCCGGAGCTGCTGCACGTTGCGTGTTTCGATTCGGCCTTTCACCGCGAGATGCCGCGCGTCGCCAAGACAATGGCCATCCCGCGCCGTCTGACGGCGAAGGGAGTCGAACGGCTCGGCTTTCACGGCCTGTCCTTTGCGTTCCTGATGGAAGAGTTGGAACGCAAGGCCGGAGCCGAAGCGGCGCGGGGTCGGGTGATTTTGGCTCACCTTGGTAACGGCGCCAGCTTGGCGGCCGTGCGCAACGGAAAATCTATCGACACCAGTATGGGCTTCACTCCCGCTGCTGGCGTGCCAATGAGCACCCGATCAGGCGATCTTGACCCAGGCCTTCTTTGGTATCTTGCGCAAACCGAACAGATGACGGCCGAACAGTTCAATCATATGGTCAATCATCAGTCCGGCTTGCTCGGAGTATCCGATACCAGTTCCGATGTACGTGATTTGCTGGGCCGCGAAGCCCATGACAGTCGCGCCGCCGAGGCAATCGCGATGTTCTGTTATCAGATCCGGAAATGCATTGGAGGCTTTGCGGCGGCGCTCGGTGGGCTCGACACGCTTATTTTCGCTGGCGGAATCGGCGAGAACTCGCCAGTAATTCGGACGCGCATCTGTCAGGAGCTTGGCTTCCTTGGTGTGGAGCTGCATGAGGTGCGCAACGATGACGGAGAACAGGTAATTTCTGCTGACGCCAGCCGCGTAGCCGTGCGGGTGATGCACACGGACGAAGAAATAATGATCGCCAAGTCGGTGCGAGCGATCGTGCAACATTCATCGAGGCTTCCTGCATGACCCCGTGGGTCAAACGACTGCTGTTTGCGAACATCGGCATGTTCTTTGTGCAGATGACTGCCCCTGGGCTCCTCGAGCCTTTGGTATTTGTACCCGTTCTCGCGTTGATGCGGCCGTGGACGATTGTGACGTACATGTTTCTGCACGGCGGCGTCATGCACATCCTGTTCAACATGATTGGCTTGTATTTTTTTGGTCCGCGCGTCGAGGCGCAGCTGGGTTCACGGCGCTTCATCACGTTGTATCTCCTGAGTGGAGCAGCGGGCGGGCTCCTCTCTTCGATACTCGCTCCGCAGGCGGCGCTCATTGGCGCCTCGGCGGCAGTGTATGGCGTGATGCTCGCATACGCGATGTTCTGGCCGCGCGACGAGGTGTTTCTCTGGGGTCTCGTACCGGTGCAGGTACGCTGGCTGATCGCGTTTGTCACGGCATTTTCGTTGTTCAGCGGATTCGGCGGCCGGACGGACGGCGTTGCCCATTTCGCGCATCTCGGCGGATTCGCCGGCGCGTTTCTATATCTGCGCTGGCTTGAGAGCCGCAAGGGGATTGTCCGGTTCAAGAAGAGCGCGACCGTTGCCGTATCCGACCGCGCGCTCGGCAATTGGCGCAACGTGGACCCGAAGTCCATTCATGAAGTGAATCGGGACGAGGTCAATCGAATCCTCGACAAGATCAATGCGTCGGGCCTTGCGAGCCTGACACCGCAGGAAAAAGTGTTTCTTACCCACTTCGTTCCATTGGACGACCGCATGCCACCGGCGTCCTGAAATGCGCTGCGATAGCGCCCTCACTATTCCGAGATAATCCATGCCCGAAGAAATGGAAATCGACACCGACAAATTGCGCGAGACGATTGATAGTGAGATCGAGCGTGAGGGCGGCGGGAATTTATTGCGCTGGATTTCGCTGTCCACCGCAATCATTGCCGCTATCGCGGCCGTGGCAGCGCTTCGCGCCGGCGACACCGTGAACGAAGCGCTCGCCCTCAAGACGGACGCGGCACAATTGCAGGGGCAGGCCTCGGACCAATGGGCGTACTATCAGGCGAAGGGAATCAAAGCCGCAATAGCGGCGGCGACAGCCGCGTCATATAAGGCGGCGGGCAAAGCGGTACCGCCGGAAACCGAAGTGGCCGCGGTCCGCTACATACGCGAGCAGGCTGAGATCCAGCAGAAAGCCCGTGAGATCGAAAAGGAACGCGATGTGAAAGGGCACGAGGCGGTCGGGTTGCTCGAGCGTCATCACAAATACGCCAACGCGGTGGCGTTGTTCCAGGTCGCGATTGCATTAGGTGCCGTATCGGCGCTGACGCGCGTCCGGCTGGTGTGGTTCGGGTCGCTGGCGCTAGGCGCGGCGGGGCTTGGATTTTTTCTCTGGCCGCTGCTCACCTAATCCGTGCGTCTCCCTCAGCCGGGGGGCGCGAGACAAGCTTTTCCGGCTGAGCCACGGATTACGCGGATGAAAAACCGGATTAACACGGATCAAGCGCTGGGGAACAACAGTGCTTGGAGCAAATTCGTGTTGTGATCCAGTTTCTGGGTGTTACTGAGCCGTTAAGTAGCCCTGCAATGCGGCGGCAGTCATTCCGTTCACCGCGACCACTTTATTGCGCGATCCTTCGCCGCTCACGATTCGGACGTCCCGTCGCGGCACTTTGAGTGCATCGGCAAGAACGTCAATTACCTCGTCGTTCGCCGCGCCGTCCACTGGTGGTGCATGGACGCAGATCTTCAGTGACGTCCCGTGCAGGCCGATGATACCCAGCCGGCTCGACCGCGGTTGCACGCGTACAGAAAATCGAACTGCGCCGTCTTGTTCGGTGACGGTGAGTTCGGGCCCATTGGTCATCCGAGCCGCTTGAAAAACGTCTCGAGCAGACTGAGCAGAAACCACGCGACGATTGGGGTAATATCGACGGCGCCGAATGTGGGGATCGCCTGTCGCAAAGGCCTCAGCATCGGTTCCGTCAATTTGAACGACCAGCGGGCAATCCACGAACCCGGCCGCACACGTACCCACGAGATCACCACGCGAACGATGATCGCCAACTGCAGCAGTGCAAAAATCAACGACACAACCAGTTGGTAAATGCCTCTCGGGCCACCGTCGATAGCGCGCATGAATATTTCCACCTGACCGCGCAGAAAATCCAGCACCGAGATCACCACAATTCCGGACAGCACCACAACTACCAACGCCCACCATGGTGCGCTCGATGGCACGCCGCCGGCCCGAACCACCGCACGTTCGATTGGCGCTATTGCCGGATCAACATTGGCGCGCATAAACCGCGCAATCCCTCCGAACGGGCTGAGTCGCCGAGTGCGGACCAGCCAGTCCACGGCGCAGATGACCGCGACCAACATTGCCACGGCGAAAAAGCCGCGTCGCAATAGTCCCAGCGTGACATCGAGCAGATTGATCAGTGTCATCGCGAACTAAATCGGCCGCTGCGGGGCGAACAGCAGTTTCAAAACGCCAACTATCCCACTGAGCCGGTCGCCAAGGCCCGGCCCATGTGCCATGCGTACGAACGCGTCAATACGTTCCGTCTGCGCTGGTCCATAACCGAACCACCACGCTTGTCGCCAAGAAGCGAACTGATCGGCGACGATCGTTTTTGTGCGCACGCATTCCTCGAGCCCGGCCATGCCGTGCGAGCGGCCATACCCACTCTGTTTGATGCCACCGTGAGGCACATCGGCCATTCCGCCGACGATAATCGCATCGTTGATGGCCACGCTTCCTGCTTCGATCCGTTCGGCAAGGCGCGCCGCGCGCGCGACATCGCGACTCCAGATGCTCGCCGAGAGTCCGAATTCTGAGGCATTTGCCAGTGCGATCGCTTCGTCGGCATCGCGCACGTTTATCACGGGCAGCAACGGGCCGAAGGTTTCTTCCGTGAGCACGCGGGAATCAGCGCGAACATTCGTTAGCACGGTTGGTGCGAAAAAATTACCGGCGTGTGCACTATCTGTGGAATTCGTTGCCGTGACCGCAAGCGTCGCGCCCTTGGCCAATGCGTCGTCACGCTGCGCGTTGAGGGTGATCACTGCATCGGGGCGAATCATTGGACCAACATCGGTGCTTGGCGCATCACCGGCACCGACGCGCAGCGCGCTGACGGCGCTCACCAGCGCGGTAACAAAAGCATCGTGCACCGCGGCCTCGACAAAGACACGTTTGGGCGCGACGCATGTTTGGCCGGCATTGCTGAACCGGCCCCAAGCGATACCGCTCGCCGCATGCGCCAAGTTGGCGTCGGCAAGCACGATCGCCGGATCGCTACCGCCCAGCTCCAGACCGCAGGGAATGAGTTTCTCGGCGCACTTGATGGCTACGCGGCGGCCAGTGGCAACACTTCCGGTAAAGAAAATCTTGTCAACTGCGGCGTCGCAGAGTGCGGCGCCGGTTGAGCCATCACCTTGGAGTACGGTGAAAATGTCATCTGGAACGCCCGCGTCGCGAAATAATTCTGCGAGCAGCGCTCCGGAAGTCGGTGTGAATTCCGAGGGCTTGAGTAACACGGCGTTGCCGGTGACCAACGCCGGCAGGATCGCGCCGCCGGCGAGCATCAGCGGATAATTCCACGGTGAGATAATGCCAACCACGCCAAACGGGTCGTGGAGGATACGGATCCGTTTGCGCTTGGTTGCGAGCGGGCCGGCACCTCTCCACGGGGCGCGAAGGAACCGTGGCGCGTGATCGGCGTAGTACCGTGCATAGTCCAGAACGATGGCAACTTCGGTCCCCATCGCCTCGGCGCGAGGTTTCCCGTTTTCGCGAGTAAGCGCGTCGGCGACCTCGTTCCGCCGCCTGTAGAGACAATCGTGAAAGCGACGCAGCGCCCGAATTCGGATAGCAAGCGGTTGTTCCCGCCAGCCGGGCTGGGCGTCGCGGGCGCGCGCGACGGCGGCGAGCACCTCGGCCCGGTTCGCAGTTGGATATTGCTTCCAGAGCTCTCCGGTGGCCGGATTCCGCGACTCCGCAGCCCGCGCGGGCGGTCCATGGAGTGCCGGCTGGCCGGTAGTTGGCGATTCAGGGGCGGTGCTGGCTGGCTGAAAAGTGGCAGTCATCGGCGGCGGTCCGGAGGCGGGTTTGCCCAGAGGAAGTTTGTTGACGATAACGTGACCTATGACACACGATTTCGCAGTGACGCCACTGCGGCGAAGTGGGTAGTACTAGGTGTAGATGATTGCAATGATAAATGTATGGCTGGTTGGCTCGATGGTGGTGGCGCAACACGCTCCGGCGGGATAATCTGCGGGAGTAACCTCACCTCCGGCGAGTGTATGTGAGCGATATCGATCCAGCGGTTCCGATCAGGGCAAAAGGCGGCGACGAGCACGCGTTTCTTGAGATAGTGGAGTACTACTATCCGCGTTGCCTGCGCTTTGCCCGGAATATGCTGGGGAATGATCAAGATGCCGAAGAAGCGGTGCAGGATGCATTCGTGCGGGTGCACGACAGCTTCCCACGTTTTCGGGAAGATGCCCGGTTCGATCCATGGCTCTTCCGAATTCTGGCCAATCGGTGTCGAACGTTGATGGCGCGTGCACGGCGCCATCATGCACTGATCGAGTATGGGGATTTGCCGCTGTCGGCGTCGGCGCCGGAAGAAGATTTTGGGGCCGACTGGGCGGAAGAAGTTCGGATGGTGTTGGAATCGTTGCCACCGGAACAAAAAGAAGCATTTTTGCTTCGGCACGTCGAAGATCTGTCCTACGAAGACATTGCGGCCGTGACCGGCGTTGGTCTATCGGCCTTGAGAATGCGGGTTAAACGGGCTTGCGACACGTTACGTGTGCGCCTCGCCGGAGTGGAGCAAAATGATCGGTGAAGAGCGGGACGAATTGATTGAGCAGGTTGCGCGGGTCTTCGCGCCACTGCCACGGGCGAATGCCGGGGCAACGGCGCAGATTATGGCAGCGGTGCGTGCACGTGCGGCCCTCCGGCCGTCGCGTTTGCGATTGCTTTTGGGTTCGTTGCGCGAGCCATCGATCTCGATGGCGGCGGCCGGGATTCTTGCGGCGGCGGCGCTGGCGATCGGTTTCTTTACCGGTGACAGAGTCGGCGTGAGCGATTCGACGCCGGCGCCTGTGCAGGTCGCGAGAGGCCCGATCGCTACACCGCTTCAACATGTCGACAACTCGCCCGATGTCCGTCTGTCGGTCGCTGTGCCGGTCTCGATTGTGTTCGAGGCCCGTAACGCGAAGTCCGTGACGATTGTCGGCGATTTCAATAATTGGGACGAAACGACTTCGCCCATGCGGCGCTTCGGTACTGAGGGCCCGTGGACGGTCACCGTGCGCGCCACGCCTGGCCGGCACGTGTACGCTTTTCTCGTTGATGGCACGACGCTCGTGGCTGATCCACGTGCGTCGCGTGCCCGCGATCTCGATTACGGTGGCGACGCCTCCGTGCTAATGGTGACTGCCCCGTGAATAACAGCCGTTTTAGTTCCTGCTTCTTGCGATCCGCCGTCGCCGTACTGGTCGCCTTGGGGGCCCGATCGGCCGTCGCGCAGGATGCCCGTCTGACGCTCATCCGTGATGACGCCACCCGTGACGTTGTCCGTCAGGTGCTCGGTGCCGCAATCGCCCGCGGCATGCCGAGCGACCCGCTGATGTCCAAGGCGCTTGAGGGAGTGGCCAAGAAAGCGACACCGAAGAGAATTCGTGAGGCAATGAACGCTCTGGAGAGCCGGATGCGCCGGGCCAACGAATTGCTTGCCCCTACGCGATCGGTGGACGAAATGGCCGCTGGTGCCGATGCCCTTTATGCTGGCGTCCCCGAAAAAACGCTCAAACAGATGCGGGCGGCGGCTCCAAATCGTCCGATTGCGATGGAGCTTGGAGTACTGACTGAGATGGTGGCGAATGGGGTCCCGCCGAAGCAAGCGTCGAGGATGTTACTCGACCTAATGGCGCACGGCGCAACCGGTGCACAACTTACGGCGTTGGGAAGCGCCGTGCAGGGCGATGTGGCGGCCGGTCTCAAGCCGGATGTTGCACTCGATTTGCGCGGCCGAGGTGTTATGTCACTCCTACCCCCTCCGCCATCCGTGAATTCGCTGAATCCTCGCGGGAGGCCGTAAGGCCATGAAATGACCGCACGCGCGACAGCGTGTGCGCTGCTTGTCGCGTTCGGCGCGGCGGGAGCGCAGTCGCCGCGGGAATTGAGCCTTGAGGGTGGGGTTCTTCGCGCGCAACAGATGAATCGCGATGCGCATGACGCGATTGTCCTCGGCGTCTTATGGCGCGAAAGCGACGTGCACTTTGCGTCACTCTTTTCGGCCAATGCCAGCGTTTCGCGTGACAGCGCAGCCGCAGCCCAAATAATTGGTGCGATCGCGTACAGGCCAAGCCTTCAGTGGCCGCTGCAAAGTGAAATGGGCATTTCCGCTTCGAGATTTGGAGTGACCAGTCTTGGTCGCGGCGGCAACGTCAGTGGCTACCTCCGCCAGCGCGTGTTGATTGCCGATGGCGGCCTATGGGGTGGGGGAGCGATTGGCAGCACTGACCGCGACAACATCGCCAGCCGGGGTTCGACGGTCGATGCCGGTGGTTGGTATCGCTTTGGCGATTTTACCGCAACGGCATCAATCGCCCGCACATTCACCGACGACACGCCGCTGATGGAGGCGGCAGGAATCTTTCCGCTTGTTGACGGCGCGGATTTTTCGGTTGATGACGCATCGTTTGCCACCCACTACGAACAACACCGACTGTCGCTTGATGCCGTGCTTACTTTGCGAAATGGTCGCGGTCTGACGCTGGCTTCACAGTCGGCGTTTTTTGCGAGTGCCACCTGGGATTTCACGCCGCGGGTTTCGCTGGCGTTGGGCGGCGGGCATCAACTGGCCGACCCCGTTCGCGGAACTCCTGACGCGATAGTAGCCCAGGCATCAGTGCGTTTCGCGCTACGGATGCCGCGCAATGAAACCGAAGCAAAGGGAATCGCGACATTTGCGCGCCTGGAGCCGCAGGACATTGGCGCGGTGCTGACATTGACGGTCACTGCACCGGATTCGGTAGCCGTTGAGATGGCTGCATCGTTTTCGGACTGGCAACCGCTCATGCTTCGGCGCATAGTAGGTGGCTGGGAGTTGAAGGTGGCGCTGAAGCCCGGGCGCTACGGGGTGGCTGTCCGGTTTGATGGCGGAGCGTGGCAGGCGCCCGGCAGTCTCGCCAAAATACGAGATGGATTTGGCGGCGAGTCGGGCTTAGTGATTATTCCCTAAACCAAGGAACATCTGATGACATCCCGTCGAACGTTTATGCGCGGGTTGGCCGGCGCCGGCATCGCACTGCCGGTGATGCGCGAGGATGCATTCGGGCAACTCTTTAAAGCGAATGCGATTGCCGGTAATCGATCTGCGCAGCAACTCGCCGAAGAAGAGGCGTACTGGAGTCAGATTCAACGGGCGTTCGATTTGGATCGCACGATGATCAACCTGAACAACGGCGGATGCTCACCGACGCCGACGCACGTGCTCGAGCAATTGATTCGCGACCAACGATTCGTGAACGAGTTGCCGGTGGAGCATATGTGGCGGATTCTCGAGCCGCGGATGGAAAGCACCCGTCGCGATCTGGCCAGAGACTTTGGGTGTGATACCGAAGAAATAGCCGTGGTGCGCAACGCGAGCGAAGCCAATGAGATCATGATTTTCGGCATCGATCTGCAACGCGGCGACGAAGTCCTGTCAACGAATCAGAACTACCCGCGGATGAACACGAGCTGGGAGCAGCGGGTGCGCCGCGAGGGAATTGTATTCAAGCAGATCTCGTTTAAGGTGCCACCGCCAAGTGACGAGTACATCGTTGAGCAATTCCGGAAGGCGATCACACCGAAAACGCGAGTGATCGAAGTTACGCACATCACGAATCTTACCGGCCAGATCATGCCGGTGCGTGAGATTGTCCGGATGGCGCGTCCGCTGGGGATTGAAGTGTTCGTGGACGGCGCCCACGCGTTCAATCACTTCCCCTTCAAGCGCGACGATCTCGAGTGTGACTACTACGGTGTGTCGCTGCACAAATGGACGATGGCGCCGATTGGCACGGGCTTCTTGTATGTGCGCAAGGAGAAGCAGGAGAAACTATGGTCGCTGATGGGCTCCGACGATTCGCTTAAGGGAAACGTCCGCAAGTATGAGCAGATTGGCACGCACCCGCAGGCGAATTTTAATGCCGTCAGCACCGCGTTGGCGTTCAATCGCGGAATGGGCGCCGACCGTAAGATCGCGCGGCTCCGCTTTCTCCGCGACCGGTGGGCCAAGCGACTGCTCGCCGCCAGCGATCGCGTTAAAGTTTTAACACCACTCGGTCCGGACAAATCCGGGGCCATATGTCTGTT
>JANYKA010000235.1 GCA_025358315.1 Gemmatimonadota bacterium | reverse complement strand
TATGAGAATCCAGATATACGCGGCAAAGCTCCGCATCTGTTGCAACACGAGGCGGCACTCCCTTGCGAAAAACGGTGGTGTTCAAAGGTGAGACAGAGCCTCCAAACTTACCGGCTCGCTAGAGCTAAAATCAAGGGCCGCTGACACTTCGGATTGACTTCGATCTTCGCCGCATGGTATCTTCGCACGAACCTTGCACTGACTGGTATCGTCTGCAACAGGCCAACTATTAATGAGCACGTCCGCACGACTCGAAGAACTTCTAAAGCGTTTCGACGAGAACCCTCGCCGGTTTTTCGCGCCGCTTGCCAACGAATATCGCAAAAGCGGCGATCTCGAAAGAGCGATCGAGCTCTGTCAAACGCATCTTATAGATCAGCCCGGCAACATGAACGGCCACGTCGTTTACGGACAGGCGCTCTTTGAAGCCGGCCGCTACGACGAGTCTCGCGTCACTTTTGAGACAGCCCTCGAACTGGATCCGGAAAATCTGATCGCCCTGCGTCACCTCGGCGATATTGCACGCAGCCGCGCCGACACCAACGGTGCGCGCCACTGGTACACACGGGTGCTCGACGCCGACCCGCGCAACGAAGAAATCATTGGATTCCTCACCGAACTCGACACGATCGACGCCAATAGCGCTGCGGCTGCGGCAGCGGTTGCCTCACAGGCGCCAACGCGAGCAGTAACGCCACCGCGCTCGAGCACGCCGGCCGCGCCGTTGATGCCCACGCCGGTCATCCCGATGGACGCGATTGTTGCCGCAGATCAACACGCATCAGTGCCGATGGATTTCGGGCTAATGGATATGTCGTTGGATTTCGGCACATCAGAAACCGTCACGCTCGCAGACCCGGGCGAAGATCACCTTCCCGGCGTCCTCAGTACCTCGGCCGAAATCGATGAGTTGGATGCGGCCACGGCGTCGCTTGATACCTTCGCCGCCGTCGCCGCGCCGCTTGAGCCGTTCGCGGCCGCACCGATCGTGCCGTTTACGGCCGCATCCCACGTCGATATCCCAACGGACGACGGCTTCCCGAGCTTCGCGGACATTGGCTTTGCCGATGACCCGTCGCCGATGGCCGCCGAGCCGGCTTCTCACGACTTCGCCACCCTTTCGTTCGACCCCCCAGCACTAACCGACCCGCTGCACGCTGACCCGCTGCACGCTGACCCGCTGCACGCTGACCCGCTGCACGCTGACCCATTGCACGCTGACCCGCTGCACGCTGCCCCGGTGTTCCGCACATCGACTCCAGCCTTCGGCATCGACCCAGTGGTCGGCCGCGTGCCAACCTTCGACACCGACGCCTCACAGGTCAGCGAAACGCCAGCTCCGTTTGTGACGGAGACAATGGCCGAACTCTATCTGACTCAGGGGTTCCGCGCCGAGGCGTTGGAAGTCTATAAACAACTGTCCGCGCAGAATCCAAGCGACGAAAGTCTCAAGGATCGGGTGCGTTCTATCGAAGGTGGCGGACGGTCGAGCCTCGCATTCGATAAAGTCATCGGCGAAGAGGTCAACACGGCGCGCGGATTCTTTGCGGCACTCTCCGGTCGGCGGCCTGTCGGCGGCAACGGTTCCTCGGCGATCACGGCCACAGCCCCGGTTGCCGCACCCGTCGTCTCTGTTCCCGAGGTCGCAGGGGTGCTCGTTGCCCCCGGTGGCACGCTCGACACCCTGTTCAACAACACGGCACCGTCGCTCTCCGACGAACATGCCGCAGGCGCGCTTTCGACATTTGCCGGCGCTGTGGAGACCGCAGCGCCGGTGGTTCAAGGTCGCCCGACGCAGGCCGCGGCGACCGAACTTTCGCTCGATTCTGTTTTCCGCGACACACCGATGCGGGCCAGCGCGAACGTGTCTCGACAATCACAGAAGTTGCGTTTCGATCAGTTTTTCTCGCCGGCCGACGAAGCACCGTCGCCGGATTCGGCGCCTATCGAGCCGCCCGCTGGTGAGCCTGGAACGCCTGGCGAACTCGCCCAATTTCAGGACTGGCTCACGCAGATGAAAAAGCCGTGAGGATCGCGGTTCTTAACGGTCCGAACCTGAATCTGCTGGGCACACGCGAACCGGAGCTCTACGGCACAGCCACGCTCGCCGAGATCGAGGCGCATTTGCACGACGTCGCGACTGAACTCAAAGTGGAAATCGCCTGCGCGCAGTTCAACCACGAAGGCGATCTCATCGACGCCATCCACGCCTTGGGCGGACGGCAAGCGGCCCCCGGTGTGGCGCCGGAGTTGCGCACCAAAGCGGATGGAGCGCTGATCAACGCCGGCGCATGGACGCACACCAGCTTGGCGTTGCGCGACGCGTTCAGCTCCGTTGCACTCCCGTACGTCGAAGTGCACCTCACTAATATTTACGCTCGCGAGCCCGAACGCCGGCATTCCGTGCTGTCGTCCGGCGCCGTGGCGGTGCTGTGCGGATTTGGGGCACAGGGCTACGAACTCGCGCTGCGCGGAATCGTGCAGACGCGGCGCCACGCCGCGCGAAAGGACAAGTGACCGCAGGGCGCGACCGGCGCCTTGCTGCCCTCCGCGCATCGCTCGCCACTGCGTCGCTCGATGCGATGCTCATCACATCGCTCGCAAATATTCGTTACCTCAGCGGCTTCTCGGGTTCCAGCGCGTTGCTCGTCGTCTCGGCGACCGACGCCGTGCTCCTTACCGACTTCCGCTACACCGAGCAGGCGAAAGAGCAGGCCGGTGATGTCATGCGCGTGGTGATCGAGCCCGCGTCGCTTTGGTCGCGCCTATGGGCGCTGTTGCCGACACTCGACGTTGAAGTGATGGCGTTCGAGTCGGCGCACGTCACGCATGCCGACTATCAGCGATTTGTTGACAGCGGTTCGCGCTGGCAGTGGCGCCCGTCGGTGAACCTCGTGGAAACTTTCCGCGAACAAAAGGACGCCACGGAACTCGACCACATTCGCGATGCCGTGCGTATGGCCGAGACCGCGTTGGCCCGCACGATCACCCGCGTCAAAGTCGGGATGACGGAACTGCAGATTGGCGGCACACTGGAATGGGAGTTGCGCGAGGCCGGCAGCGAAGCTTTCGCCTTCGAGACCATTGTTGCCACCGGATTTCGCTCGGCATTGCCGCACGCCCGCTGCTCGTCGCGCCAGTTACAGATGAACGAGTTTCTGTTGATTGACTTCGGCGCCGTGTCCGGCGGCTACGTTTCCGACATCACCCGCACGTTCGTAATGGGGAAGGCCACGGCCGAGATGCAAGACGTTTATGACGTAGTTCGTGAGAGTAATGCCACTGCTTCGGGTGCGATTCGGGCCGGAATGCGCGGAAAAGATGCCGATGCCCTCGCGCGGGGCTACATTGAGCGCCGCGGGTGGGGAGACGAATTCGGGCACTCCCTGGGCCACGGAATTGGTCTGGAGATTCACGAAGCGCCCCGTTTGTCGAAGTCGTCGGACGCGCCATTGCCGGTCGGATCGGTGGTGACGATTGAGCCCGGGATCTATCGCCCCAAGTGGGGCGGCGTGAGGATTGAGGACGACGTTTGGCTGAATTCAGACGGAGCGGTGGTGTTGACGTCGTTCGCGCGAGAACTGATCGAGTTATAACGCCCTTCCGGCGAACCAATGGCAATCTCAAACCTGAACAATATGATCGACCTTCGCTACGTAAAAAAACTTGTCGAAATGCTGGACGAGTCTTCGGTGGACTCCATCGAAATTTCCAGTGACAAGGGAATGAAAATTCGCATCAGCAAGACGCCAACCAATCGCGGCACGATGCAAATCGCCGCGCCGATGGCCATGCCGGCGATGATGCCACCCGAACCGCGGCTCACACCGGCCATGGGATTGCCGGCCGTCACCGAAGCCGATGTCGCGGCGAAGCCGGCGGCGAAGCCGGCGCATCTGGAAGTGAAGTCACCGATGGTCGGCACGTACTATGGCGCACCGGAACCGGGCGCGAAGCCGTACGTCACCGTCGGTTCGACGATCAAGAAGGGCCAGATCCTCTGCATCATCGAGGCAATGAAAATCATGAACGAGATCGAGAGCGAGTTCTCGGGCGTCGTAAAGGAGATCTCCGCGACCGACACGCATCCGGTGGAATACGGCCAAGTGCTGTTCCGGATCGATCCCAATGGCTGACCCAACCAGCGGCGCACCGCGCCCGGCGACCGGCGTCCCAGTTGCCGGTGCGCCAGCGCCGACTCCCTCGGCGCCGTACAACTACAAGGCTATTCTGCAGGCGATGGTCCAACAGAACGCCTCCGACTTGCACATGAAAGTCGGCCGTCCGCCGACATTGCGCATTGACGGTGATCTCAAGGCGCTCGAGCAGCCGCCGATGAAGCCGGAAGATCTGCGCTCGATCGGCGAACAAATTCTACCGCCCAAGCAGCGCCGCGAATTCGAAACGGACAAAGAAGCCGACTTCGCGATTGGCGTGGCCGGTGTTGGCCGCTTCCGGGTGAACATGTATCAGCAACGCGGATCGATCGCGTATGCGTTTCGCGCCATCGCCTTCCAGGCGCTGAACATTCAGGAGCTGAACCTCCCGCCGATTCTCGAACAAATTTCGATGAAGCCGCGCGGCCTCGTGCTGGTCACCGGCATCACCGGGTCCGGCAAATCCACGGCGCTCGCCTCGATGGTGCAGTACGTCAATGAAAATCGTCACGCGAATGTGATCTCGATCGAAGACCCGATTGAGTTTCTCCACCGCGATATCAACTGTCACATCAACCAACGCGAAGTGGGCACCGACACGGGCTCGTTCGCGCAGGCGCTCCGCCGTGTGCTCCGTCAGGATCCTGACATTGTTTTGATCGGCGAAATTCGCGATCTCGAGACACTCGAAATCGCCCTGAAGGCCGCCGACACGGGTCACTTGGTGTTCAGCACGTTGCACACCACGGACGCGACGCAGACCATCAACCGCGTGCTCTCGTTCTATCCGCCGCACCAGCAAGGCGATGTGCGTTTTTCGCTGGCGAACGCGTTGCAAGCTGTGATCTCACTGCGCCTTGTGCCGCGAGCCGATCGCGCGGGCCGTATTCCGGCCTGTGAAGTGCTGATCAATACCGCCGCCGTCAGCGACCAGATTCGCGATATGAGCAAGTCACTGAATATCCCGGACCTCATCCGTGAGGGCACGGTGCAATACGGCATGCAGAGCTTCGACCAGTCGCTGATGAACTGGTACTCGAAGGGTGTGATTTCGTATGAGAGTGCGCTGTTCTATGCGACGAGTCCGAGCGAGTTTGCGCTGCGGGTGCAGGGCATTGCCGGCGCCAGCGATACCAGCTTCGATAATTTCCAGCAGGACGTTACGTAGACCGTGTTCAAAAAAATTCTCATTGCCAACCGCGGCGAGATTGCTCTCCGCGTGATCCGTGCCGCCCGCGAAATGGGCATCCAAACCGTGGCCGTCTACTCCGAGGCCGATCGCGAATCGCTGCACGTGCGCTTCGCCGACGACGATGTCTGTATCGGTCCGGCGCCGGCGCGGGAGAGCTATCTCAACATCCCGCGGATTATTGCCGCCGCCGAAATCACCGGCGCCGACGCGATCCATCCGGGGTACGGGTTTCTCGCTGAGAACGCCGAGTTCGCCGAGATATGCGCGGCGAGCGGCATCACGTTTATTGGTCCGACGCCGGAACAGATTCGCACGATGGGCGACAAAGCCGCGGCGCGTGCGACGATGATCGCGAACAATGTCCCAGTCGTTCCCGGCTCGCCCGGCCCCGTGGAAGACGTTGACGACGCGCTCGGCTTCGCCGTAGAAATCGGCTTCCCGGTGATCATCAAGGCCGCCGCCGGCGGTGGCGGGAAGGGGATGCGCGTCGCCCGTGACGCCGACGATTTCGCCCGCTCGTTTCAGCTCGCCCGCTCCGAAGCACTGTCGGCGTTCGGCAACGGCAGTGTGTACGTCGAGAAATATCTCGATCGGCCGCGCCATATCGAATTCCAGATCCTCGGCGATACGCACGGCAACTGTATTCATTTGGGTGAACGCGATTGCTCGGTGCAGCGCCGTCACCAAAAGTTGATCGAAGAAGCTCCGTCGCCGGCGATGACGCCTGAACTGCGAAAGAAAATGGGCGACGCGGCGGTGTTGGGCGCGAAGTCGATTAATTATGTCGGCGCTGGTACGATGGAAATGCTTCTCGATGAAGACGGGAGCTTTTACTTCATGGAGATGAACACCCGCATTCAGGTTGAGCATCCGGTGACGGAGATGCTCACGGGTGTGGATTTATTGAAAGAACAGATCCGCGTCGCCGCCGGCGAACGCATGTCCGTCACCGAGACGCCGCCGCTGCGCGGTCACGTGATCGAGTGCCGCATCAACGCCGAAGACCCGGCCCGCAATTTCCAGCCCTCTCCAGGCAAGATCGACGTCTTCAATCTTCCCGGCGGCAACGGCGTGCGGGTCGATACCCACGCCTACGCCGGCTACACCGTGCCCCCCTATTACGACTCGATGATCGCGAAAGTGATTTGCCAGGGACGCGATCGCGCCGAGGCATTGGCGAAAATGAAAATGGCGCTGGAAACGTTCATCGTGCAGGGAGTCATGACGACGATTCCGTTTCTCGGGCGGGTGATGGACGACCCCCACTTTGCGGCTGGGGATGTTCATACCAAGTTTTTGGAGACGGATGGGGCATACCTACTGAAGGAGCCGATTCCTTAAAGGTCAGTGGGGCAGAGCATCGTATCGTGTTTCCTACTGGGCGGACGGCGGACAGCGGAAGGCAACCCGTTTCCTACTGAGCGGACGGCGGTCAGCGCCCCCCTCCCGCCAACGAATTTCTGCACGCTGCCCGCTGCACACCCCCTCGGAAACGTGTTGCTGCACGCTGCCCGCTGCACACCCCCTCGGAAACGTGTTGCTGCACGCTGCCCGCTGCACACCCCCTCGGAAACGCGTTGCTCCCCGCCGCCCGCCCCGCAGAAAACGCGAATTAAAGTGACCCCACCCCCCTCTGAGCAGTCACTTTCTCGGTCCCTCTCCCTCCGAGAAATCCCGTATATGCCCAAGCCTTCGCGCGACCCGTCCCTGTCGCCGAATTCGATCAATCAGTCCGACACTTCCGCCCCCGCAAATCGCGCGACTCGCGCGACTCGCGTGCCCCGCGTCCGCGCAAAATCGCGCGACGCCAGTGACAAGGGCGCCGATGCCGCGACACCGGAAGAAATCCAAAAACTCGCCCGCCGTTCGCACCTGAAACGCGAACTCGGCGGTATCGCACTGTTGCTCGCGGCGGTGTTCATTGCCGGCTCGCTCCTCGCCGGCGGAACGTCCGGGAGTTGCACCACCGCAGGCGGCATCTTTGGCCCCGTCGGGGCCTGTCTCCGCTCCACCGTTCTGATCGCACTCGGCGCACTCGCCGCGGTCGTCGTGCCATTCATTCCCGCCGTACACGCGCTACGTCTGCTCGGCCGCATCCAGGAACGTGAAGATCGGCGTTTGTTGTTCTTCACCGTCGGACTCGCGGCGATCGTGCCGATTGCCGCCGCCCTCGCGCGCGGCGCCACGGTCGATGCATCGCAGATCGATTTCTATGCTGGCCTTGTCGGCAGTTTTATTGCTTTCTACCTCGTGAAAGCGGTCGGGCTTGGGGGGGCATGGGTTTTTGTTGCTATTGCTGGGTGTGGACTAATGGCAGGGACGTTGGGGTGGAATCCGCTGCGGATTTTGATTGGGAACCGGGCGCACAGAGCGGACGGCGGGCAGCGTCTCGCTGTGGACCAAAGTGCAACGGCGACAACGATGGAGAGCACATCCGAATTTCTTACCATAGCCGAACGCCTTGAACCCTCGGCATCCGAAATGCCGACGGTCGATTTGTCATTGAT
This sequence comes from Gemmatimonadota bacterium, assembly GCA_025358315.1. Taxonomy (GTDB): domain Bacteria; phylum Gemmatimonadota; class Gemmatimonadetes; order Gemmatimonadales; family Gemmatimonadaceae; genus Fen-1231. The sequence goes on along the minus strand of JANYKA010000235.1, from coordinate 4,848 downwards.
GGAAGCGGCTGGCAGCGCGACCGTCGAGGCCGACGATGAACTCGCCGACCCAATGATGCCGGACCCTGCCAGTGGTGCGTCCACGCGTAGCAAAAAGAAAAAACTCAGTAAGGCCGAGAAGTCTGCAGAACACGCTGCCGGGGTTGCGGCGGCAATTGATTATGGTGGCGATCCGCTTGATGCCGCAGCCGACGAACTCCCGTCGCCGGAGTTGCTCACGCCGTCGCCGCCGCGCAACGCAGATGTTGGCAAACCGCATCTCGACGCGATGGGGCAGAAGCTGATGGACGCGCTTCGCACCTTCAAGGTCGACGGTATTCTGACTGGCCGTACCAGCGGGCCAACGGTAACGCAGTACGAAATCGAACCCAGCCCCGGCGTGAAAGTGCGCCAGTTCGCGAACCTCGCGAACGACCTGGCGCTGGCGATGCGTGCGCAAAGCATTCGCATTGTCGCGCCGATCCCGGGTAAGGGCGCCGTCGGCGTGGAAGTGCCGAATCCGACCGCAGAAATGGTGTATTTCCGCGACATGCTGGAATCGCGCGACTATCAGAACACGCCGCGAGCGCTGCCAATCGCGCTGGGCAAAGATCTCGAGGGGCGCGCCGTGATCGCCGATCTTGCCAAGATGCCGCACCTCCTTATCGCGGGTGCGACCGGCTCGGGGAAATCGATCTGCGTGAACACGCTCATCACGAGCCTGATCTACCGGCACACGCCAAAGACGCTGCGCTTCTTGATGGTCGATCCGAAAATGGTCGAGCTCTCGGTGTACAACGTGCTCCCGCATCAGCGTCACAAAGTGGTCACCGACAACCGCGACGCGGCGGCACTGCTCAAGTGGGCAGTGCTCGAAATGCAGGAGCGGTATCAGTTGCTCGCCGCCAACGGTGCGCGCAACATTCAGGACTTCAACCAGAAAGTCCGCGACGGTGCGCCGCTAGTTAAGCCGAAAGATCCGACTGTCGGTTTCGAAAATCTCGAGTACAAGCGCGGCATCTTGCCGTACATCGTCGTCGTGATCGACGAGCTCGCCGATCTGATGATGACCTGTGCTGCCGAAGTCGAGACGCCGTTGGCGATGCTCGCGCAGAAGGCGCGGGCGATCGGTATTCACCTCATTCTCGCCACGCAGCGTCCGAGCGTGAACGTGATCACGGGTCTTATCAAGGCGAATTTCCCGAGCCGTATTGCCTTCCGCGTCGCCTCGCAGATTGACAGTCGCACGATTCTTGACGGGATGGGCGCCGAGAGTTTGCTGGGCAATGGCGATATGCTGTTCATTCCGCCGGGCAAGAGCGAGCCGGCGCGATTGCAGGGCGCGTTCCTCAGCAACGAAGACACCGAGCGCCTGATGAAGTGGTATGTCGACCGTCGCGAGATTCGAAAGGCGACAATGGAAGCGCAGGGGCTCATTCACATCGAGGAAGTGCGGGACGAACAGGACATTATCGAGAAGGTGCGCCAACAGGAAGCGATCGACGCCGGCGCCGGCCAGGACGGTGAGGTGGACGACAGCGATCGCGACAAACTGTTCCGCGAGGCGGCGGAAGTGTGTATTTCGAATCAGGGCGGATCAACATCATTGTTGCAGCGCCGGCTCAAGGTGGGATATGGACGGGCGGCGCGGATTATTGATCAACTGCATTTGGCGGGAATATTGGGGCCGCCGGATGGATCAAAGCCGCGGGATGTATTGTGCGGGCTTGAAGATCTTTCACGGATAGTTGATCGGGCGGGGGTTGAGGCGGCCTAAGATTACGGGGCGGACGGTGGGGGCAGCGTCCCGTTTCCTACTTAGAGGACGGCGGGCAGCGTCCCGTTTCCTACTTAGCGGACGGCGGGGCAGCGTAACCGCTGCAACGTAATCTTCGATTGTGCCGTACCCTTATCAAGGGTTGTCCCCATCCCCTGACATAAGGGAGCATCAGTATGCGTCATACGATTCGCTACGCCACACTCGCCGCCGTACTTATTGCCGGCTACGCCTCTTCCGCTGGTGCACAGGGCGGGGGCCAAATGACCGACAGCGCGAAGGCCAAGCGCTGGGCTACCGAGAACGAACTCCAATCGCTCGCCGTCGTGGATCGCAAGGTGATGATCACGATGCGCGATGGCGTGCGGATTCCCGCCGACATCTACCATCCCAAAGACGCGTCGAAGAAATATCCGGCGATCTGGGTTCGCACGCCCTACAACTTTAATTTTTGGGACGTCCAGAATGGCGTGCCTGCGAACATGACGTCGCAGTTGACGGCGATCAAGCACGGGTATGCCTATATCGATATGCAGGAACGCGGCCATTTCTTCGCCGAAGGCAACTACGATATTCTCGGGCCGCCGCTCTCCGACGGTGACGACGAACTCAAGTACATGACCGCACAATCGTGGTCGAACGGCAAGATCGGCACCACCGGCTGCTCCTCGACCGCCGAATGGCAGGCCGGTGTTGCATCGCTCGGCAACCCGGGCTTCGCCGCCATGAACGTGCAGGGCTTTGGCGCCGGTGTTGGCAAGGTCGGTCCGTACTACGAGATGGGAAACTGGTACCGCGGCGGCGCCGTGCAGATGCTGTTCATTGATTGGCTGATGGGTGAGCAAAATCAGGTGCGGCCGATGTTCCCAAAAAACGCGACGCAGGAAGAACTCATCCGCGAGTCGAAGTCATACGATCTCGCACAGCGTAACCCACCCGTCGATTGGTCCAAGGCGTTCTACCATCTCCCTGAGATGGAACTGATCAAAGCCGTTGATGGGCCGCACGGGATTTTCGCCGACTCAATGCCGGTCGCCACCGGTGGGGCGATGATCAAGCGTGCGCCGAACGATCCGGCCTGGTATCGCGGCGGACTCTGGCACGAAAATATGGCGCTCAACATCCCCGGCCTCTGGTTTATGTCGTGGTACGACGTCTCCGTCGGCCCGAACCTCGCGATGTTCAACCACGTCCGGAAAACCGCGAAAGGCGATGCAGCGAATCAACAGTGGGCGGTGATCGCCCCGGTCGGACACTGCGGCTACACCCGCGCCACCGAACACACGGTCGTCGGTGAACGCGATATGGGCGACGCCCGCCTCGACTACGGCGACATCATCTACTCCTTTTTCGACAAGTTTCTGAAGGGAGTGAATGACGGCGTGATCGACACGATGCCAAAGGTCCGCTACTACACGATGGGGCTCAACAAGTGGCAGACCTCGGAAACGTGGCCGCCGAAAGACGCCGCACCAATGACCTTTTTCCTCGGCAGTGGCGGCAATGCGAACACGCTCAACGGCGACGGCACGATGTCGACAACGCCGGCGAAAGCAGACAAGCCCGATTTGTTTTCGTACGATCCGATGAAGCCGGTGACCTCGTACGGCGGCAATGTCTGCTGTCAGGGGAATGCCGTCGTCGCCGGCTCACTCGATCAACGCAAGATGGAAGCACGTCCCGATGTGCTCGTGTACACATCGGAGCCGTTCAAAGAAGGAACAGAATTGAGCGGCCCGATCGTGCCGACGCTGTATGTGTCGTCCGACGCGAAAGACACCGATTTCACGGTGAAAATCATTGACGTGTATCCCGACGGCCGAGCCTATAATCTCGACGAGTCCATTCAGCGGATGCGCTATCGCGACGGCTACGACAAGCCGCTCGTGTGGATGGAGAAAGGCAAAGTCACGAAAGTCACGTTGCAGCCGCTCAACACAAGCAACTACTTCGCGCCCGGCCATCGCCTGCGGATTGAAGTGTCGAGCAGCAACTTCCCGCGCTTCGACCGCAACCTGAATACCGGCGGCAACAACTACGACGAGACGCAGGGCGTGGTGGCGCACAACGTCGTCCATCACTCGGCGCAGTATCCATCAGCACTGACGGTGACGGTGGTGAAAAGCAGTCGGCCCCCGATTCCTTGATCGCGTGGCACTTCCTCTCTCCCTTCGCCTGAAGCTGCGCGCGTATGAACGGTTTGCTCCACGCCGCGGCGGAAAGTTTATCGCAAAGATTTTCACCTCGCCGCGCGTCCACAAACAGCCGGCGTGGGAACTTGAGCTCATCGCCCGTGGCACCCCACTCGCGCTCACGGAAAACATTTCCGGTACGCAGTGGGGCGCCGCTGACGGTGCCCCGGTCATTCTTCTCCACGGTTGGGAAGGGCGGGGTGCGCAGCTCGGGTATTTCGTCGATCCGCTGGTCGCACTCGGCCATCGTGTAATTGGGATGGATGGCCCAGCGCACGGCGCGAGCCAGGGCAAATTCGCCAACCCATTTGCTTTCGCCAAAGCGCTGCTCGATGTGCAAGCGGCGATCGGCCCATTCCGCGCTGTGATTGGCCATTCGATGGGCGGGGGTGCAACAAATATCGCACTGAGCCGCGGACTAAAAGTCGAGCAGATCGTTTTGCTCGGCACGCCCTCGTCGCTACCGGAAGTGTTCAAGCGCTTCTCGGATTTTATGGGACTTGGGCCACGAGTCCGCGAAGCATTTAAGACCGCGATGGTCGAGCGCACCGGGGTCCCAATCGAACAGTCGTCGCTACTGCCGAATACGAGCGACAAGACATTGCCGGTGTTGATCGTTCACGATATCCACGACCGCGAAATCCCGCTCGCCGACGCCCAACTCGCGTTGCGGGCGTATCCGAACGCACGGTTGTTGGAGGTGGATACGGGAGGGCACAGGAAGATGTTGAAATCTGCTGAGGTGGTTGACGCGGTTTGTGATTTTATTGGGGTTAGATAAGGGAACAGAGTCGAACGTTGCAGGGCGAACGGGGGAAAGAGCGGCGAACGTTGCAGGGCGAACGGGGGAAAGAGCGGCGAACGTTGCAGGGCGAACGGGGGAAAAAGCGGCGAACGTTG